>SFFC01000081.1 GCA_004556985.1 Clostridiales bacterium | reverse complement strand
GCAGGGTATAGGTGTATTCCTGCGCCGTGGCGGAGATGAATGCCGCGAGCAGCAGCGGCAGGCCGTAGACACAAAGCGCCGCGCAGACAGCCTTGAGCGGCTGATAGCAGCCAAAATCGCCCTCGGAGGGCGTCTGGCCGACGCGAAGCGCGCGCTCATAAGCGCGGCTGGCCTGCGCATCGGCAAGGCCCTTGGCCAGCCCCTCGCTGAAATGGATCAGCAGCAGGCCCGCCGCGATGAGCAGCGAGATCGCCGCGCGCAGCCAGTAGCTGCCGATGGACTGCAGCGCGCTGAACATCAGCCCAAGCACGACCGTCGCGACGGTGATGCTCACCAGCTTGAGCGCCATGGAGGGCACCTGACGGCCCCACCTGCTCGCGCGATGCAGCGGTTTCTTTTTCTTCTTGGCGTTCTGCTTCTTCGCAGCAGGTTCGTTCTGGGTCATCGTCCGTTCCTCCCGTCGGTTCAATCTGTGTGTTTCCGCGCCCGAAGGCCCGGCATCCCGGTCACGCCCGAGGGCGTGACGATCAGGTCCATCCTTTGGTCATGCGCCTGTACCGGCACGCGGTCAAGCAGCGCAAAGTCGTGGCAGATGCCCACGCGAAGGGCATCCGTCTGCGGCAGAAAGCGGTCGTAATAGCCGCCGCCCTGCCCGATCCGCCCGCCGTCCCGGCCAAAGGCCGTCCCGGGGACGAGAACGACGTCGATCTCCTCCGCCGGCAGCACGGGGCAGTCCGCGCCGGGCGCGGGAATGCCGTATTCGCCCAAGGTCAGCGCATCCAGGCTGCGCACGGGCCGCGCCGTCATCCGCCCCGGCCCCTCGCAGCGCGGCAGGGCGAGCGCCCTGCCCCCGTCGAGGAGCTGCTTTATCAGCGGCGTCAGCGAAATCTCGCCCCCGCAGGCCACGTAGGCCATGACCGTGTGGGCCTGCTTCAGGCAGGGCAGCGCGGCGAGATGGGCGCAGACGGCGAGCGAGGCCTCCCGCTGCCGCGCCGCGTCCAGCGCCCTTCTCCTCTGGCGCATGTCGCGCCGCAGCGCCGCCCTTTCGTCCTCATGCATGCAGCCACACGCGCGGTACGCGCGCCGAGGGCGAGCAGAGCACCTCGTAGCTGATCGTCCCCAGCCAGTCGGCCATCTCCTGCGCGCTGATGCAGTCCTCTCCCTGCGCGCCCAGCAGCACGACCTCGTCGCCCACCTGCGCACCCGGGATGTCCGTGACGTCCACCATGATCTGATCCATGCACACGCGCCCGAGAATCGGCGCGCGCTGCCCGCGCACGAGCACGCAGCCCTTGCCCGACAGACCGCGGCGGTAGCCGTCCGCATAGCCCACCGGCACAGTCATCACGCGTGTGTCGCGCGCAGCCGTGAACGTGCCGCCATAGCTGACCTGGTCGCCGGGGGCGATGGTCTTGACGTAGACGGCGCGCGTCACCCAGCGCATCGCGGGCCGGAGCCCCTGCGCCTCGGGCACGGGCGGATAGCCGTAGAGCGCGATGCCGCCGCGCACCATGTCGTAGTGCGCCTGCGGATAGCGGAAGATCGAAGCCGTATTGGCCGCGTGGCGCACAATCGGCGCGGGATGCACCTGTGCGATCGCCGTGGTCAGCGCCTCAAAGCGCGCGATCTGATCGAGCGTCCCCTCCCGGAAGGGCTCGTCCGCCGTCGCCATGTGCGTAAAGCAGCCGGTCAGCTCGATGCCCGGCAGGCTGTCGATCAGCCGGGTCAGCGCCTGCGCCTCCTGCGCAGTGCGCACGCCGATGCGGCTCATGCCGGTATCCAGCTTGAGATGCACTTTCGCCTTGCGGGCAAGGCGCACGCCGGCGGCGCTGAGCGCGCGGATGCGCGCCTCGTCAAAGACGACCTGCGTCAGGTCGGCGGCGACGATCGCGTCCGCCGCGTCCTCCTCCACGCCGCCCAGCACGAGGATCGGCGCGTCGATGCCCGCGCAGCGCAGCTCGATGCCCTCCTCCGGGATGGCGACGGCGAGCATCGAAGCGCCCGCCTCAAGCGCCGCGCGCGCGACCTGCACGGCGCCATGCCCGTAGGCATTGGCCTTGACGACGGCCAGGAACGCCGCGCCACCCGCGATATGCGACCGCATCACGCCGACATTATGGCGGATGGCGTCCAGATCGATCTCACAGAAATTAACTCTTTGCATGGCAAAGCCCTGCTTTCTGATAGGTTTGATGTTTTTTGCCGGCGCGCCGGCTTTCCCGAGCGACGGCCGCTTCTATTATACAGCCAAAGCGCGCAAAAGGGAAGGAAAAGCGCCCCGACCCTTCTGTTTTTTGCGCGGCATGCATAGCTGTTTGCGGGGAGGGATCGCCATGACCGTCTTGTCCTGTGCGCTGGCGCTGCTTTCGGGCGCGGTGGGCGCGGGCTTCGCCTCCGGACGGGAGATCGTCCGCTTTTTCGCCGCGCATGGGCCGATGGCCGCCGCGGCCATTCTGGGCGCAGCCGCCGTGATGGGCGCGCTCTTCGTGCATCTGCCCGCGCAGATGGAGCGCGCGGGCGTCCGTTCGCTGCCCGCGCTGTGCCGTTCGCGGTTCGGGCCGCGGCTGGGGACGCTGTGCGCCGCGCTGTTTGCGCTGCTGTGCGCCGTGACGGGCGGGGCAATGCTCGCCGCCTGCGCGGAGCTCGCCGCGCTGACGCTGCCGCTTTCCCACAGCTATGGTCTCGGCCTATGCGTCTCGCTGCTGCTGGGCGCGGCGCTTGCGCACAGGGGCGTGGCCGGTCTGGCGCTGCCGGGCGCGGCGCTGGCCGCCCTGATGCCCATGCTGCTGCTTCGCCTGCTCGCGCTGCCGGCGGGCGAGGCCTGCTTTGCGCCCGCGATGGCGCCCGACCTGCCCGTGCGCGCGCTGACGGACGGCGTGCTCTACGGCGCGCTCAACGCCGCGCTGCTCGCCGGCGCGCTGCCGCTGCTGCTCCCGCTCTCCCGAAGAGCGCGGCGGCAAACAACCGTCCTCTTCTGCGCGGGCTTTACGCTGCTGCTCGCGCTGGGCACGGCGGTCTGCCGCCGCCACCTGAGCGCCGTCTTCAATCAGCCGATGCCCTTCGTCGTACTGAGCCGGGCGCTGGGGCCGGGCGGCTATGCGCTCGTCGCCGCCTGCCTGTACGCCGCAGCGCTCTCCACGCTTTGCGCGCTGCTCGCGGCGCTCGTGCGCCTGCTGCCCCTTTCGCCTCTGCCGGGGCTGCTCGCCGGCGCGGCGCTCTGCCTGCTCTTTGCGCACCTGGGCTTTGACGCGCTCGTCGCCCGGGCCTATCCGGTGCTGGGCGCAGTCTGCACCGGGCTGCTCGCGCTGCTCAGCGTGCCGCTCTTCCCGTCCGCCTCGCGTCAAAACGTCAGCTCATCCGCGAGATAGCCGTCCCAGGCGCTGCCCGTCGCTGCGAGAAGCGCCCGCTCAAAATCTGCCTGCGCGGCGATTTTTCCGGCGCTCTCCTGTGCATAGAGCCGCAGCGCATCGAGGAAGGCCGGCTCTCCCGCCGCCTGCGCGATGCCCAGCAGCATGCTGCCGCCCTGGTCGCGCAGCACCTGTGTGCGCTCCGCGTCGCTGCCAAAGTGCGCCAGCGACGCGCCGACGGTCACGCCGTAGGGCCGCGTGACGCGATCAGCCATCGCGATTTCCTCCTCCAGTCGCGTATTCAGCGCGCGCTCGCCCTTGCGCTGCGCGTAGGCCAGCAGCTCTGCCGCGGAGGCGAGCGACGCGCTCAGCCAGGGCGCGTTGTAGGGATCGATTCCGACCTGCACGCCGAAGGTCTGCCGCGCGACCAGCCGCGTGACCCGCTGGCAAAGCGCCTCGCTTCCTCCGTCCACCGGCAGCGCGGCGAGGCCGGAGCAGACCCGACCATCCGAAAAGCCCGTTTCCGCCTCGACCAGCGTCAGCGACGGGAACGGATAGGGCAGACCGATCGCTTCAAGCGACGAAAGCGCCTTCTGCGCCGCGCCCAGCAGATCTTCCGCGCAGCCCGCGCTCGTCGCCTGCGCGCTGACGAGCACGCCGCCGATCTCGCGGCAGCGGACGCTTTGGCCTGACCCCACGGCAAAGGTCATGTCCCGCGCCCCCTGCATCTGCACCGCATACATCGTCTCTCCGACGCCCGTCTCCCATCGCGCGTCCGTCAGCGCGCCGCCAAAGACGAGTGGCGAGGCGTCCGCTGCATTGACGCTGAGCGTATAATCAAGCGCCTGTGCAAACGGGGCGTCGCAGAGCGCGTCGTATTCGTCCGTCCGCCACGCGCCGTTCTCCCAGACGGCCAGCTGCGGCAGCGTGATCAGGGAAGCCGTGCTCTCCTTTGCGTGGCGGATCATCAGCGTCCACGCAAGCTCGACCGTCGCTCCCGATGCCCAGCTGACCGGGATGCGCACGACGGTCGGGTCCTCCTCGTCCGTCTGTGCCCGCACGCTCTCGCCGTCCACCGTCACGTTTGTGATGCTGACGCTGTCTTCGCTGACGCCGTTCATCATCGCGCGAAGCACAATCTCCTCGAGGTCTTCGCCCGTGCGGTTGGTCGCGCGCAGCGTCTGCGTGCCGCGGAAGGTGCGCGTGCCCGCGTCATAGACGAGGCTGGCGCTCATGAAGTCGCGCGCCGTATCCGGCGCAATCGGGTCGAGCGCCGCCGTCATCCGCTTTGTGTCGCGGATGCGCATGGTGAACACGACCAGCGCGCACAGCGCCGTCAGCGCCAGAAGTGCGATCAGGCGCGCCGTGCGCCGCTTTGTCTCCCTGCTCATGAAAACCTCCGTCATCGTCGTTTGAAGCAAAGAGGCGGGCAGCCTTGGGGCCGTCCGCCTTTGTATCATGCCTTCTTGTCAAATTTGTTGCCGCAGCTCTTGCAGGTGATCGTCACGCTGCCCACGCCACGCGGCACGCGCAGGCGCGATTTGCACTTGGGGCAGGTGAAGTAGCGATACTTCTTGCTGTTCTTGACGCGGTTCATCCACTCCGTCACGGCGCGGCGAACGTTCTGCGTCTTCTCCAGGTAGACCTGGTTCTCGTGCGCGCGGCGGTAGCGGTCCTTGCTGAGCATGCGCACGAACATGACGATCAGCAGCGCGTCGGCCATCAGCGTCAGCAGGCCCAGCCCGCTGAGCGCGCCGACCACCGTCATCACCAGCGCGAGGATCACCATCGCGTAGCTGAGCTGATCCGCGCCGTAGCGTCCCGACATGAACCGCGCAAACGACGCGCGGATTTTATCCAAAAATCCCATAAGCTCTCATCCTCCTTGGGTCGTCGCTACAAGCATACGGCAACGTCTGCAAATTGTCAACTTCTTTTGCCCGGCGGTCATTCCTTTTGCCCGCATGACGGCCGCTGCCCGGCGCTCAGAGCGCAAGCCGGTCAAGGCGCGCGATGCCCATCTGCTCGAGCTCCCGGGCCGCCCGGTCCCACTGCGTGGGATCGGCGATCTCCTGCGGCTCATGCGCGTCCAGCCCAATGATGACCTGTACGCCCTCGTCCCGCGCGATCTCAAAGAACTCGGGATGCGGATAGCTGATCCTGTGCGTGATGCCCGCGATATAGCGGTCGTGCAGGTTGTATTCCATCGGCACGCCGCGCTCCCGGCAGACCCGGCTCAGCTCGCGCGCCGCCGCGCGGCAGTTTTCGTCAAACGGCCGGTAGCTGCGCAGGAAGAGATCCGGGTGCGCCAGGCAGGCAAACAGCCCGGTCTCCACGCCCTGCGCCGTGCGCTTGACATAGGCGGAAAGCTGCTGCGGCGTCCTCGCGTTGCCGAAGTACATGCCGCCCTCGTCCGTGCGGTCGTAGTGGTTGCCCAGGATCAGATAATCGAGCTGCTTTTCCCTCGCCGTCTCCCGGAGCCAGTCGATGTAATCGGGGAAATACTCGCATTCAAAGCCCACGCGGATCGAGATCTGATCCGCGTATCTCTTCTGAAGGGCGCGGATGCTCCCCAGGTATTCGTCCATCTGACTGAGCAGCATCCTGACGGTCGGATGCGTGAAGCCGGAGGCGTAGGGCCAGGGAACGTGGTCGGAAAAGCCGAGCTCGTCAAAGCCCTGTGCGATCGCCGCGCGGACATAGTCCTCATCCGCGCCGCTTGCGTGGCCGCAGCGCAGGGTATGCGTGTGATAATTCGCTTTCATGCTTCAATCCCTATCCTCGTGCAGGGCACGCGGCCCTCGACCAGATCGCTGATGCGATGCCTGCCGTGCCCGATGATGACGGTCGTGCCGCGCAGCGCGGGGCCAAGCGCGTATTCGAGCTTGGCATGCGCGCCGTTCGCGCCCGCGCGGGAGGCGCCGACGCAGTGCTTCTGCAGCTGGCGCACCTTCTGCTCAAGCCGCTCCGCATCTGGGGCGAGCACGTCGCGCACGAGCGTCGACGGATCGGCCGGGTTTTCGTAGATGCCCTCGGTCGAGGTCATGATCAGCAGCACGCGCGTGCTCACCAGACCCGCGATGACGGCGGCCGTCTCGTCGTTGTCGACGCACTCATGTACCTCGCGCTTCTCCCGGCGCAGCGCCGAAAGCTCCCACTTGCGGTTCTCCTCGTCGGAGACGGGGTCGTTGTAGTTGACGATCGGAATCGCGCCCTGCTCCTTCGCGCGCAGGAAGAGGCGACGCAGATGCGCCCGCTTCTCCTCGTCGTTGAAGTGCTGATGCTCCACGAGCACCTGGCGCACGGAGTATTCCTGCCGGATGAAGTGGCGGTACTGCTCCATCAGGATGGTCTGCCCCTGCGCGGCGTAGTCGGTCTTCGCGTCAACGCTGTCGCAGGTCAGCTCTCTGCCCGTGCGGCGCATGTAGTCAAGCCGCCCGATCTCCGCCGCGCCGGAGGTCACCCAGATCATGCCCGGGCGAAGCTCCCTGCCCAGCCGGGAGAAGATATTGTAATCGATGTCGGCGTCCTCGCGGCGGATGAGCGCCATCGAGCCGATCTTGCCGACGAGATCAAAATCGTAGGTCATGCCTGATTCCCCCCTCATTTATGGTAGCGTTCCCCCGCGCCGATCTTCATCGCGCGATACACCTGCTCCAGCAGCATGACGCGCGCCAGCTGATGCGGAAAGGTCATCGGGGAAAAGGAGAGCTTCATCTGCGCGCGCGCGACGACGCGCTCCGAAAGCCCCAGCGAGCCGCCGATGACGAAGACGACGCGCCGGCCCGTATCGATGAGCGACGTGAGTTTTTGCGAAAGCTGCACGGAATCCATCTGCTTTCCGTCGATGCACAGCGCGATGACGATATCCCCCTCGCGGATTTTGGCAAGGATCGCCTCGCCCTCCTTCTCCCGGATCTGCGCCTCGATGGCGGGCGAGCTGTTCGCTGGCTCGGGCAGATCGGGCAGCTCGACGGTCTCGAACCTGCCGAAGCGAGAGAGACGCTTTTCGTATTCTGCGGCAGCCTCGCGCCAGTAGTGCTCCTTCAGGCGGCCGACGCAGATGAGCGCTAGATTCATGGCTTCACCTCCGGCATCAGCAGGCAGCAGACGACCGCCGCTATCAGCAAAAGCGCCGCAAGCCCCAGACGCGCGAGCTCCCCGGGCGTCATCCGGGCGCCGGAGGCGAGCTGCGCGCGCCGCTGCTGCGGCCTCGCGCGCCACGCGCGCAGCAGCATGCAGACAAAGCCCGCGCTCATCGCCAGGCGCAGCGCGCAGGCAGGCAGGCTCAGCCGGTCAAACAGCGGCGTCAGCCCCGAAAACGAGATCAGCACGATCGCCAGGTTGTAGCACCCGTGCACCAGCAGCGGCGCGAGCAGCGAGCCCGTGCGCAGCGTCAGCGCGCCCAACAGCACGCCCAGCAGCGCGCAGGGCAGCATGCCCTGGCCCATGTGCATCAGCGCAAAGAGCAGCGCCGTCGCCAGCACGGCCGCGCGTCGGCCGTAGGGCGCGAGCGCGCCCAGCAGATAGCCCCGGAAGAAGGCTTCCTCGCACAGCGGCGCCAGCAGCGCGCTTTTGAGCAGCACGGGCAGAAACAGCGCCGCCGCCCTGCCCGAGGCCATCGGCGCGACGGCCTCCTGCGGCCAGGCAAGCAGCATGCCCAGCATGTCATGCAGCAGCGTCAGCGGCGCGACGGCGAGCACGCCCGTCATCGCCAGCGCAAAGAGCTGCTCCGGTGAGAGCGCAGCCATCGGCACGAGGCGGCGCTGATCCCCGTCGAGCACGAGCAGCCCCAGCGCCGCGGGCAGCGCGAAGGCCGCCACTGTCACCAGCGCGTCCGCCAGCATGGCCGCAACTCCGTCCAGCCCGGAAAAAGCCGTCGCGCGCAGCGCTCGCCACAGGAAGACGAGCAGGGCGGAAAGCAGCGTCAAAAGGAGCGCGGAGCGCGCTTTCACACGCCGCCGCGCTCCGCTCCGCTTCGGGCCCTTTGTTTTTTCTTTCCGTCCGCTCATTTGTCAAACACATAGTCGCGCTGGATGAAGTAGCTCAGCGCGAAGAGCACGAGATCGACCGGGATCTTGATGATCGCTGCGGAGATCGGCAGCACGCTCGGCAGCACCTGCACGAGCGCCGCGCCCAGCGCGCCCTGCACGACGGCCAGCACATAGTACTTGACCATCGAATGCCTGCCGCCGCGCCCGGAGAAGACCGTGTGCTTGTTGAGGTGGTAGTTGACCTGCGAGGAGACGAGCCTTGCCAGCGCGTAGCTGAGCAGCGGCGCGAATTTAAACACGCCCAGGCAGAGCCAGTAGAGCAGGTAATCCACCGCAAACGACGTGACCGACGAGAAGAGATACTTGAAGATCACCATATAGATGCGCAGCGCGTCGCGCACCGGGTTGAAATGGCTGCCGGCGTTGTCGTCGATGTAGATCGTCTCAATCGGCACCTCGAAGACGCCGATGCGCATGTCCCGCAGCTTAAGCAGGACGTTCATCTCGTATTCATAGCGCTCGCCGTCGATGCGCACCATCGCCTCCAGCGCGCAGCGGGGCAGCGCGCGCAGGCCTGTCTGCGTGTCGCGGACGTGCACGCCGCTGGCCAGCGCGTAGACAAAGCGCGTGATGCGGTTGCCCCAGCGGCTCTTGAAGGGGACGTTCCCCCCGGTGAACTCGCGGGAGCCGAGGATCAGCGTATCCGGATGCTCCCCCATCGCCTCGATCAGCCGCAGAATGTCCGCGGGCGTATGCTGTCCGTCGGCGTCGGCCGTGACGATGCCGGTCAGGTCCGGCCAGGCCAGCATCGCGGCGTTGATGCCCGTCTTGAGCGCGCGGCCCTTGCCCATGTTGACCGCATGCACGGCCACCTGCGCCCCCAGCGCACGGCAGCTTTCAAAAATCGGCGCGTAGGTCTGCTGGCCGCCGTCGTCCACCAGCATCACCTCAAGGCCCTTTTCGCGCAGCTCGCGCGTCAGCTCGATGAGGCGGTCGTCCGGCTTGTAGGCGGGAATCAGCACGATCACTTTAGCGTTCTGCGTATGCTCCATATTATCTCCCCAGCGGCTTTGATCCGCCTGTCTCTGTATTCCCCCCGGGCGCATGAGCCCAAGTATGCCAAGTATACAGCGAATAGGGGAAAAAGTCAAACGGTTCGATCTTTTTTGGAAGGTTTGCGCCGCGCATGCGCTTTCCCTTGCGATTGGCCCCGCTTTGTGTTACAATGAAGCAATCAAAGGATTTTCCCGCCGCCCGCGCGGCGCACGGAATAAAAGGAGGTTCCTTCCCATGGAACAGACCGTCAGAAAGCAGCGCATCCTCTCCGGCATTCAGCCCTCCGGCACGCCCACGCTGGGCAACTACATCGGCGCGATGCGCAACTGGAAGCTGCTCGAGGATGAATACGACTGCCTGTACATGATCGCCGACCTGCACGCCATCACCGTGCGTCAGGAGCCCGCCAAGCTGCGCCAGCAGTCCATCCAGCTGCTCGCGCTGCTGCTGGCCATCGGCCTTGATCCCGAGAAGAACGTGCTCTTCTTCCAGAGCCATGTCCCGCAGCATGCGCAGATGAACTGGCTGCTCAACTGCT
>SFFC01000080.1 GCA_004556985.1 Clostridiales bacterium | reverse complement strand
TTTCCCGGCCGGTGCTGCTTATACTCTCAGATAGAAATAGCGATAGGCGCGAAGCGAAGAAGGGAGTCTGAGGGATGAAATCCCTCAGGCAGGTTTGGGCGGCAGCCCAACGTAGCCATAGAAATCGAAAAGAAAGTAGTTTCAGAGCAGGATGCGAAGCATCCTACGATTGAAACGGGATTCATTCCATATAGTCGGGTTTGGATGCAAAGCAGAATTATCGCAGGAAGATGCGCAGCAGACCATCCTTGAGCTTCGAGTAGGGCATATAGCGCACGGGCATATCCATCCAGGTTTTTTTGTCGACAATGCTCTTCTCATGGCTGAAGGTGTCAAAGCTCTTCTTGCCGTGGTAGCTGCCCATGCCGCTCTGGCCAACGCCGCCAAAGCCCATGCGGCTCGTCGCGAGATGAATGATCGTGTCGTTGATGCAGCCGCCGCCGAATGCCGTTTCGTGCAGGATGCGCCGCTGCGCGGCCTTGTCCTCGGAGAAGAAATAGAGCGCCAGCGGATGCGGCCGGCTGCGCACGAAGGCGATGGCCTCGTCGAGCGTGTCGTAGGTGAGCACGGGCAGCACGGGGCCGAAGATTTCCTCCTGCATGACAGGATCCTCCGTGCTGACGCCGCGCAGGATCGTCGGCTCGATGCGCAGCGTCTGCGCGTCGCCATGGCCGCCAAGGACGGCCTTTTCAGGATCGATCAGCCCCATGACGCGGTCAAAGTGCTTGCGGTTCACCATATGAACATAGCTGTCGTTGTGAAGCGCGTCCGGCGCCATTCGCTCAAGTTCGCGGCTGAGGCAGGCGATCAGCTCGTTTGCGATGCGCCGGTCGGCCAGCAGATAGTCCGGCGCGACGCAGGTCTGGCCGCAGTTGAGCAGCTTGCCGAAGGCGATCCGGCGCGCGGCAAGCTTGATCTTGGCCGTCGAATCGACGATGCAGGGGCTCTTGCCGCCCAGCTCGAGCGTCATGGGCGTCAGATGCTCGCTGGCGCAGCGCATGACCTCGCGGCCGACGGTCACGCCGCCGGTGAAGAAGATGTAGTCAAACGTCTGATGGAGCAGCGCCTGGTTTTCCGCGCGGCCGCCCTCGACGACGCAGACGTGCTCCGGCGGGAAGCAGTCCGCAATCAGCTTGCCAATGATGGCGGAGGTCGCGGGCGCATAGGCGGAGGGCTTGACGACGCAGCAGTTGCCCGCGGCGAGCGCGCCGACGAGCGGCTCCATTGTCAGCATGAAGGGATAATTCCAGGGCGACATGATCAGCACGACGCCATAGGGGTCGCGGACGGTGTAGCTGCTGGCGTGGAATTGGGCCAGCGGCGTCAGCACGCGGCGCTTGCGCGCGAAGGCGCGCAGATGGCCGCGCATGAAGCGCAGCTCGGAAAGCGTCATGCCGACCTCGGACATGTAACTCTCCGAGGCGGATTTGCCGAGATCCGCGCGCAGGGCGTCGTTGATTTCGCCTTCGCGCTGCACGATGGCGCGCTCGAGCCGGTCAAGCGCCTCGCGGCGGAATTCGAGGGGCAGCGTCGTGTTCTGCGTAAAAAAGGCGCGCTGGCGGGCGACGAGGGTTTCGATCTCCATGTCAGGCCTCCATCAGCTCAAGGTAGAGCGGTTCAAGCTCGTGCCGGTCAAGCAGCAGCGGCACGGGATACAGCGGGTTGGACTCCTGCGCGGCATGGCGGGCCATGCGGGGAATATCCTCGCGAACGATCTGGGGGAACGTCGTGGGCAGGCCAAAGTCGTGGTTCATGGCCTCAATCCAGCGGATGAAGGCTTCGGCAGCCTCGGCGTCCGGTGTCTGCGCCTGCGCGACAGAGGCGACGTGCGCCAGATGGGCGAGCTTCCTCTCGCAGGCTGTGCCGTAGCGGCGCAGCACATGCGGCAGGATGACCGCGTTCGCGAGCCCGTGCGCGATGCCGTACTGGCCGCCGAGGGAATGGGCGATGCCATGGACATAGCCGACGTAGGAGCGCGAGAAGGCGATGCCCGCACAATAGGCCGCGCGCAGCATGCCCTGGCGGGCGTCGAGATCCCGGCCATTTTTGACGGCGCGGCGCAGACAGCGAGCGATAGTCTCCACGGCCTCCTCGGCCATGCGGCGGGTCAGCGCGTTGGTGGAGCGGCCGATGTACGCCTCCACGGCGTGGGTCAGCGCGTCCAGGCCCGTCGTCGCCGTGACAAACGGCGGCAGGCCGAGCGTCAGCTCCGCGTCGAGCACGGCGACATTCGGGATGAGCGCGAAGTCGTTGATCGGATACTTGTGTTTGGCGCGCTCATCGGTGATGACGGCGGCAAGGGTCGTCTCACTGCCGGTGCCGGCGGTGGTCGGCGCGGCGATGAGCAGCGGCGTCGGCCAGGTGACGCGCAGCAGGCCGCGCATCCTCTGCACGCTCTTGCGCGGGCGGGCGATGCGCGCGCCGGCGACCTTTGCGCAGTCCATCGCGGAGCCGCCGCCCACGGCGATGATCGCGCCGGCCTTGGCGGAGAGATAGACCTCGCGGGCGGCCTCGACATTGTCGATGGTCGGATTAGGCCGGCGCTGCTCATAGACGGCGCAGGCGATGCCGGCATCGGCAAGCGCCTGTTCAAGCGGCGCAGTCAGGCCGAGATCGCGCACCGTGCCGTCCGCGACGAGCAGAACGGAGGCGATCTTCTTGTGCGCCAGCAGCGGGGGTATCTCTCCAAGATGGGTCAGCAGCTTTGGCTGGCTGTAGGGCAGAAAGGGCAGCGCCGCGCGGAAGACGAGCTGCACCGCGCGGCAGGAAAGGCGCTGAATCGGTTTCATGACTGTTGTTCCTCGCTGGATTCGGGGGAGTCCCCGTAGACCGCGACGGCCCGCGAGAGGTTCTCCGTGATGATGGAAAAGGTTTGATAGAAGCGCTCGATTTCGCCGGGCGGAATGCTGCCGGAGACATAGCCGAGCACCTCGCGGATGATGCTGTCGATCTCCTGGGAGACCTGAAGGCCATTCTCTGTCAGGCGGTAGGGGCGCCTATAGCCGGAGCCGTCGCCGCAGACATAGCCGCGCTCGCACAGGCCGGAGAGCACGCGGGAAACCTGCGCGCGGTCCATGCCCAGGCTGCGGCGCAGCTCGGTCTGCGTGAGGCCTGCCGGCATGGCGCGCAGGAGGGCGGTCAGGCAGCTCGTATGCGCGGCGGAGAGATGAAACGCATCCATCCGCAGGGCCTTGAGCCGCTGGATGGACTTGGCTGCACTGCCGATCATGGCCTCAAAGTGGAGAAAGCGATCGATATCCATCATACAAAACCCTCCCTGCATCATACAAAACCCTCCCTGCATCATACAACCCCGATATCATACCGCAAAATTGTTGAGCTGTCAATAAAACGAAGGCGGGAGGGGCCAATTTCGGGAGAAGATACGGAAAACGCTGTGCTTTGCCATGCAGAATGCAGAAAAGGGCCCCGCTCCCGGAGGGGAGGAGGCCCAAAGGCTGACATGCTGTTTCAGCAGGAGAGAGACCTGCGGTAGCGGCGATAGAAGAGGCAGCTCATCGCCGTGCCGATGGCCCAGCCGACGGGCCAGGAGCACCAGATGCCGACGACGCCAAAGAGCGAAGAGAACACGATACACAGCCCGACGCGCAGCAGCAGATCCGAGAACGTCGAAATCATGAACTCGCGCATCAGTCCGGCGCCGCGCAGGACGCCGTCGGCGATCAGCTTGACGCAGACGACGAGATAGAACGGCGCGACGATGCGCAGGAACTGGATGCCGGTCTGCATGGCGCCGCTGCCCGCGCCGTCCATGAACACGCTGACAGGGAGGGCCGGGAAGCCGACATAGAGCAGCAGAACGGGGACGAGCACGAGGTAGACCATCTGGATGCCGGCGCGGAAGCCGGGGGCGATGCGCTCGGGCTTGTTCGCGCCGATATTCTGGGAGGTGTAGTTGCTCATGCCGTTGCCCAGCTGGGTCAGGCTGGTGATGACGAGGTTGTTGAGCTTGATGGCGGCGGAATAGCCCGCGATGACGCTGGGGCCGTAGCCGTTGATGACGGATTGGATGATGATGTTTCCGACGGAGACAAAGCTCTGCTGGAGCGTGCTGGGCAGCGCGATGGAGACGATGTTTTTGAGGATCGACAGGGAGAAGAGGCGGGGGCTGCCCTCGTGCGGAATTGTGCGCAGCCGCCTGCGCAGCGCGAGCATGGCGAGCACGGCGCTGACGCCCTGGCACAGGAAGGTCGCCCAGGCGACGCCGGCGACGCCCATCGAGAACGCCTTGACGAAGAGGATATCCACGAGGATGTTGCTCGTCGAGGAGGCGGCAAGGAAGAGGAAGGGCGTTCGGGAATCGCCCATCGCCGAGAAGATGCCGGTCGAGACGTTATAATAGAAGAGGAACGGCAGGCCGAGCAGATAGATGTTCAGGTAGAGCCGGCAGTCGGCCATCAGCGCCTGTGGCGTGTTGATCAGCGCGAGCATCGGCCGGCACAGCAGCAGGCCGCCCACCATCAGCGCAGCGCAGAGCGCGGCGACGGAAAAAAACGTCGTCGAGACGGCGGTCTTGAGGTCGGCGAACTTCTGCGCGCCGAAAAGGCGGGAGATGATGACCGAGCAGCCGATGTTGCTGCCGAACGCGAAGGCGATGAAGATCAGCGTGATCTCATAGGCGTTGCCGACGGCGGCCAGCGCGTTCTCTCCGATGAATTTGCCGGCGACAAAGCTGTCGGCGATGTTGTAGAGCTGCTGAAAGAGGACGCTCCCCAGCAGCGGCAGGGAAAACTGCCAAAGGACGGTTTGCGGCTTTCCGACTGTCAGATCCTTGTTCATTTCGGTACCTCCTGTGCGGCGGCCGCGCGCGTACTTGAGCGCCCTGCGGGGCGTTGTGTCGGGGACGGCTGCGAAGCGGTTTTTCATTTGATCAGGCGCTGCGCTTCGGGAACGTGGCCCGGCAGGCGGCGCAAATGGCAATCGAATTATACATCCGCATGCCGCGAAACGCAAGAATCAATTTCCCAGGGCGGCGAGGGTATGGTATAATGGAGGGCAGGAAAAGGAGGAATGAGGATGAGTGGATTCAGGCGCGCGGCGGCGGTCTGTCTGGCTGCCGTGCTGCTGGCGCTGGGCATGACGGCCGCGCTGGCGGAGGGGATCGTCGTCGATGCGGCGGCGCATCCCGTGCAGGAGGGCGGATGGTACGACACGATGGAGGAGGTGGCCGTCTACCTGTGCGATTACGGCGAGCTCCCCAGCAACTTTATCACCAAGCAGGAGGCGCGAAGCCTGGGATGGGACGCCCAGAGGGGGAATCTCTGGGACGTGGCCGAGGGCTGCTCGATCGGCGGCGACCGGTTCGGCAACTATGAGGGAAGCCTGCCGTCGGAAAAGGGGCGCACCTGGACGGAATGTGACATCGGCTATGACGGCGGCTATCGCGGGGGAGAGCGCCTCGTCTTTTCAAACGACGGGCTGATCTACTACACGGCCGACCATTATGCGACGTTTGACGAGGTCGAGGTTGACTATTCCGGCATGACGGACGGCGGACTGGGGCAGGGAGAGGCGCTGGAGCTGGAGCTCGGCGCGCTCTTTGACTGGCTATTTGGAGAGTGAACCGATGAAGACGATTGATCTGGACCTGCGCTGCATTCAGACGGTGCGGGCGCTGCACATCTATCTGCAATACAGTCTCAGCTTGCCGGATTATTACGGCCGCAACCTCGACGCATTGTATGACTGCTTGACGGAGAGGAGGGAGGAGACCTGCCTGACGCTGCGCGTTGACGAGGCACCGTCGGCGGAGATGGCGGCCTTCCTGCCGGGGCTCAGGCGTATGCTGGAGGACGCGCAGCGGGCCAACCCCGCTCTGCATGTGAACGAAGTAGAGGCCTGATGCCGGCGGACAGCTGGGAAACGGAGCAACGCCGATGAGCGGTCTGTATCTGCGGAAAGGGCAGATGCAGGCCGCTTTTCATGCAATGCGCGGACGGAGGAGATAAAAAGCAGCCGCATGACTGTCTGTCATACGGCTGCTTTTTGTCGTTTGTGGTTCGCGCGAGGGAGAAATCAGCCGGCAGAAGGCACATCGGTGCGGGACTTGTCGTCGAAGATGAGCACCTTGACCTTCTTGTTCTCGTCGGTCATGTCCCAAATCCACTCGGCGTTGATGCCGCCGTCCGTCGAGGCCTCATGCGCGATGCAGATGCTGCCGCGGGTGGCCTTCTCGCCGAGCTTGTCGCTGAGCAGGGAGAAGTCCGAGCCGTTCTTCTTGGTCGTCGGGATCTCGCAGAGGTAGTAGCTGCCGCTGATGCGGATCGTGTACTTGGTATAGCCCATGCCATAATAGTCGTAGGTGCCGCGGCGGGTGACGGTGATGTATTCGCCCGCGGGCGTCTCGCGATGCAAATACTTGGCCGTCGCCAGGCCGGTGGAGACCTCGCAGGAGCCGATGCGCTGTCCGTCCTTGAAGACGGTCAGCGTCTGTGTGCTCTTGTCGATGACGATGCCGTAGGTCGTGTTCGGCTCGACCTGGCGCAGCGTCTTCGTACGGATATAGCCGCGGACGAATGCGCCATCCTCATTGCGGAACGCCTCCACAAGGCTCCAGCCGTCGTCGCGGTTCTTGATGACGTTGAGGCCCTGGGAGAGGCCGTTGACGGTACCCAGGCGGGTGCGGCCGTCGTACGGGGAGTTATAGATGTAGGCAGACTCGTTCTCGCCGACGTCGACGGAGACCATCTGATGCGTGATCGCGGCCCAGATTTCGGCATCGGACGCATCGGCAGTCAGACCCCAGTAGCCCGCGTCGGTTTGCTCAGCGGTATCGCCCACGCCCACGCCGATCGCATAGCCTTCTTCACCCATGGCGAAACTGCCGGCTCCATAGGCGAGCGCGGTGCCGGTGGAGCTGCTGCTCGTCGAAGTTGAGGGCGCCTTGCTGGTAGAGGCTGTGGAGGAGGGAACGGAGGTGGGGGACGCAGAGGCGGAGGACGAAGAGGACGAGGAGACAGAGGACGAAGAATTGGACGTATCGTTCGTCTTCGTCGCTTCCGGCTCTTCCGGTTCCGCTGCTTCCGCTGCTTCCTCCGGCTCTTGCACAGGCGCCGGCTCCTCAAGCGTCAGGCTGCCGGTCGTGCTCTTGGAGGAGACGCCATACTGGCTGACGACGACGGCGTCGACCGTATATGCGCCAGCCGAAAGCGGCTCACCTTCCTCGTCGGAGAGGAGCACGCTCACCGTATTCTCTTTGGAATGGATTTCTTCTGCGTCGAGCAGCGTGACGACCTCGTTGCCGGCGGCGTCGAGCAGGCGAAGCGTCAGAAAGCCGGGCAGGCTGGATTTGACGGTCAGACTGTTTTCCGTGCCGCTCGCCACGGCGGATTTGGGAACGGTGAGGGTGACGGAGGGCGCATCGCCGGAAGCGGCCAGCGCGACGGAGCTATGCGCGGCAGCGACGCACAGGGCCAGCGCCAGCGCAAAACGAAGTTGCTTCATCTTGAGACATGCTCCTTTCAGCTTCATGGAACGATCATTTTACAGTCTCCATGATACCGCAAATCGGGCGTAGATGCAAGAGAAAAGGCAGAAGAAGCCTCTCTTTTGGCGGTTTCGCTTGCCCCCGTGCGCTGCTTGTGCTACAATACCCGTCGAAGCAGGGAGGGGAAAGGATGGACGAGGCGGAGCGCGTGATGGAGGCGCTGGAGACCATTCGCTGCCCCGCGGTCTGTACGGAGGCGGAGCTCCATGGGCTGATCGCCGAGGCGCTTGATCGTGCCGGGCTGCAGGCGTGCCATGAGGTGACACTCGCACCCCGCTGCCGGATCGACTTTATGGCGGGCAGCGTGGGGCTGGAGGTCAAGAAGAGCCGGCCGGTGCGCGGCGCGCTGCACAGGCAGCTTCTGCGGTATGCGGCCTGCCCGCAGGTGGAGGCGCTGGTCGTCGTCGCGCCCCGGGGCGTCAATCTGCCCAAAACGGCCGGCGGAAAGCGCGTGTACATGGTCTGCCTGGAGCGGCTATGGGGCATCAGTCTGCCATGAGCGGAGAGACAAAGGAGGAGAGCGGCATGGAAAGCGGCATGGAGATCGATACGCAGCGCTTGCCGGGGTATCTTCGCGATGTACCTGCGGGCGGGCACATCTACGGTACGCTCTCCTACAATCGCCGCAGCAAATGCTGGACGATCAAGGGTGAGCCTTGCGTGACGGAGATGGCCAAGCGTCTGTTCCCCGGCAGTGAGCGCAGGCGCGGCGAGGCGCGCTTTACGGCGAACCGGCGGATTATCGGCGAGGTCAACTGGCTGATGCTGCGCTATCCGCTGGAGATCGCCCCGCGCGACCGGGCGCTCTGGACGAGGACGCTGGAGGAGGCCCGCAGGCATGCGCTCGCGCGCGAGCAGGCGATGAAGCTGCCCCAGCGATGCACGCCGCCGGAGGGCAGCTTTGCGGGCGAGCTTCGTGAGTTTCAAAAGGAAGGCCTTTCTTTTTTGCTGGCCAATCCGCGTGCGCTCCTGGCTGACGAGATGGGCCTGGGAAAGACCGTGCAGGCGTTGGCCTGCCTGGCTGCGACGGGGGATCTGCCGGCGCTGCTGGTCGTGCCGCCGCATCTGGTGCGCAACTGGCAGGCGGAGACGGTGCGCTTTCTGCGCGTGAACGGAAGGCCGCCGCGCATCTGCGTGCTTACGGGGCTCAAACCGTATGCGCCGCCGAAAGCGGATATCTACATCATGCATTACCTCCTCCTGCGCGGCTGGAAGACCGTGCTGCCGCAGATGGGGTTTCGCGCGGTGGTGTTTGACGAGATGCAGGAGCTCCGGCGCGCCGGCACGGAAAAGTATTCGGCGGCGAGTCTGCTGGCCGAGCGCTGCGAGCGGGTGATCGGCCTCTCCGGCACACCGATTTACAACCGCGGCGCCGAGATCTGGAATGTCGTCAACATCCTCGACTTTCATTGCCTGGGCGATTGGGAGAGCTTCACGCGCGAGTGGTGCGACGGCTATGGCAACCACATCGTCCGCGATCCGGCGCTGCTGGGCGAGCATCTGCGGCGTGAGGGGCTGATTCTACGCCGGACGAAGCAGGAGGTGCTGCGCGAACTGCCGCCCAAGCGGCGGCTTGTGCAGGAGATCGATTCGGATGACCGGGTCTACCGCGAGCTGATGCGCCCTGTCATGGAGCAGCTGGGCAGTCTCGCGGCGCTGCATCCGGATGCGAGGGAGCGCGCGCTGCTGGAGGAGCAGATCAGCCGGGGCGAGCGGCAGGCGACGGGCATCGCGAAGGCGCCGTTTGTCGCGGCTTTCGTACGCGCGCTGCTGGACAACGGGGAGCATGTGCTGCTGTTTGCGAATCATCACGCCGTCATGGACATCTATCAAAAGGAGCTGGCCGCCTATAAGCCCGCCTTCATCACGGGGCGCGAGACAGGCGAGGGCAAGGAGCGATCCGTCGGGCGCTTCATGAGCGGCGAAACGGCGCTGTGCGTGATCTCGTTGCGCTCGGCGGCGGGCCTCAACCTGCAGCGGGCCAGCTGCGTCGTCTTCGGCGAACTCGACTGGTCGCCTGCCGTGCATTCCCAGGCGGAGGACCGGGCGCACCGCATGGGGCAGAAGGACTCGATTCTCTGCTACTATCTGGTTGCGCCGCAGGGTTCCGACAGGGACATGCAGGACGCGCTGGGGCTCAAGGTCAGCCAGTTTGTCGCGCTGATGGGCGATCCGATGCAGGACATGGAGGATGCGCAGCGGGCGCAACGCGCTGCCAAGGCGCATATCGAGCGTTTGCTGGCGCAGTATGGCGCGGAGGAACGACAAACAGAAACCGACAGTTTTTTTCTAAAACAGGGTTGACAGAGACGGGAGAATTTGATATAATTCTTCTCGTCGCTGAGATATCCATTGGGGAATTGTGTAACGGCAGCACCTACGACTCTGACTCGTATTGTCTAGGTTCGAATCCTAGTTCCCCAGCCATCTGCCTCCATGGTCAAGCGGT
>SFFC01000079.1 GCA_004556985.1 Clostridiales bacterium | reverse complement strand
TGAGCATGTCCTCCGCGCCGACATACAGGCACAGCACGCTGGAGAGCGTCACCAGCACCATCGTGGAGAGGATGCAGATGACGGAGAGCGACGCGCCGCTGCGCATCATGCGGTAGCGCATGCCGGAGACGGCGATGAAGTGGTTCGGCCTGTAGTAGTAGCGCTTGTTCTTCTGCATCAGGCCGAGCAGGAAGACACTGCCGCTCTCAAAGCAGAGCGCCGTGCCGCCGATGACCAGCAGGACGGCGATGAAGAAGAGGGAGAGCGCCTCCATGGCGTTGCGCGTCGAGACAGCCATGACGTAGCCTGCGATGAGCATCGCCGCGCCCAGCAGCGCGTAGAGCGGCAGAAGGCGCGGCGGCTTGTCGCCGGCCCGGCTGCTTTCCATCAGCCTAAGTGGGCTGGAGCGCAGGACATGGACGATTGAGCGCAGCGCGATGAGCGCGTAGATCGCCAGGAAGAGGAGCGCCATGTCCGCAAGCATGCGGGGCGAGAGGGAGAAGCTGCCCTCCGCGGCCTGGCCGCACAAGCGCAGCAGCCCGAGCTGAAAGGCCTTGGCCAGCAGCGCGCCCAGCAGCAGCCCAAAGGCGATGGAGACCGCCGCGCACAGCAGCGTTTCCCAAAGCACGACATGGGCGACGTGGCGCTTGCTCATGCCCAGCATGTTGTACAGGCCCAGCTCACGGTTGCGCTGCTTCATCAGAAACGAGCTCGTGTAGAGCAGGAAGATCGCGGAGAAGAGGATCATGACCCAGATGCCGAAATTCAGCATCATGACCAGGCTGTCGCCGCCGGGCATCGAGCGGATGGCCGGGTCGCCGGTCAGGTAGGCGAGCACGGTGGTGATGGCGGCCATCGCGCAGCCGGAGAGCAGATAGGGCGCATACAGGCGGCGCTGCTTGCGGATGTTGTCCGCCGCCAGGCGCGCATACAGCGAGAGATTCATGCGCGATCACCGCCCGTCGTCAGCAGCGTCAGCGTGTCCGATATCTTCTGGTACATGGCCTCGCGGCTGATGTCGCCGCGGTAGAGCTGATGGAAGACCGCGCCGTCCTTGATGAAGAGGACGCGCGAGGCGTAGCAGGCCGCGCGGATGGAATGCGTGACCATCAGCAGCGTCTGTCCGCAGGCGTTGATCTGGGAAAAGAGCGAGAGCAGCTCCTCGGAGGCGCGGGAATCGAGCGCACCGGTCGGTTCGTCGGCGAGCACGAGGCGCGGGTTGGTGATCAGCGCCCGCGCGACGGCGGCGCGCTGCTTCTGCCCGCCGGAGACCTCGTAGGGATACTTGTCAAGCAGCTCGCCGATGCCCAGCCGGGCGCAGAGGCGCGCCGCGCGCGGCTCCATATCCATCGGGCTCATGCCCGAGAGCACGAGCGGCAGCAGGATGTTGTCGCGCAGGGTGAAGGTGTCCAGCAGGTTGAACTCCTGAAAGACGAAGCCGAGGTGCTCCCGGCGGAACGCCGCCATCTCCCGCTCGGGGACGGACGCCATGTCCCGCCCGCCCAAGAGCACCTGCCCGCCCGTGGGCTTCGTCAGGCCCGCGAGGATGTTGAGCAGCGTCGTCTTGCCCGAGCCGGATTCGCCCATGATGGCGACGAACTCCCCCTCCTCGACCTGAAAGGTCACATCCGTCAGCGCCTGAACGGCCGCGCCGCCCATACGCGTTCTGTAGGTCTTTTTGAGCTGATTGACTTCAAGTATCGGCATGATATGCTGTCCTCCCTGTGTTGCTTTGCGCCGGGATCAGGGCTTGCGTGAGCGCTGCGCCGGCGGATGGGAATAGGATAGCGCAGAGCGGCCCGCGGCGCCATCGATCGGCCTTACAGTTTGGCGATGCCTGGCTTACATTTTTGTAAGATAGAGGCAGGACGAAGCCGGCCCGCTTCTGCCTTGACAGAAACGGGCCGATGGCGTACAATGTAGGCAGGAAGGTTCACGAGCCTTCGGGGTGGTCTTCACCCACAGCAGCTCTGACTGGGGCTACAAAACCGCCGGCAGGTGAGCTCTGCAGGCGGTTTTTAAATGCTTATCGCTTTTTAAAGGATATACACAGCGCAATGACGCTGAGCGTAAATCCGGCGATTGTCAGCAACGTATTGAGCAACTCTACGTTGGTCATGACGCATCACCTCTCTTGTGGTTGTACGCTGCCGCAAGAGAGACCGTCCCGTTGGATACCTTCCTGCCTACGCATACCATCATAGCACCTTTTTGGGACGGAAGCAAGAAGGCGAGCGGCGCCTTTTCAGTTGGCAATCATTGGAGCAGGGGAGTCTCGGTTTGGGACTCCCTATTCCTTTTCCAGCGCCCGGCAGGAAAGGCCGATCTCCATGCGCGTGCCCCGGCCCACCTCGCTTTGGCAGCGCAGCGTGTGGCCGAGGTTTTTGCAAACACGCCCGCAGAGGTAGAGCCCGATGCCGCTGGCGCGCTTGTCTGCGCGGCCGTTGAGGCCCGTGAAGCCCTGGTCGAAGATGCGCGGGATGTCCTCTTTGGCGATGCCGATGCCCGTGTCCTCGAGAAAGAGCGTCAGCGGCGCAGCAAGGCCGATGTGTACCTCGCCGCCGGCGGGCGTGTACTTGACCGCGTTGGAGAGCAACTGCTCCAGCACAAACGCCAGCCATTTTTCGTCGGTCAGCGCCTCCCCGGGCAGCGGATCGACGCGCAGGCGCAGGCGCTTGGCGATGAACTGCGGCGCGAATTTGCGCGCGCAGCCGCGCACGAGCGGCTCCAGCGGCACGCGGGCAAAGACGTAGTCCGTCGCGCTGCCATCCAGGCGCAGGTAGCACATCGCCATCTCGACATAGCGCTCCACGCGCGAGAGCTCCGAGGCGAGCGCGCGGGCGTCGGCGTCGTCGCGCCCGGCAAGCATCAGGCGCATGGCGGCGATGGGCGTCTTGATCTGGTGCGCCCAGATCGTGTAATAGCCGATGCGCTCGCTGCAGCGGGCCTCTGTTTCGCTGCTCGCGGTCTCCCGGCTGGCGAGGGCATCCAGAAGCAGCGCCTGCAGCGCGTCCTCGACGCCGTCAAGCGATGCGGGCAGGCTGTCTGCGGAGACAGAGGCGGCGTCCTGGCGCAGGTAGAGCTGCCTGCGGCGTTCATGACGCGAAAAGTCCGCCAGGAGCAGAGGCAGATAGACGGCGGCGCACAGCAGCGCCGCATAGAGAAGCGCGCCCAGCGGCAGCGCAAACAGCGCGAGCACGAGGGTGAAGACCAGCACAAACGCGGCGGGGAGCAGGACGATTCTGCGCCCGCGCAGATAAGCGAAAAACGCGCGCATAACCGGCCTCCTATTCGATGATGTAGCCCAGGCCCTTGCGGGTTTCGATCAGGCCGCTCAGGCCGAAGGCATCGAGCTTTTTGCGCAGGCGGTTGACGTTGACGCTCAGCGTGTTCTCATCGACAAAGCTGTCCGTCGCCCAGAGGCGCTCCATCAGCGCCTCGCGGCTGACGATCTGCCCGCGCCGCTCCAGCAGCGTCTGCAGGATGCCGTATTCGTTGCGCGAGAGCGGCAGGCGGCTGCCCTCAAAGACGAGCGAGGCATCCGACGCCCTGAGCGTCGCGCCCCGCGCCGTGAGCGCGGGCGTGCCGGAAAAGTCGTAGGCCCGGCGTAGCAGCGCCAGCAGCTTGGCGTGCAGCACGGTCAGGTCAAACGGCTTGGCGATGAAGTCGTCCGCGCCCAGGGTCATGGCGGTGACGATGTTCAGATTGTCCGAGGCGCTGGAGAGGAAGACGATTGGCACGCCCGAGACGCGGCGGATCTCGCGGCACCAGTGGTAGCCGTCAAAGAGCGGCAGCGAGAGATCCAGCAGCACGAGCTGCGGGTCAAACGCGGAAAACGCCTCCATCACGCGGGCAAAGTCCTCGCAGGCGCGCACGGAAAAGCCCCAGGAGGCGATATGGCGCGAGAGCTCCGCGGCGATGGCGGCGTCGTCCTCGACGATCAGAATGCGGTACAAGGCGATCCTCTCCCTTCATCCGGGCGATCCGGCAGAGTCAGTATAGCAAAGCGCGAGGAAAAAGGGAAGGGCATCTTTGCGCACGGGCGGCGCGGCCCTTGCTTTTTGGCGGCCGAGCGGGTATAATGAAGCAGCATGACACTCATGCGGACAGGAGGTTTTTATCGATGACGCCCGAGGAAATGGAAGAGCGCGACGTGGTGGAATTTACCGACGAGGCCGGCAACACGCTGCTGCTTGAGGTGATGGACTATTTCTTCTACAACGGCGAGGAGTTTGCCGCGCTGTGCGACGCCAGGGAAAACCCGTCGGACGACGATCCCGACGACGATCCGGTATATATCATGAAGATCAACGCCTTCACCGACGAAAACGGCGAGGAGATGGAGGAGTTTGTCCCGCCCGACGAGGCGCTGATGGAGAAGCTCATCCAGGTCGTCCGCACGCGCTTTGACGAGGACGGAGAAGACGGCGAAGAGGACGACGAGGAATAAAACCGACGGGACGGGATTGCCGTCCCGCTTTTGGTTTGCGGAGAGATTGCACCGGGCTGCGGCCTCGGGTGCATGGAGATGGCGGTATGCCAAGCTGTTCGGAGGTGAAGGCGGCCTCGGGCCGCAGATGCGATGAACGATCTGCTCAGACTGAAAATCGAAAAGCTGCCGACCTGCCCGGGCTGCTACCTGATGAAGAGCGAGGGCAAAATCATCTACGTCGGCAAGGCGGTCAACCTTAAAAACCGCGTCAGCCAGTACTTTCATCAGAATAGGGATCATACCGTCAAGGTGCGGGCGATGGTCGCGCGCATTGACGACTTCGACATCGTGCTCTGCGACACGAACCTGGAGGCGCTGATCCTCGAATGCAACCTGATCAAGCTGCACAGGCCGCAGTACAACATCCTGCTCAAGGACGACAAGCACTACCCGTATCTGCGCATCGACGTCACGCAGCCCTACCCGCGCGTGGAGCTCGTGCGCCGCGTGCAGAAGGACGGCGCGAAATACTTCGGCCCCTACATGGGCGCGACGGGCGTGCGCGAGGTGCTCGACGTGCTGCGCGGGCTGTTCCCGCTGCGCACCTGCGCGATGGCGATTGCGCCCGGCATGAACAGGCGCCCCTGCCTGCATCATCAGCTGGGCGAATGCCTCGCGCCCTGCGCGGGGCTGACGACGCCGCAGGCATATGCCGGGGTCGTCTCCGAGGTTGTCGACTTTCTCGGCGGGCGCTGCGACGCGGTCGTCGACCGCCTGAGCGCGGAGATGACCCGCGCGGCGAAGGAAATGCGCTTTGAGCAGGCGGCGCAGCTGCGCGACCGCATCCGCGACGTGCAGAGCCTGATGGAGCGGCAGAAGGCGATCAACGTGCGCGGCGGCGACCAGGACATCGTCGCCAGCGTCAGCGACGGCATCGACGCGATGGTCGAGGTCGTCTTCGTGCGCGGCGGACGGATGATCGGCGCAGAGCATTACGCGCTGGAGGGCGCGGGCGACCAGAGCCCGTCGCAGGTGATCGGGCCGTTCCTGCTCCAGTTCTACGACGACGGCCGCCAGCCCGCCTCCGAGGTGCTCTGCCTCGAGCTGCCGGAGCAGGCGGAGGATGTCGCGCAGGTGCTTTCCTCCCGCCGCGAGGTCGGGAAGGTTGCGCTGCGCGAGCCGCAGCGCGGCACCAAGCACAAGCTCGTGGAGCTCGCGCTCAAGAATGCGCGGGACGCGCTGGACAAGCGCAACGCGCACCTCTCCCGCCAGAAGGAGCGCACGACAGGCGCCTGCGCGGCGCTGGCCGAGGCCGTGGGCATGACGACCGTGCCGCGGCGCATCGAGGGCTACGACATCTCCAACACGCAGGGCGTGCTCTCCGTGGCGAGCATGGTCGTGGCCATCGATGGCGAGGCTGCACACCGCGAGTACCGCCACTTCCGCATCAAGACCGTCGAGGGCGCGAACGACTTTGCCTCGATGAACGAGGTGCTCACAAGGCGCCTGACGCGCGCCAGGCAGGAGCGCGAGGCGCTCATCGAAAAGGGACAGCTTTTGCCGGACGGCTCGCTGCCCGAGGGCGCGCCGCCGCTGACAGGCTTTGCCGACCTGCCCGATCTCATTTTGATCGACGGCGGCCCGCAGCAGCTGCGCTTTGCGCGCGAGGCGATGCTCGCCGTGGGCTTTGACATCCCGATCTTCGGCCTGGCCAAGCGGCTGGAGGAGATCTTCCTGCCCGACCGGGAGGAGAGCATCCTGCTCGACCGAAAATCGCCAGCACTGCACCTGATCCAGCGCATCCGCGACGAGGCGCACCGCTTCGGCATCACGCACCACCGGAATCTGCGCCAGAAGGCCGGTATGCATTCCTCGCTCGAGGATATCCCGGGCATCGGCCCGGCGCGGCGGCGTGCGCTGCTGGCGCAGTTCAAATCCATTGCAGCCATCGCGGCGGCGACGCCGGAGGCGCTCTGCGCGGCAGAGGGCATCGGCATGGCGCAGGCGCAGGTCATCTGGGCGCATTATCACCCGCAGGAGACGGCGGGGGAGGACGAAAAGGCATAAAAAGGGGCTGCCCGGAAGGGCAGCCCTGGCTTTTATTTCCCGGCCGGTCTGACTGCGCGCAGCTCGATATAGCCGCGCTCGCCGCGGGGTTCGAGCTGGATGCGGGGCTGGCTGTCGTCCCAGGCGTAGCCGATGAGCGAGGGATCGTAGCGCGCCATCGCGTGCTGCACGGCGAGGATCGCCCCGCAGTAGTCCTCCTCGCGGAAGGGCTCGCCCTGGAACATCAGGTATTCCGTCTCGGGCAGCGCGATGACGTCGAAGCCCTCCGGTACGGGGCAGTCCCCCTCCGGGGGTACCTCCACACCCTGCACATAGATGGAGGTGCCGCGCTTGCGGTAGGAGGCGGGCAGCCAGAGGCAGACCGGCTCGCCGCCGAGGGAATCCATGCTCATGAGCAGGCCCCAGACGTCGCAGCCGACCTCGGCGCAGTAGGCGAAATAATCCTCCGCCCGGATGCCGCGGCGGATGACAGCCCGGCGCGCGGGCTTTCTGACGAGCTGAACGAAGACGCTCTGCAGAGCTTCCATGTCGATGACTTCCTTTCTCAGTTCCCGGAATTTGACGCCGTAGGGTATGAACAGGGGGATGGGTACCCGCGTGCGGGCGTATTCGCCGGGATTGCAGCCGAATTCGCGCAGAAACGCGCGCTGAAAGCCGTCGACGCTGCCAAAGCCGAGGTCGGCTGCGACGTCGACGACGCGCACATGCTCCGCGCGCAGCCGCATGGCCGAGCGGGAGAGCCGCAGCCGGCGGATGTATTCCGCGGGCGTCAGGGCGAGATAGGCGCGGAAGAGCCGGTAGGAATGCCAAGGCGAAAACAGCGAGGCCTGCGCGAGGCCGGCGAGGGTGATCTCCTCCGAGAGATGGGCCTCAATGTACTCCTGCATGCGCTGCACGGCGAGAATCTGTTCCTTCATAGGCATCCCTCCTGTGAGATCATTATACAGGTTCTCCGGCGGCGGATCTCGACCTTTTTTGCCAAACCGGCATGATGCCGGCTGCATAACCGACCAAGTGACGTAAGTCTTGTTGCTTTGTGGCCGAGTGCGGGGCTTTTCAGAAGGGCTTACAGAGTAAACTGAAAAGACCCCGGCGCGAAAAGGCCGGGGCCGGTCATTTCCAGTAGCTTCCCTCGGGATTGCGGTAGGCGAGCGCCTCGAGCAGATGCGCCTTTTCGATGTCCTCCTTCCCGGCGAGGTCGGCGATGGTGCGCGCGACCTTGAGCGTGCGGTTGACCGCGCGCATGGAGAGGTGATAGCGCTCGCAGGCGCGCTCCAGAAGCGCCTGACAGGCATCGTCGAGGCGGCAGACCTCGCCGACCTGGCGGGGCGTCAGCTCGGCGTTGCAGGCGGGGCCGTCCGCGCCCAGGCGCGAGCGCTGGCGAAGGCGCGCGGCCTGCACGCGCTCGCGAATGGCGGCAGAGGGTTCCTCCGGCGCGGAGGCTGTGATCTCCCTGACCGGCACGGCGGAGACCTCGAGCTGCATATCGATGCGGTCGAGCAGCGGGCCGGAGATGCGCCCGAGATAGCGGGCGATGTCCTTCTGCGAGCAGCGGCAGGGGACGGTCTTGCTGCCGTAGTTGCCGCAGGGGCAGGGGTTCATCGCGGCGACGAGCATCGCGCGGGCGGGATACTGCGCCTGCGCATGGATGCGCACGACGCTGACAAACCCGTCCTCGAGCGGCTGGCGCATGGCCTCGAGCGCGGCGCGGTTGTACTCCGGCAGCTCGTCGAGGAAGAGCACGCCGTGGTGCGCGAGGCTGATCTCGCCGGGCTTGGCCTTGCTGCCGCCGCCGACGAGGGCGACCGCGCTGACCGTGTGATGCGGCGCGCGGAACGGGCGCTCGAGCAGCAAGCCGCTGTCGGCGGCGAGCGCGCCGGCAGCGCTGTGGATGCGCGTGACCTCGAGCGACTCCTCGAGCGTCATATCCGGCAAAATGCCGGGCAGGCAGCGGGCCATCATCGTCTTGCCGCTGCCGGGCGGGCCGATCATCAGCACGTTGTGGCCGCCGGCGGCGGCGATTTCCAGCGCGCGCTTGGCGCTCTTCTGTCCGCGCACATCGCAAAAGTCATGCACCGTCTGCCGCCGCTGCAGCAGCTGGTCATAGGGCGTGACCGCCATGGGCGAAATCGGGCGGCGGCCGCGCAGATGGCCGATGGCCTCGCTGAGATGATGGACGGGCAGCACGTCAAGCCCCTCCACGCAGGCGGCCTCGCGCGCGTTCTCCGCCGGGAGCAGCAGCGCGTGCACGCCGCACTGGCGCGCGGCCATCGCCATGGAGAGCGCGCCGCGCACGCCGAGCACGCCGCCGGAGAGGGAGAGCTCGCCCACTGCCGCGACGCCGCAGAGGCTGTCCGGATCGAGCGCGCCGCTGGCGGCGAGGATGGCGAGCGCGATGGGCAGGTCGTAGGCCGGACCCTCCTTCTTGACGTCGGCGGGCGCGAGGTTGACGGTCAGCCGCGCGACGGGAAAGAGGATGTCGCAGGCGGCCATCGCTGCGCGCACACGCTCGCGGCTCTCCTTGACGGCGGCGTCGGGCAGGCCGACGAGCTCATACATGGGCATGCCCTCGGCGCAGTAGGCCTCCACGGTGACGGGGAAGCCCTCGATGCCGGAGAGGCCGAGGCTTGAAAGCTGAGCGAGCATAGGCGGTTCCTCCTTTTCTGCGCGGCTGCGGATGCTCTCATTGTAGCCCGGTTTCGCGTGGGAATCAAGACAAAGCATAAAAAAAGCGTCGGGACGGCGCGCATCAAAAAGGCGGGCGCCCGTTCAAGAGAGCCCGCCTGTGCTGGTGCGGATAGCGGGGGTCGAACCCGCACGCCTTTCGGCAGGGGATTTTAAGTCCCCGGTGTCTGCCATTCCACCATATCCGCGATATGCGACAATCATTATAGCAGAGGATGGAAGGGAAAGCAAGACGCGCGGGGAAAACTTGCGCCCGGTCGGGGCGAAAAGGCTGCCCTGCCATTTCATGCGCATCCGCTGATGCAGGTAGATGGCGTAGAGAATCCAGGTGATCAGCGCCCAGGTCTCCTTGGGGTCCCAGCTCCACCAGAGCGACCATGCCTGCTCGGCCCAGATCGCGCCCGACAGAATGACGACGGTCAGCAGCAGAAAGCCCAGACAGATCAGGCGATAGGTCAGGTAATCCGTCTGGCGCATGCGCGTGTCGTCCTCGCCGCTGCCCCTGGAGAGCATGACCAGATAGTGCGCGCCCAGGCCGCCGGCGATGGCGAAGGAGGCGTAGGAGAAGATCGCCGCGCCGATGTGCAGCGCGAACCAGGTCGAGCGCAGCGCCGGCATGAGCTCCCTGATCTCCATCGGCTGGAATGCGGCGTAGGAGAGCACGAGGAACGCGACCGGCATGCTGACGGTCATCAGCCATTCCTGGCCCAGCCGCTTGTAGAGCACAAAGCCCAGCACGGCGGCCGCCCAGGCAAAGCCGGAGGCAAACTCAAACTGATTGGCGAGCGGCAGCCGGCCCGCGGCGATGCCCCGCCAGACGGAGAACGCCGTGTGCAGGATGAGCGCGGCGGCAAAGATGAAGCGCGCGGCGCGCGTCAGCGGCTTGCGGCCGATGGCGACGCCGACGATCTGCAGGATGACGGCGGCAAAGTACGCGATCAGCGCGGCAAAAAACAAACCTTCCATCATGTATCCTCCTTGAGCAGGGTTTCGAGCTCGAGCAGAAGCCCTGTCTGGGCCTTGGGGCTGACCACCGCATAGCCGTCCGGCGAGACGCTCACGGCTGCGGGGACCATAAAGAAGCAGAGATACAGCGCGGCGATCATCAGCGCGAACACGGCGTAGAGCGCACCGAGCACGGCGGGATGAATCCGCTTGATGCGCAGGCCCGGATAGCTCACCGGATCGAGCATGGTGAAGCTCACCTCGCCGATGGTCAGCGTCTCACCCGGAAAGGCGAGAACGGGCGTCGTCATGCCGCCCGAGAGGGACAGCACATCGTAAACCGGGTCGGTATACGCCCCGGAGGTGCTCGAAATCAGAGTCACGCTGCCATCCTCGCCGCGCACATAGCCCGGATACAGCGCCTGATAGAACAGGCCGTCCTGCCCGTTGAGCGTCAGGAAGCAGGGCTCTGTCAGCGTGACGACCTCGCTGCTGCCGTTGGCGGGCCGATCGATGCGAAGCTGGCCGGCGGTGCCGTAGGTCTGCTGGTAGAGCTTGTAGCCCTCAAAGCTCATCGGCTCGTTGACGCGAACCAGCTTGCTGGCCTGGCGCTGCCCGTCGGCGGAGACGGCCGTCAGCTGGCTGGCGTAATCGAGCGTGCCCGTCTCGTCCTCAATCCGGAAGGAATCGACGGTCACGCGGGTTCCGTTTTCCAGGGTTATCGTCTCGCCGGGCATGACGACCTCGTCCGTCACCTCCGCCGTGAGTACTGCGGCGACGCCGACGACGAGGATGAGCAGAAAGGAGAGATGCACGAGAAACGCACCGTAGAAGCCGGGCAGGTTCTTGAGAAAGAGCGTCCGCCCGTCCGCCTCCTCGCGGCGATAGCCCCTGCGCCTGAGGTGGGCGCAGAGCGCCTGCGCCTGCCCGGCGGTCAGCGCCTGCGCGGGCGGTATGCTGGCCGCCTGCTTTCTGAGCAGTGCGCCCGCGCGCCGCGTCGCGGGAAGCCGCGTGACAGAGCAGAGCGTCAGGTTGATGCAAAGCGCCGCCATCAGCACGATGAAATACGGCGCAGAGAACACGTCGTCAAGCCCGAGCGCGAGGATGACCTTTGAAGCCTCCGCGCCGTAGCGGTTCACATAGTCCATCGGCTCGCGCTGCTGGACGATCAGAGAGCCCGCGAGCGAGCAGACCATGACCAGCACGAGCAGCAGCATGCCAAAGCGCATGGAACGAAAAAAACTCAGGATCTTTTTCAAGCAGTCAGTCCCCTTTTTTCACCTGTAGACACTGCGTCATCACTGGCAGAAAACGGAAAGCGGAGCGGGAAAGCATGCAGGGGGTTCCCAAAGGAAAGCGGTTCGGAAGAGGAAGCGGCCACGGGCCGCTGTGGGCACAGGAGGCCGGAAAAGCTGTCGGCCACGGAAGCCATGCTGCAAGGCATGGCAAAGCGGTTCGGAAGAGGAGGCGGCCACGGGCCGCTGTGGGCGCAGGAGGCCGGAAAAGCTGTCGGCCACGGAAGCCATGCTGCAAGGTATGGCAAAGCGGTTCGGAAGAGGAGGCGGCCACGGGCCGCTGTGGGCGCAGGAGGCCGGAAAAGCCGTCGGCCACGGAAGCCATGCTGCAAGGCATGGCAAAGCGGTTCGGAAGAGGAGGCGGCCACGGGCCGCTGTGAGCTGCCGGAGCAGCCTTGTGATCGCTCACGCTCCGGCGGCATGTTCCCTCTTACGCCTTGAACAGGCCCAGAGCCTCGTCAATGAGCTGCTCGGCCTTGTCAAGACATTCCTCTGTCAGCCTGGAGTTGTGCGCGCCTTCGCTGTTCTCCACAAAGACGAAATCCCAGTAGAACTGGCCCTTGCGGTTGAGCGTGCGGATGGCGTTAAGCTCCTCCTCCGTGTAGCTGCCGGAGGCGACGGCGTCGGCCAGCTGGTTGGTCAGCGTCTCCAGCTTGTTGCCGATGGCAATGGTGCGCTCCTCGGCGTGGGCCTGAATCCCCTCGACGAAGCCCTTCAGGTCGGCGTGGCAGGCGGAGCAGGTCGCCGAGATGCTCTCGCTGCGCAGCGGGCTCGTCCAGTAATGGCTCACATAGGTCTCGCCCGCGTCGTTGACGGCCTTCTCCATGTGGCAATCCGCGCAGGAGAAGGTGGCCGCGTGCACGCTGCCCGCGCCCATGTAGGTCTCAAACTCGGGATGCTGCACCTTGATCTGCGCTACGCCCGTGCGCGGATTGGTGTAATCCGCAAAGCCGATCCCGTCGTAGAACTCGAGGATGGCATCCGGGGCCATCGCGGCCTTGCTGTCGTAGGGCAGCGTCACGGCCTTGGTCTCCGGATCGAAGTAGTATTCCACATGGCACTGCGCGCAGGAGGCGGTCTTGGCGTTGAGCGCCTCGAGGTCCGCGCCCATCGCGTCGGCCAGGTAGGTATGCGTCACGACGAGCTCGCTGCCCGTGTTGGCATGGCAGTTGTAGCAGCTGATGCTCTCGTTGACCTCGGCGAGCATGTCCTCAAAGGGAATGGTATACGCGCTGACGCCCTCATTGTTCACCTTCGCCGTGAAGTCCGGCGTCTTGCAGGTGAAGCAGTTCGCGAGCTTGTGCGGACGGCCGGTGCTGGTCACGTCCTCAACCGTGTAGTAGTGGCCGCGCGCGCTGTTGTAATACTTGTTGAAGGCCATGCCCTCGTAGACGGTGGCGATCATCGGGTATTCCTCGACGTGGTCGATCGCCGTGTCGTTTTCCGCGTTCCGGAGGTAGGACGCATACACGTCGGGATAGGTCTGCGCCCAGTCAGCCGCTTTGACGACGGTGACGCCCGTTCCTGTCTCGGTGACGGTCGCCGCCTGGGCGGTCGCACAGAGCATGATCAGGCACAGGGCAATGAGCAACCCTTTCTTCATGGTACTTCCCCTTTCTTGTTCAGAAGGGCGGCGAAGGCCGCGCCGCTCTCCTTCCACATCACTGCGACGGGGGCGAGGCCCCGTCCACACACAGTATACAGGAGGAATTGCCAAAGCTTCAAGAGAAAACTGCAACTTTACGGCCGGAATTGTCCAAAAAAGGACAAAGCCTGTCCGCAGAGCGCCGAGAAAAACCTGCGCCGCCTCTTGCGCGGGCGGCCCGGAGCGTGTAAGATGAAGACAGCGCCCCGCCATGCGCGGCATCGGCGGGGAATGAAGGAGGGACGGCTGTGCAGAGGCAGCATGGAGGCGCCGTGCGCGTGGGCGGCGTGACGCTTGGAGAGGGCATACCCAAGGTCTGTGTGCCCGTGATGGGCAAAACGCCGCTGGAGATCCGCGAGGCAGCGGCGCGCGCGAGGGCGGCCGGGGCCGACCTGATCGAGCTGAGGATCGACAGCCTCTCGCCGATGCCCTCCGTCGCGGAGGCCGGGGCGGCCTGCGGGGCGGCACGGGCGGGCGGCGGACTGCCGCTGCTCTTCACGCTGCGCACGTCGCGCGACGGCGGGAGCGGCGCGGCGGAGGCGGCGCCCTATGAGGCGCTGCTCACGGGAATGGCCCGCAGCGGCCTGTGCGACGCGATCGACTGCGAGCTGAGCGTGGGCGAGGCGGCGTTTTCGCGCATCGCGCAGGCGGCGCATGCGGCCGGCGTGCCGCTCGTTGGCTCAAGCCACGCATTTCATGTGCTTAAGGATTTGGAGACGCCCGCGCGCTGGCTGGCGCGGCAGGCGGCGCTGGGCGCGGACGTGCTCAAGGCGGCCGTGATGACCTCCGGGCGCGTGCAGGCGCTGGAGGCGGCCTGGCGGATGGCCCGGGCGGGCGAGGCGCTGGGCCGGCCGTTTATCGCGATCACCATGGGCAGCGAGGGCGCCGTCTCCCGCGTGGCCTGCGAGGCGCTGGGCAGCTGCCTGACCTTCGGCACGGCAGGCGAGGCCTCCGCGCCCGGGCAGATCCCTGCCGGAGCGCTGAGAACGGCGCTGGAGATCGTCCATACGGCCTTTGCCCACACGGAAGCGATGGAAAAAAACAATCCGGCATGATGCCGCCTGCATCCGCCGCCAAGGCCTTCCGACGCCTGCGGCGCTGCGGAAGGGATTTGCGTCACAAAAGAAACGGATGAAAATGCCGGCGAAAACGAAAAAAAGAAAAAGTTTCACGAAAAAACTTTACAAAATCACGACGATAAAATATAATAGATTCAACAAGGACAAACCTTGCGAGTGTTATAAAGGAGGAATTTCCTATGAAAAAGCTGGTAACGCTGCTTCTGGCCGCCCTGATGGTGGTGACCTTCGCGAGCTTCGGCGCCGCCGAGGACATCACGCTGGACGTGATCATTGCGCAGTATGGCCCCAACACCCAGAACTGGTTCCTGGGTGACGGCATGGACGGCTCCAACTTCGTCAAGAAGTTTGAGGAGGCCAACCCCGGCATCAAGCTGAATCTGGAGGTCGTCTCCTGGAACGACATCTACACCGTCGTCTCCACCCGCATCAGCAACAACAACGCCCCCGATATCCTGAATATCGACACGTTCGCCGACTACGCGAACGAGGGCCTGCTCCTCCCGGTCAGCGACTACTGCCCGGACGAGCTGTTTGCCGACTTCTTCCCGTCCTTCATTGAGCAGTCCGTCATCGACGGCGTCTGCTGGGCCGTGCCGGATCTGGCCTCCGCCCGCGCGCTGTACTACAACGCCGATATCCTCGAAGAGGCCGGCGTGGACGTGCCGACGACCTGGGCTGAGCTCGAGGACGCCTGCCAGGCGATCATCGACGCGTTCGGCGGCGAGGTCTATCCCTGGGGCATCGACATGACCACCGACGAGGGCCAGGCGGCGTTCGCGTACTATGCCTGGGGCAACAACGGCGGCTTCACCGACGCTGAGGGCAACTGGACCGTCAACTGCGAGGAGAACGTTGCGGCTGTCGAGTACGCCATCGGCCTGTACAACAAGGGCTTCACCAACCCGAACCCTGCGACCCAGACCCGCTATGACCTGCAGGATATGTTCGGCGCGGGCAAGCTGGCGATGGTCATCGCCCCCAACTCCCTGCCGACCTACATCGCGGACAAGGGCTACACCGGCGTGAATTACGCTGTGGCGGACATCCCGCACAACGAGGGCGCGACCTCCAGCTCCGTCGGCGTCATGGACCGCATCATGGCCTTCAAGGATGACGCTGCGCCCGACCAGGCGGCCCGCAACGAGGCCATCGGCAAGTTCCTCTCCTTCTTCTACGATCCGGAGAACTATGTGGGCTGGGTCAGCATGGAAGACTTCCTGCCGGCCGTCAATTCCGCTGTGGAGGCGCTCGTCGCCGCGAACCCGTCCTTTGAGGCATGGCTGAACGTGCTGGGCGGCGCGCAGTTCTACCCGACCGCGAAGGCCGAGTGGATCGATGTCAAGCAGGGCGTCACCAACGTGGAGCAGAGCGCGCTGACCGGCGGCGATGTCAGGACGCTGCTTGACGAGCTCCAGGCCAAGATCACCAAATAACCGATCGATCGTCCAATGGATTGATTGAAGCAAACGATTGGAAGGGGGTTGGCGCTTGTCCGACCCCCTTCCTTTCTGTTACGGAAAGGAGGGCGCGCATTGAATACCATTCTGGTGCGTCACAAGTGGGAGCCGTATGTCTGGCTGCTTCCTAGCATCCTGATCATGACGATTTTCGTCGTCTTCCCGATCGGCATCGTCTTCAAGCTGGCGTTCAGCGAGATCTCCAAGGCAGGCATCGTCGGCGGCTTTGTGGGCTTCGCGAATTTTAAAGAGGCGATTTCCGATCCGGTCTTCGGCACGGTCATGCTCAACACGGTGATCTGGGTGATTTCCGTCGTCGGGCTCTCCACGCTGCTGGGCTTCATCGTCGCGATGGTGCTCAACCAGGAATTCAAGGGGCGCAAGATCGCCCGATCGATCGTGGTCTTTCCGTGGGCGACCTCGCTGGTCATCCAGGCCTCGATCTGGAATTACATCATCAAGTTTGAATACGGCAACCTGAACAACATCCTGCTGAACCTGGGCATCATCAAGCAGGCGATCAACTGGCGCGCGACCTACCAGATTGAGTTCATGTGGGAATGCGGCGTCGGCATCTTCGTGACGATCCCGTTCGTCACGTTCTGCGTGCTCTCCGGCCTGCAGTCGATCGACGCGGCGTATTACGAGGCGGCGACCGTGGATGGCGCGAATTTCTGGCAGAAGCTCTTCCATGTGACGATTCCGCTGGTGCGCCCGTCGCTGACGGTCTCCACCGTGCTCAACATCATCTACGTTTTCAACTCGTTCCCGATCATCTACACGATCACCAAGGGCGCCCCGGCGCACAAGACAGACACGCTGATCACCTATCTGTATATGCTGGCGTTCTACGACCAGAGGAAGGGCCCTGCGACGGCGCTGTCCGTCATCGGGTTCGTCATCCTGTGCATCGTGGCGGGTATGTACATGATGGTCTCCATGAAGAAGGAGGGGGAGGACGCATGACGAGCGGAAAGCGGAATCTCGAGGCGGCGAGCCGCAACCGACTGGCGCTGCTGGTGCTCGCGATTGCGGCCGTGCTGACCGTCGTCATCCTGAGCCTGCCCGTGATGACCTTCACGACGGCCGTCTACACCAAGCGCTCCGCCAACACGTTCGTCGGCGACGAGAAGTATGTCGAGGCGAGGGCGGAGGCGGAGGCCGCTGCGCAGCAGTATGCCGCCCTGGGCGGCGAGATGGAGATCGCCGAGGACGTGACCGAGCGCGTCAACTCCAAGGGAGAGACCACCTCGCTCGTCGTCTTCAATGTCCGGCAGACGGTCGAGCGCACGGGCTGGGATTTCATCCAGGCGGGCTTTGTGCCCTCGCGGGTGCTGCTCGTGCTCGTGCTGGCGGCCGCCGCAGCCATCGTGCTCTCACTGCTCGGCCTTCGCGGCGGCATGGATACCCCGCACAGGGATCTGGCCGGCGCGCCGCGAATGCTCCGCCTGGCCGGCTGCTGGCTGGGTCTTGCGGCGCTGCTGGCCGTGCCCGTCTTCGCGATGACGGCGACGCAAACGTTTTCGCGGCAGGTTCAGCTCTTTGTTTCGGGACAGACGATATCAAACCCCGATTTGCTCCTTGCAAGACTGGATGCTTTCCTGTATAATGGGGCGGCGGGTGAAGATGCCGCACAGCTGCTCGGCGGGCTGAGCGAGAGCATCGCGAGGCAGTTCTTCGTGCTGCTGCCGGCGCTCCTGGCGCTGCTGAGCGCGCTGGTCGTGCTGGCGAAGGGAAGCCTTTCCGAGGCGCTGTCGCGCGGCGCGCTCTACGCGTTCGTGATCGTGCTTTGCGTCTTCATCCTGTATCCGTTCTATGTGATGTTCATCACGGGCTTCCGCAGCAACGCGGAGACGACGGACATGTACTTCCTGCACATGCTGCCCACGAAGTGGATCTGGAGCAACCTCAGGGACATCCTCGGCCGCGGCGTGCTGCGTTACCTGCTCAACTCGATTGTGCTGGCGACGGGCGCGACGGCGATTGCGATGCTCTGCGGCATTCCGGCGGCCTACGCGATGGCCCGCATGAGCTTCAAGGGCAAGAGCGCGTTCCTCGGCTTCGTCATCATGAGCCAGATGTTCTCCCCGGTCGTGCTGCTGGTCGGCATCTCGCAGCTGATGAACACGCTGCACCTCAACGACACGATCGTCGGCCTCATGCTCATCAATGCGGCGTTCAACCAGGCGTTTGCCATCTGGCTGCTGCGGGGCACGTTCATCTCGATCTCCCCGGAGATGGAGCAGGCGGCGCAGATTGACGGCTGCTCGACGGTGAGCGCGCTGGTCAGAATCCTGCTGCCGATGGCCGCGCCGGGCATCGTGACGACGCTGATCTTCGTGTTCATCAACGCATGGAATGAGTATACGATTTCGACGGTTCTGATTTCCACGCCGCAAAACAAGCCCATCACGGTGGGCATCACCCAGTTCAGCTCCTTCAACATGATCGAATGGCAGTACCTCTTCGCCGCCGCACTGCTGGCGACGATCCCGGTCGTCATCCTGTTCATGTGCATCGAGAAGCATCTGGCGGCAGGCCTGACCTCCGGCGGCGTTAAGGGATAATAATGATTCGGAGAAGAGAGAAAACCATGGATAGCAAAAAACTGGACATCGCGCGGCGCTTCGATATTCCCGAGGGAGAGATCAGCACCGAGTCCTACGGCAATGGACACATCAACGACACCCTCTGCGTGACCGTCACGGCGGCGCAGGGGCAGCGCCGCTTCATCCTGCAGCGCGTGAACCGCTATGTGTTTCAAAAGCCGGAGGAGGTCATCCGCAACATCGAGCAGGTGACGGAGTATCTTCGCGGCATCATCGCCGCAGAGGGCGGCGACCCGCAGCGCGAAACGCTTACGCTCGTGCGCACGAAGGACGGAAAGGCATTCACCTACGACGAGGACGGCGAGCTTTGGCGGATGTATCTGTTCATCGAGGACACGATTTCGCGCGACCTCCCGGATACGACGGAGCTCTTTGCGCTTTCCGGCGAGGCCTTTGGCCGCTTCCAGAGGCAGATGGGCGGCTTCCCGGCCGCTTCTCTGGTCGAGTCCATCCCCGATTTCCACAACACGCCCGCCCGCTATGCCCAGCTGATGGACGCCGTAGCGCGCAACGCCTCGGGCCGCCTTGGCGAGGTGGAGGAGGAGCTGGCATTCTGCCGCGCGCGGGAGAAGGACACCCACGCGCTGCTTGATGCGCTCGCTGCGGGCGAGATCCCGCTGCGCGTGACCCACAACGACACCAAGCTCAACAACGTGCTGCTGGACGCGAAGACGGGGCGCGGCGTCTGCGTGATCGATCTGGATACGGTCATGCCCGGCCTGGCCGCGTATGACTTCGGCGATTCCATCCGCTTCGGCGCGAATACCGCCGAGGAGGACGAGCGCGACCTGAGCAAGGTGCAGTTCTCCCTGCCGATGTACGAGGCGTTCACCCGCGGCTTCCTGAGCGAGGCCGGCCGGGTCATGAGCCGCAGGGAGATCGAGCTGCTGCCGATGGGCGCCAAGCTCATGACGCTGGAATGCGGCATGCGCTTCCTCGCGGACCATCTCAACGGCGACAAATACTTTAGGATTCATCGATCCGGGCACAATCTTGACCGCGCGCGCACGCAGTTTGCGCTCGTGCGGCACATGGAGGAGAATTGGGACGCCATGCTCGATGTGGTCAGAAAGGCATAAGAGCAAGGCAAGCGGGTCTGCATGGCGTCATGCAGACCCGCTTGGTACAAGGAGGGCCATAGCGGGCGAATCGGCTCTGGTCCTCCGTGAGGCTCAACATACCGGGGAGGGTAACCGATGACTCGGAAAGCAGAAAAGACCGGGATGGTGATCGGCTTTGGGCCCTATCTGGCGCAGGCGCTGCAGAAGCGGGGCATGTCGGCCTCGGAGGCTGGAGAGCTGCTATCAAAAGATCGCCGAAACCCGGGCGCTGGGGCTGACGGACGAGGAGTTCCGCCATCTGGGCATGGAGCTGGAGGTCAGCCGCGTTGGCATGAACACATTCCTCAGCAATCGCGCGATGCGGTGCATGCTGCGGGAAAACGAGCGGGCGATGGAGCCGATTCGCTGGCGCATGGGCGGGGAACTCTTTGAATACCTTGCGAAGAGCCGACGTGCGGAGATCATGCTGCTGGGCATCTGCAGCCGCTCGCTGATGCAGGCGCTGTCCCTCGCGCTGCCCAGAGACGCGGGCACGTCGGTGCGCGTCATCCACTATCTCTACACCGGCGGCGAGGAGATCATCGAGGCGATTTCGGCGATTCAGCCGCTGCTGTACGCGCGCTGCTACACGGCCTACGGCCTGG
>SFFC01000078.1 GCA_004556985.1 Clostridiales bacterium | reverse complement strand
TCACGAAAAGTGCGCTTGGCGGCGCGCTGGGCGTGAGCGCGGAGACGATGCGCGAGGTGCTGCGCACGTTCAAAGGGGTGGAGCACAGGATCGAGACCGTGCGCGAGTTGGACGGCGTGACCTGGATCAACGATTCCAAGGGCACCAACGTCGATTCGACGCAGAAGGCGATTGCGACGATGACAAGACCCACGGTGCTCATTCTGGGCGGCAGCGACAAGAAGGTCTCCTTCGACCCGCTGGCCGAGACGATCAGGGAGGCGCCGCAGATCGCGCACTGCGTGCTCATCGGCGACACGGCGGAGCAGATCCGTGCAGCGCTTGAGCGCGTGGGCTACACGGCCTACACGATGACGGGCTACGACTTTGACCTCTGCCTGGCGACCTGCCGGAAGCTGGCGCAGCAGGGCGGCTGCGTGCTGCTGTCCCCGGCCTGCGCGAGCTTCGACATGTTCACGGACTACGAGCACCGCGGCAAGGTATTCAAGGAAAAGGTGATGGCGCTGTGAAGCGCGCGCCTTCGGCTGCGAATGAGGACAGACTGAAGCGGCCGGAGGAGGGCTTGTATGCGCGGGGAACGGGAGGAGACGCGCCGCAGCTGCGACAAGAGCGTCGTGGTGATCATGGTGCTGCTGCTCGTACTGGGGCTGATCACGCTGTTCAGCGCGACCTATTATCAGCGGGCGGCCAGCGGGGACGCGCTCTCCGCAGTCAAAAAGCAGCTGATCGGCATCGCGCTGGGCGCTGCCGCCTGCGTTGCGCTCTCCCGGGTGCCCTACCGGGTCTATCGCGAGCCCCGCGTGACGCTGGCGCTGCTGGCGCTGAGCGCGCTGCTGCTGGTGCTGGTGATCATCCCGGGCATCGGCGTGAGCATCAACGGCTCCCGGCGGTGGCTCAATCTCTTCGGACTGAGCATGCAGCCCTCCGAGCTGGCGAAATACGCGATGGTGATCTTCATGGCGGGGGCGCTCGACCGGCGCGCTGAGGCGCTCCATAGCCTCTTTGGCGGCGTGCTGCCGCTGCTGCTGGTGCCGGGCGTCATGTTTCTGCTGATTCTGGAGCAGCCAAATCTCTCCACGGGCGGCAGCATTCTGATCTGCGCGCTCCTCATGCTCTTCTGTGCGGGACTCAAAAAGCGCCACATGGCGCTTTTGAGCGTCATGGGCCTGGGCGTGGGCGCGTTCTACGCCTGGAGCGCGCCGTACAGGCGGGAGCGGCTGCTCTCCTTTCGGGATCCGTTCGCGAAGATGAGCGACGAGGGCTATCAGCTCTCGCAGTCGCTGATCGCGCTGGGCTCCGGCGGGCTACTGGGCATGGGCCTGGGGCAGGGGCGGCAGAAGTTCGCCTATCTGCCCTATCCGGAATCGGATTTCATCTTTGCGATCGTCGGCGAGGATTTCGGGCTGCTGGGCTGCACGGCTGTCCTCGCGCTGTTTGCGGCGTTCGTCTTTGCCGGGCTTCGGGTGAGCCTCTCCTGCCGGGACCGCTACGGCTGCCTGCTGGGCGCGGGTATCACCTCGATGATCGGCATGCAGGCGTTCATCAACATGGGCGTCGTCACGGGCATTCTCCCCACGACGGGCCTGCCGCTGCCGTTTTTCAGCGCGGGCGGCACGTCGATCACGATGATCATGGCGGCGGTTGGCATCCTGCTGAACATTTCGCGCGGCTCCGGCCGCGCGCTTGTCGGGCAGGAGCGCCGCCGGGCGGACGATGGAGGAAAGCGGACATGAGGCCAAGGAAACGGAAAAAGGCGGTACGCCAGACGATGCTCATGGCGGGCATCGTCGTCGCAGCGCTGGCGCTTCTGCTGGTTTTGACGCTGAGCAAGGTGCTCGTCGTGCGCGATATCATGGTCGTGGGCAATCGGAACCTGCTCGGCGAGGAGGTCATCACGCAGAGCGGCGTTCAGATCGGCGACCATCTGCTGGGCCGCTCCGTGACGCACATGAAGGAGAGCCTGGAGAAGAACCGCTACATCGAATACGACGGCTATGACTTTGACTACAAGGGCAGGCTGACGATCCGCATCAACGAGCGGCTGGGCATGGGCGTCGTCAGCGTGCTGGGCATCTATTACGTGATCGACGGGCAGGGCGTTGTGCTCGAATGCGCGGGCAGCAGTTATCCGACCAACGCGGCGGGCCCCAAGGTCACGGGCCTCACCCTGGAGGACAATGCCTGGATTGTCGTGGGCGAGAGGCTCCCCGTGCGCGACACGAACCAGCTCGAGCAGATGAACCTCATCCTGCAGGCGCTGGAGGAGACGAACATGCTGGCGCGCACGTCGCAGCTGGATGTGGCGCGGTTTGACGACCTCTATGTGATGACGTCGGAGAGCGCGAAGATCGAGCTGGGCGAGAGCAGCGGCCTCAAAACCAAGCTGCTGATTGCGCGGGAGGTCATCACGGCGCGGGAGGCGTCGGGCGATCTCAGGGGCGCGAAGATCGACGTATCCAGCGGGCAGAGGGCGCACTACATTCCGCCGACGCTGCCCACGCCTACGCCAGTGCCGACCGCGACGCCGACCATCGGCCCCTCGGCGACGCCGGGCTGAGGAAAAATAGACCGAAAATGGACAAAATTTGCTCAAGTGGCTTGAAAGAAAGGGCATAATCGGTTACAATAAACTCGCATAATAATAGCAAATAAGATGATTTCTTCCGCCTTTTTGGGCGGATATACATGCGGGCAGACAGGAGCATGAGATCGTATGATGAAAAAAGCGACGGCGGTTGTGGACTTTGGCACGTCCAAGGTGCTGGTATTGCTTGCCGAGGAGAGCGCGTATCAGAAGGTGACCATCACCTCTGCCGGAATGGCGCAGTATGATGGATTCATGAACGGGGAATGGAACGCCCCGGGAGAGGTCAGCGACGCGATCGCCAGCGCGCTCGAGGCCGCGGAAAACAAGGTCGGCACTCACATCAAGGAGGTCTATGTCGGCGTGCCGGGCGAGTTTGTCCGCGTCTACGTGATCGAATCGAGCGTCGCGCTGCAGGGCGCGGATCCCAAGGTCACCAGCGCCGACGTGGAAAAGCTCCAGCGACAGGCCACCGAGATGCTTGACAGGCCGACCGGCGTCATCATCCATCGCTCGCCGGCCTGGTTCAAGGTCGACGGCGGGCAGAAGACGCTCGAGCCGGTCGATCTCAAGGGCTCCACGCTCGAGGGCATGATCGGCTTCGTGCTCGCCGACCAGTTCTTCATCAACGACGTGACCGAGCGGCTCAGGGAGCTGGGCGTCGAGGTTCGCGGCTTCTTCTCCACCTCGGTGGGCGAGGCGATGCAGATGATCCCCTTCGAGGAGCGGGATCACACGGCGATTCTGGTCGACGTCGGCTATCTCTCCACGGAGGTCATGGCGGTCGAGGGAGACGCACTCATCTGGCAGAAGGTGCTGCCCGTTGGCGGCGCGCATATCACACTGGATCTGACATACGGCCTGGAAAAGCCGTTTGACATGTGCGAAAAGATCAAGCGCAGCTACACGTTCAATGCGCCGAAGAACACGCAGATCGAGGTACAGGGCGAAAACGGGCAGATGGAGAGCTTCTCCGGCGAGCAGGTCAGCATGATCGTCGACGCGCGCGTGGACGAGATGCTCGAGATGGTCGACGACGCGATCAAAAAGAGCGGCATCCGGCTGGGCAACTGGTCCAACGTCTACTTTACGGGCGGCGGTCTGATGCCGATGTCCGGCGCGCGGGTCTACGCGGCGGGCAAGCTCTCGCGCAACGTGCGCGAGGCGACGGCCAAGACGGTCAAGCTCAAGCCGGCGCAGGTTTACGCGAGCGGCAGCGGCCTGCTAGAGCTGGTCTACAACACCATCGAGCAGGAGGAGCAGGAGGAAGGCCTGCTGGGCCGTATCCGGCGCATCTTCGGCAAGTAAACCGCCCACGGCGGGTTTCTGGCATAACCTCAAGCGAAACAAAAGGGGGATTTCCTGTGTTTGAAATTGAAATGGACGAGCGTCCGGCAGCTTCCATCAAGGTCGTCGGCTGCGGCGGCGGTGGCGGAAACGCGCTTAACCGCATGGTCGACTGCGGCGTGACCGGCGTCGACTTTATTGCGGTCAACACCGATGTGCAGGCGCTGCGCACCAGCCGGGCGGCGACCATGATCCAGATCGGCGAAAAGCTCACGAAGGGCCTCGGCGCGGGCGCGACGCCCGAAATCGGCAAGAAGGCCGCCGAGGAGAGCCGCGAGGAGATTGCCAGCGCGCTCAAGGGCGCGGATCTCGTGTTCGTGACCGCGGGCATGGGCGGCGGCACGGGCACCGGCGCGGCGCCTGTCGTGGCGGAAATCGCGCGCGACATGGGAATCCTGACCATCGCGGTGGTGACCAAGCCGTTTGCCTTTGAGGGCAAGACCCGCATGCGCAAGGCGGAGGCCGGCATCGACGAGCTCAAGCAGCGCGTGGACACGCTGGTCGTCATCCCCAACGAGCGCCTGCTCCAGGTCTGCCCGAAGGGCACCTCGTTCAAGGGCGCGTTCAACTTCGCGGACGACGTGCTGCGCCAGGGCATTCAGGGCATCAGCGACCTGATCTCGCAGACCGGCATCATCAACCTCGACTTCGCGGACGTCAAAGCCGTCATGGAATCGGGCGGCATGGCGCACCTGGGCATCGGCATCGGCAAGGGCGAGAAGGCCATGGCCGATGCCGCGCAGAACGCGATTTCCTCTCCGATGCTCGAGACGAGCATCGACGGTGCGCGCGCTGTGCTCATCAACGTGACCTGCAACTCGAACTGCAGCATCGTCGACATCAACGATGCGGTCGAAATGATCACTGCCGCGGCGGACAGCGAGGCGAACATCATCTTCGGCGCGAGCATCGACGACGCGCTGGAGGATGAGGTGCATATCACCGTGATCGCCACGGGCTTTGAGAAGGTGCCGTTCCCGCCGCGCGCCAGCAGCGCGGAGCGTCCGGCCTCCCTGCCGTCCCAGGCGGCGTATGTGCCGCAATACAGTGTCGGCACGACGTATCAGTCCCAGCCGCAGCCGGCGGCCCAGCGCAGCCCCTATACCCGCTACGATCCGGCGTATACCCCGGTGACCGGCGGCTACGCGCCCGTGACGGGCGGCGCGTCGGGCGCGGAGCCGGAGGTGCCGGCCTTCGTCAACGAGGGCGCCGGCAGCCAGCAGCGCGTCTCGCCCTATGCGAACATTCCGGAGGCGCCTGTCGCGCAGGCCCCGGCCGAAGCGGATCGCCGCGAGGAGGCGCGCTCCCCGCGCTCCTTCATGGACGGCATCCCGGCGTATATGCGCAGAAAGTAAATCGAGGACAAGCATGAAACAGCCCTCTCCGCTGCGGCGGGGAGGGCTGTTGGTGCTTGCCGAAAAAAGAGCTGCTCCGACCGGGAAGCAGCTCTTTTTTGATTTGCCTTACAGGAACTTGAAGGAATCGCGCACGAGACGGAACGCATATTCGTAATAGGAATACCAGTTGCTCGGCGTCGTGATGCGCACCTGATAGAGCGCCTTGCCGTGCGCGACGATCATGATGCGGCCGCGCATGGAGTAGGTCTTCGTGCCGTCGTTGTATTCGGCGCGATAGTAGCAGTAGTAGCCGTGGGCGTCGCCCATCTGCGCAGAGCCGGGATCGTTGGCCGTGAAGGAGGTGAAGGTCGCAGCGAGCTCATTGAGCGTGCTCTCGAGCTTTTCCTTTGCGTCGGACGCGGTCTGATCCAGGCCCATGCTGACCTTTTCGACGGTAATGCGGGTCTGGTAGCCGTTTGGCTCCATCATCTCGCTCTTCGGCTCGACAAACTGGATGGTCGTATCCTGATTCGTGTTCGGATTGAGCAGCCAGGTGTAGGGATAGGAGAAGGAGATGCCCATCGATTCGCTGGAGAAAGTATCCGGAATGAAGTTGGGCGCAGGGGTCGGCGTCGGCGTCGGCTTGTCGATCGGATCGACGGCGACGGGCGTAGCAGCGGGATTGTCCGGCGTCAGCACGTCAAAATCGAGATGCAGCTCGCCGTCGGAAACGGACAAATCCGGCGCGCTGGTCGGCGCAGAGGTGGCCGCGTCGGCTTGCGCAGAGAAGACCGTCGCGTTCTGTGCGCTGTCGGGCAGGGATTCCGCCGAGGCGACGGAGAACGTCACCGCGGCAAGGGCGAAGAGAAGAAAAATGCGCTTCATAGAATGGACCTCCGATTCAGTAGAAATGCCATGCGCATCAACCATCCACATGATAGTGTCAGTATAACAGGTCTATTGCGAAAAGTCAACGGGAGGCAGGGCTTGAAAGCCTGGCAGCGCAGGCGTATAATGGAAGAAAACGCCCAAGCGGGCGAGGCGGGGAGAGAACTGAGGATGCCCAAGATTGTCGTGCTGGACGGCTATGCAGCCTGCCCGGATGACCCTGAATTCGCATGCTATCGCGTGCTCGACGAAGCGACGGCCGTCTATGCGCGCACGGCGCAGGAGGAGGCCGCGGCGCGCATCGGCGACGCGCAGGTCGTATTGACCAACAAGGTGCTCATCACGCGCGAGGTCATGGAGAGCTGCCCGAATTTGCGCTATGTCGGCGTGCTGGCGACGGGCTACAACGTCGTCGATCTCGCCGCGGCGAGGGAACACGGCATCACGGTGACCAACGTTCCGGCGTATTCGACGCAGGCGGTCGCGCAGCACGTGGTTGCGCTGCTGCTGCACGAGCTCAGCCGCGTCGCCAGCTATGACGCGCAGGTCAAGGCGGGGCGCTGGAGCGCCTGCGGCGACTTCTGCTTCTTCAGCGACCCGATGGAGGAGGCGGCGGGCAAGCGCTTCGGCATCGTCGGCTTCGGCCACATCGGCCAGGCCGTCGCGCGGGCCGTCACGGGCCTTGGCATGGAGGCGCTCGTCTTTACACCCCATCCGCCCAAGCAGGCGCCGGAAGGCGTGCGCTTTGTGCCGCTTGAGACGCTGCTTGAGAGCAGCGACGTCATTTCGCTGCATTGTCCGCTGACCGAGCGGACGCGGGCGCTGATCGGGGCGGAGGCGATTGCGCGGATGAAGCCGGGCGTGCGCGTGATCAACACGGCGCGCGGGCCGCTGGTCGATTCTCGGGCGATGGCGGAGGCACTGAGCGCGGGCAAGGTGACCTGTTACATGGCCGACGTGCTGGAGAGCGAGCCGCCGCAGGCGGAGGACCCGCTGCTGAATGCGCCCAACACGGTGATCACGCCGCACGTTGCCTGGGCGCCCAAGCAGACGCGCGAGCGCCTGGTTGGCATCGCGATGGAGAATCTGCGTGCGTGGATAGACGGCCATCCGCGGAATGTGGTGAACCCATGAGGATTCGAGCCATCGTCTTTGATCTGGACGGGACGCTGATCGACACCGAGAAGCTCTATCAGCGCTTTTGGGTGGAGGCGGCCAACCGCATGGGCTATCCGATGCGCCCGGAGCATACGCTGCTCATCCGGGCGACAGCGCCGGAGATCGCGGAACCTTTGCTCAGGCGCGAGGTCTGCCCGGAGTTTGACTATCTCGGCGTGCGCGCGCTGCGGCGGACGCTGATGGAGGCGTACATTGACGAGCACGGCATCGAGCCCAAACCGGGCCTGCTGCCGATGCTGACGCAGCTGCGCGAGGAGGGCTACGCCATCGGCCTGGCGACGGCGACGGATCCGGAGCGCGCACGCAAATACCTGCGCATGGTCGGTGCGGAGGGCTTCTTTGACGCGATGGTCAGCGCGAGCATGGTGGCGCGGGGCAAGCCTGCGCCGGATATCTACGCCGAGGCAGCCCGCAGGCTGAGCGTAGCGCCCGCAGAGGCCATGGCGGTGGAGGACGCCCCCAGCGGCATCCGGTCGGCGCATGCGGCGGGGCTCGTGCCGGTGATGATTCCTGACCGGGATCAGCCGTCCGCTGAGATACGCGCGCTCTGCGCCGCCGTGCTGCCGGATCTCGCGGCCGTGGCGCCTTTCGCAGCGCAGCTCAACGGGGAAAACGACTGACTTTTCGGCATTAAAACACAAAAATCTGTTGATTTTATCCTAAAATTTGCTATAATTATGGTAGGAACAGTTCTTTCAGGGCCGATCAGCAGGAGGGATCAGTATGGATAACCGTGTGATTACGATTGCGCGCAGTTACGGCAGCGGCGGCAGAAAGATGGGACGGTTGCTGGCCAGAGAGCTCGGGTATGAGTATTATGACCGGGAGATTCTGCGCATCGCTTCCGATGAGAGCGGAATCAGCGAGGAGCTTTTCAACCAGGCCGACGAGACCAAGAGAATGCCGCTGTTCCGCATTGCCAAGGAGATGTACACGGGCGAGGTGATCCCGCCGGACAGCGACGACTTTATCTCCAACGAGAATCTGTTCCGCTACCAGGCGAAGATCATCCGCGAGCTGGCGGCGACGCGCAACTGCGTGATCGTCGGGCGCTGCGCCAACTTCATCCTGCGCGGGCGGGAGAACGTCATCAATGTCTTTGTGACGGCGCCTGTGGTCGACTGTGTGCGCCGCGTGATGGAGAACGACGGGCTCAACCTCGAGGAGGCGGAGAAGAAGATCAAAAAGATCGACAAGCGCCGCGCGGACTATTTCAAGTATTTCACGGGCCGCGAGTGGCACGATGCCGCGCTCTACGACCTCTGTCTCAACACGGGGCACATGGACGAACAGAAATGCGTCGAACTCGTGCGGGCCTATATGGATGCGCGGTTTGCCGAGGAATGAATACGCTGCTGAAGCGGTTCAAAGCACCATGCCGGGCGAAAGCCCGGCTCTTTTGCTGCCATTGGCGCACAGAGGAGCACGCGGTGAGGCGCTTCGGGGCTTGCGCTGTCCCGCGCGACAGGGTATAATAAGCAGGCTGTGTGTCTTTGTGAGCCGCTGTGGGCGGCTGAGGAAAAACGCCGCACTGCGGCGCATGGGAGAGAAACAAATGGCGAAGCTGTATTTCCGCTACGGGGCGATGGGCTCCAGCAAGACGGCCAACGCGGTCATGGTGCAGTACAACTACAGGGAGCGCGGGCAGGAAGTGCTCATGCTCAAGCCGAAGCTCGAGAACAGGGATGGGGAGACGATCGTCCGATCCCGTTGCGGTCTGGAGGCGGAATGCCACTTTATCGAGGATCTCGACTCGATCGACCTGACTGGCATCGCCTGCGTGATCGTCGATGAGGCGCATTTCCTGACGGCGCAGCAGGTGCATCGCCTGGTGGACGTCGTGGATGACCACAACATCCCCGTGATTTGTTACGGCCTGCGCACGGATTTCCGCGGCGAGCTCTTTGAAGGTAGCCGCGAGCTGCTCTGCTGGGCGGACACCATTGAGGAGATCAAGACGATCTGCTGGTGCGGCCGCAAGGCGACGTTCAATGCGCGTGTACAGGATGGACATATTGTCCGCGAGGGCGAACAGATTCTGCTCGGCGGAAACTCGCAGTATGTCAGCCTCTGCCGCCGCCATTGGAAGAGCGGTGAGCTTGGCTCATTCCAGGATCTTCATCTGGCGGACTGACGGCGTATAAAACCCCTCCTGACTGGACAAGATGCTCCCGGGGAGGGATTTTTTGATGGAATTTCGCGAGAGCAGGACGCGCGAGAATCTGATGCGCGCGTTCGCTGGAGAGAGCCAGGCACGCAACCGTTACACCTTCGCAGCGGCCGCAGCCAGGAGCGCCGGGCTGCACTGGGTGGAGCGCGTCTTCCGACTGACAGCTGATCAGGAGAAGGAACATGCCGAGCTCTTCATCGCGCATCTGGCGCAATGCGAGGGAGAGAATATTCATATCGACGGCAGTTATCCGGTCGAAAACGGAGCCTGGACGCCCGACCGGCTGCTGCGCTCAGCACAGCACAACGAATATGAGGAGGCGAATACGATTTACCCATCGTTTGCTGCGGTGGCCCGTGAGGAGGGCTTTCTGGCTGTCGCTTCCACATTTGAGATGATCGCAGCGATTGAGAAGACACATGGGGACCGCTTCGGGCTGCTGGCGCGGCGCGCGGAGGAAAGCCGGCTGTTTACAGCGCAGGAGGAGGTTCCCTGGCTCTGCCTCAACTGCGGTCATGTCCATTATGGCACGCAGGCGCCGCCGATCTGCCCTGTCTGCAAGCATGCGCAGGGGTATTTTGTCCGCGTTGAGGGAACGGAGATTCTCGCGCCGGGCAATTAAGCAAGCGTTATGAAGAATGGCTTCGGCCGCTTTTTTCCCTCAAAAAGAGAGTGTGCGGGGAAAGCAAAAATCCTAAACGAAAAAAAGATTGCAGAGAAGAAGAAAAAAGTGTAAAAAAGGTATTGACAAAAGTCGACAGCTGCGGTATACTAACTGAGCTGTCAGCGCGAGAGCAACTCAAACCGCTGACGGATGATCCTTGAAAACGATACAGAATCAAGAAGAACGCGG
>SFFC01000222.1 GCA_004556985.1 Clostridiales bacterium | reverse complement strand
AAGATGCATATGCCGATGCCGTTGCCCACGCAGGCGGTATGCCGGTCGACTTCCGTTATCAGTACGAGCCCAAGGGCCTCGGCCATGCCATTCGCTCGGCGGCCGATGCTGTGGCGGGGGAGAACTTCCTGGTTCTTCTGGGCGACTATGTTGTGCCCAACCATGACATTTGCGACAAGATGCTTGCCGTCTCCAAGGAGCATGGCGGCGCTTCGGTTATCGCTGTTGCCGCGTGTGCTCCCGAGGAGGTCAGCCGCTATGGCGTTATCGCCGGCGAGCGCGTGGGCTCCCTCGAGGGCGCCGAGGGCGTTGGCGATGCCGAGCCTGGCGCCGTGTGGCGTATCGGCGGCTTGGTGGAGAAGCCTGCTCCCGAGGCTGCGCCTTCTAACCTTTACATCGTCGGACGCTATCTGCTGAGCCCGCTGGTCATGGAGCTGCTTGCCGACCAGCAGGCCGGCAAGGGCGGCGAGATTCAGCTCACTGACGCCATGGCCCGTTCGCTCGACCGCGAGGCCATGTACGCCGTCGTCATCGATCCTCTGTCGGGCTACGACACCGGCACGCCTTCTGGCTGGATGGCCACCAACGCCCTTATGGCCGCAAGCGATCCTCGCTTTGCCGATGCCTTCTGGGATGCCATCGACGAGCGCGGCGGCTTGATGCGCAAGTAAACAGCGCTTACGGGTGCGGACTTCGGTCTGCACCCGTTTTTTTGCAAACTGCCGCTTAGCTCCGGAAAGTGTGACCCACAATTTGGTCGAATTCTGGGATGCGCTTTCCGCGGGACTGCGGACAAAAAGTTGGACCGTTGAGGTCCGGAACGGAGTCCGCATGGCATACAGTAGGAGAATGGTGGAGAGGGCCAGGGCGCTTCGCGGCGCCGGGCTCACCGTCATGGAGATAACCGAGATACTCGGCGGGCCCGGCAAGACGTCCGTCTGGCGCTGGATCAGGGACGTGCGCAAGCCCGCGGGAAGGGCCGGTGGAGGAATGGACCTGCCGCGACTCGTCGGGGACGGCCCCGACTACCCCGACATCGACCCGGAGGACAAGGACGCCCTGATCGAGCGGCTCAGGCTCGAGAACGCGGTGCTGAGGGCGGTGCAGGACGTTTTAAAAGCCGAGAGCCTCGACGGGATGTCGAACAGGGAGAAGACCCTGGTGATAGACCGCCTGAGGCCGTGCGGGAAGTGGTCCTTGAGAGAACTCACGAGTTCCTTGGGGATATCAAAGAGCTCCTATGAGTACCAGCGCCGCGCGATCGCGAGGCCCGACCGGCGCGCGCCCCTGCGCGCGCTCGTGCGCAGGATCTTCACCGAGGACGGCGAGGGGGCGCGGGGGTACCGCTTCGTGACGGCGCGCCTGCGCGAGCTCGACGAGCCCGTGCGCGCCTCGGAGAAGGTCGTCCTCCGCATCATGCGCGAGGAGGGCCTGGTCCCCAGGTGGATGAGGAGGAAGAGGAGGCCCTACAGCTCCTATGCGGGCGAGCCGACGCCGGCCCCGCCGAACCTCGTGCGCCGCGACTTCCGCTCGGCCCTGCCGAACTTCCTGTGGCTCACCGACATCACCGAGTTCAGGCTGCCCTCCGGCAGGAAGGTCTACCTGTCGGCCATCAGGGACTGCTTCGACTCCTCGGTCGTGGCGTGGAGGGCCGGCGAGAGACCGGACGCCGCGCTCGCCAACTCGACGCTCGAGGACGCCTGCGCGCTGCTCGCGCCCGGCGAGCGCCCCGTCATCCACTCCGACCGCGGCGGCCACTACCGCTGGCCCGGCTGGATCTCGATCTGCGAGGGGCACGGCCTCGCCAGGAGCATGTCCGCCAAGGGCTGCAGCCCGGACAACGCGGCGATGGAGGGCTTCTTCGGCCTGCTCAAGAGGGAGTTCTGGCACGGCAGGGACTGGTCGGGCTGGACCCCTGCCCGCTTCATCGAGGAGCTCGGGGGCTGGATCGGCCGATACAATACGGAGAGGCGCAGCGATGCGCTCGGCGGCCGCACGCCGGCCGAGTTCCGCGCCGCGCTGGGAAGGGCCGCGTAACGGTCCAAGAAATCGTCCGCAGTCCC
>SFFC01000221.1 GCA_004556985.1 Clostridiales bacterium | reverse complement strand
CGTGGGGGCGAGGGCCAGATGCGCCAGCGAGATCTTGAGGCTGTCGTTGACCTCAATGACCCCGTAGGAGGAGAGCACCATCTGGATGGCCAGCAGGACGCCGACCGTGGTGAGCGTGCGCGTGCGGCGCAGGCTGGCGGCGGAATCCCTGAACTGGCGGCAGACAAAGGGGAGCCACGAAACGATGGAACGCAAAAAAATCACCTCTTGAAACCACACCCGAGGAGGATGATTCGCAGAGATGACATCCTTGTGAAAGAGACAGTCGGGGCCGGAGAGATACCGCGAAGGGAAGCCTCCCTTCTTCGTCCCATGCTTTTCCCGTGCATGAGCACTTGACGCATCTGCTCCGCCGCCGCATCGTCGCGGCGCCCTGTCATCTTCACGAATCGCTTGCAACGAGAGCATTATACGGGAATGCGCCAAAAAACGCAAGGGAAAGTTGAAAAACGTTCGCCTTATGCGCGGCGGCGCACGCCGGGGGCCTCGTCTGGCGGGCAGGTGCCGCTCCAGGGCAGGCCGGAGTCGTAGCTCAGCCCGCCCAGCAGCGCCCGCAGGGAGGCGTAGGAGCCCTGCCCCTGCATCAGCGCGCTGCCCGCGCGCATGAGCTGCGCGGCGCGCGCGCAGGCGGAGGAAAACAGGTCGTCAAAGCTGTCGGTGCGCACCTCGTCCGGCGTCCAGATGGAGGACCAGGGCGCGTGCGCGTCGTTGGCGACGTCCTGTGCGGGCGGCTCGGGGGGCATCATGTGCGCGTGCAGCGCACGCTCCATGCGCACGGGCCGCAGCAGCGTGCCGAGCGCACGGTACTTCTTGCCATTCTCCGAGCGAAGGGCGCGGCAGAGGTTCACCGCGTCGTCGAAGCTGGCGCGCACGCGGCGCACGGGCAGCCTGACGTCCGGGAAGACCCGGAGGATGGCGGCGGTCAGCGCGGCGGCGATTTCATCCTTCTGCGCGGGCGACAGCGCCGCATAGCCCGCAAACTGCACGGGCAGGCCCGTTTCGTGCCCCGTGCGGCGGTAGTGCACCGTCTCCAGCGCGTGCTCGAGCAGGCAGTGCTCGGTGCTGGAATACTCGCCCGCCTGCGTCAGCGAGTGGGCGTAGACGAACGGGTGGAATGTCGTGTCCGTCGCGTAATGCGTCAGGAAGCCGCAGCAGTAGGCGCGGGTGAGCGGACGGGGCGCGCAGGCCTCGCACAGCGCCAGCAGGAATTCGTCGGTGCGTTGGGTGTGGATGAGCGAGGCCACCTTCGGCGAGGGCGTGCAGCCCGGCACGGGCGCGAGGGAGAAGAACAGCGGGTCGGGGCCCTCCGCCCCGGCGAGCACGGCGCTGCGCAGGGGCTCCTCCTCAAAGAGGGCCAGCCCGGCGCGCGCCCTGTCGGCGACGCACTGGTGAACATAGGATGCAGGCATGATGCAGAACCTCCGGTTAAAGGGCGATATGAAAGGCGGTATGTAAGGCGGTTTGAAAAGCGATATAAAAGGCGATGAGCCGGTATCGCAGATGATATGATGTGATTATACACGCCCGCGCGCCGTTTGTCGATGGTGGATTGCTGGCAGCGTGCTTGCAATCCGCGCGCGGCGCCTGCCCGCGCGCACGACGGACGAGGTGCGCCGCTTCGTGGGCAACGGCGTGCGAAGGCTCATCGAGCGCGCCGTGCCCGCGGGCACGGACGCGGAGACGGTGGGCAGGGTGTACGATGCGTTTGTCGCGCACTACGGCGCGCACAGCCGCGACACCACGCGCCCCTACGACGGCGTGCCGGAGCTGCTGGACGCGCTGCTCGCGCGCGGGGTGAAGCTGGCCATCGTCTCCAACAAGATCGACTTTGCCGTCAGGGAGCTGAGCCGCGCCTACTTCGGGGACAGGATGCAGGTGGCCGTGGGCGACGCGCCGGACAGGCGGCGCAAGCCCGCGCCGGACAGCGTGCTGGAGGCCATGCGCCGTCTGGGCGTGACGGCGGAGGAGACGGTCTATGTCGGCGATTCCGATGTGGACGTGCTCACGGCGAGAAACGCGGGCGTGACCTGCTGCGCGGTAAGCTGGGGCTTCCGCCCGGAGGAGAGCCTGCGTGGGGCCGGGGCGCAGCACATCGCTGCGACGCCGCAGGAGCTGCTCGCGGAAGGCGGCATGGAGGCGTTCGGCTATGACACCGCTGAAAAAGACGCGGTGCTGGGCGATCTCGGCATCAACGTCAACCTCGTCAAGCTCGGCGTTTATGCGCTGATGGGCGCGGTGGTCGCGGTTGCCGCCGTCCTGCAGATTTCCCGTATCGGCGCGATGGACCCGGCAAATGCGGGCAGTGGCTATGAGCTTGATGCCATCGCGGCGGTTATCGTCGGCGGCACAAGCATGTCCGGCGGCAAAGGCCAGTGCCTGGGAGTATTCTTTGGAGCAATGTCTTATACGA
>SFFC01000220.1 GCA_004556985.1 Clostridiales bacterium | reverse complement strand
GGCGCCTTCACCGCCTGGTGCCGGGCCCGCGACGTGCCCTTCGGGGGCGCGGGCGGCCGCGAGCCGCACCCGCGGTTCGAGACGCCCCCGGGCAGGCAGCTGCAGTTCGACTGGAAGGAGGGCATGAGGCTCGTCGACTCGGAGGGCGAGGTCTTCGAGTTCAGCGTGTTCACCGCGACGCTCGGCTACTCCCGGAAGCACCGCTTCATACCGGTCAGGAGCCGCACGCTCGACGACCTGCTGTCCTGCCTGCTCGCCACCTTCACCCGCCTCGGCGGCGTCCCGGAGGAGTGCATCACGGACAACATGTCGTGCCTGGTGACCGTCTCGGGCCGCAGGAGGACCAGGCAGGAGAGGGCGTGGCGGTTCGCGCGGGAGGCCGGCTTCGAGCTCAGGCTCTGCGCGCCGCGCTCGCCGCAGACCAAGGGCAAGGACGAGTCGGCCAACCGCTTCCTGAACCGCCTGCTCGCCTACGGCGGCGAGTTCACCGGGTGGAGCGGCCTCGCCGAGGCGGTGGCCCGGGTCGAGGCCCAGGCAAACTCTGAGCCGAACCGCACCACCGGCCTGCCGCCCGACGCGCTGTTCATGCGGGAGAAGGAGAGCCTGCGGCCCATCGGGAACCTCCGTCTCCTCGAGTCGATGGTGGGCGACGTGAGCGTCCAGACCGTCCCGCCGACCATGCTCGTCAGGGCCGCCGGCAGGGAGTGGTCCGTGCCCAGGCGCTGCATCGGCCGGCGCGTGAGCGTCGTGGCGATGCCCGGCGGCCAGGTCGTGGTGAGGATGGCCGGCGAGGAGGTCGCCGTCCACGACGCCGCGTCCGGGCCGTCGAGGCCCATCAACTACGACCCCGACCACTACGAGCAGGCCCTCGAGGGGAAGCGGGGCCTGGCCGACGCGGACATCGCCGAGGCCGCGCGCGCCAACCTCGCGCTGCTCGACTCGCTCGGAGGGGCGTGATGGGCGCCGTCGCGGAGGGCAGCCCCTCGATCAGGGCGCAGGCGAACCTCTCCGCGCTCGGGCTGCACGAGATGGCGGCGTCCCTGCCCGACTACGTGAGGATGGTCGCCGCGGGCGAGCGGGGCTTCGCCTCCGCCCTCGAGGAGATGACGCGCGTCGAGGTCGCCGCCCGGGAGGCCAGGATCACCAACCAGCGCATACGGTCGTCGGGGTTCCCCTACGTCAAGGGGCTGGCGGACTTCGACTGGGACTTCCAGCCGTCGGTCCCGCGCGCCGAGATCGAGGAGCTCGCGACCCTGAGGTTCGTCGAGCGGGCCGAGAACGTCCTGTTCGTGGGGAGCCCCGGCGTGGGCAAGACGCACCTCGCCGTCGCGCTGGGCATCGAGGCCGTCAGGGCGGGGCGCGAGGTCAGGTTCGTGGACTGCGCCCGGCTCGTCGAGGACCTGGAGGACGCCTCGTCGCGCGGCATCCTCAAGAAGAGGCTCAAGTACTACGCCCACTCGAGGCTGCTGATCATCGACGAGCTCGGCTACCTCGACGTCGGCAGCGCGGGCGCGGACCTGCTGTTCCAGCTGATATCGACGCGCTACGAGCAGCGCTCGACGATCATCACCACCAACGTGGGGATCAGCGGCTGGGGCAGGGTGTTCGGGGACGACGTGGCGGCGAGCGCGATCGCGGACAGGGTGTGCCACCACTGCCACCTGGTCAAGATAACCATCCTACAGGCTGAAGGACCTGCCGAGGGACGGGCCCGTCAAGCCGTGACCGGAATCGGTGAAAATACGTTAGCGCAACCGGTGAAACCGCCTTTGCGCAAACGGTGCGCCTGTTTAGCGAAACTGGTGAAAAATAGATTGACGCTAACAGGGGATGACCGTCTTGGCGGGCACGACGTCCACCAGGACCGGCTGGGACTCCTTGAAGCGCTCGCAGATGCGGGCGTTGGCCTCGTCGATCCCCTCGACCTTCTCAAGCTCGTTGAGCAGGTGGATCATGCGCTTGTTACCGCCGGCCTTGGGCTTCCAGGTGTACTGGACGCTCTCGGCGCCGTAGGCGCGCAGCGGGTCGTTGAAGCTCTCCACGCCCACGTTGATCACGCGGGGCTTGCTGGTGAGGAGCTCCATGACGGCCTCGGAGGGCTCGGGCAGGGGGCTGTCGTCCTTGACCTCGTAGGGCGCGACCTCGCGGTCGGCCTCAGTGAAATCGATACCCTTGAAGGCCAGCGCGACGCGGACGGCATGACGGCGGAGCAGACGGATACATACAGGG
>SFFC01000219.1 GCA_004556985.1 Clostridiales bacterium | reverse complement strand
CTTTGCCGACCTGACGGATAATATCACGGATGCGGTGCTCATCAACGGCGAGGGCAGGAAATAAACGCCGCCTGCGCGCGGCGGGGAGGTACAGGCGATGACGACCTCATGGGCGGAGCTGACCGGGGCGGTATCGGCGTGCGAAAGGTGCAGGCTGTGTCAGACGCGCAAAAACGTGGTGCTCGGCGAGGGCGACCCGCACGCGGCGCTGATGCTCGTGGGCGAGGGCCCCGGCCAGCAGGAGGACGAGACGGGCAGGCCGTTCGTCGGCGCGGCGGGGCAGCTGCTTGACAGGATGCTCGCGGCCATCGGGCTTGACCGCAGCTGCGTTTACATCTGCAACATCGTCAAGTGCCGCCCGCCGCAGAACCGCGTACCGGAGGCGGACGAGCGCGCCGCGTGCCTTGACTATCTGCGCCAGCAGGTGGCCCTGGTGCGGCCGAAGATCATCGTGTGCCTGGGCTCCACGCCCACGCGCGCACTGCTGGGCGACGAGCTGCGCATCACGCGGGAGCGGGGCGTGTGGCATCTGAAAAAGGGCGTGTGGTTCATGCCGACGTACCACCCGGCGGCGCTGCTGCGCGACGCGGACAAGAAGCGCCCCGCGTGGGAGGATTTCAAGGCCATCCGCGACAAGCTCGCGGAGCTGGGCGCGCTTGCGCCGCGCACAGGCGCAGAGTAGAGGGGGGACAGCATCGTGGAAGCAGACAGGCAGGCGCTGCGCGAGCTGATCGCCGGGGTGATGCCCGGCAGGGAGAACGCGCTCGTCTTCGGCGAGGGCCCGGCGGGGGCGAGGCTCATGCTCATCGGCGAGGCCCCGGGCGAGCAGGAGAGCCTGCTGGGCAGGCCGTTCGTGGGCAAGGCGGGCAGGAATCTCGACCGGTTTCTCGAGCTGGCCGGGATGCGCCGCGAGGAGCTCTACATCACCAACACGGTCAAGCTCCGCCCGACGAAGACGGGCAGGAGCGGCAGGCTGAGCAACCGTCCGCCCACGCGGGAGGAGGTCGCGCTGTTCCTGCCGTGGCTGCTGCGCGAGATCCGCGAGGTGGAGCCGCGCGCCATCGCCACGCTGGGCAATACACCGCTCCAGGCGCTGGCGGGGCGCGGCGCAACCATCGGCAGGCTGCACGGCCAGTGGGTCGATGCGGCGGATGGGCTGCGCATCTTCGCGCTGTACCATCCGGCGAGCCTCATCTACAACCGCGCGCTGGAGAGCGTCTACGAGGAGGACGTGCGCGCGCTGGCTCGCGCCGTCGGCACGGACTGAGCGCAGCGTGCTTTTGAGCGCGAAAACGGACAATTCAGACAAAAGCCCTTTTGCAGCGCGGGCGGCTATGGTATGCTGGAGGCTGCAAAGGAAGGAGGACGCCGAAAGATGGTGCAAACGATTGTGGAATGCCTGCCGATGGGGCTGTGTATGCTGGCGGGGGCGGCGCTGATTCTGGTGGAGGTGTTTCTGCCGGGCTTCGGGCTGCCGGGCGTCGCCGGGCTGCTGCTCATCGCCGCGGGCACGGCGCTGGCCGGGATGCACTTCGGCTCGCTGACGGCTGTGGGCGTGCTGCTGGTGCTGGTGGCCGTGCTGGCCGTGCTCATCTCGTGGGTGCTGCGCGCTGCCGCGGGCCGGAAGGGAACGCACTCCGAGCTGTTTTTGCAGCAGAAGGAGGAGCTGCACACAAAGGACGCCGACATGCAGGTGCTCGTGGGCAGGACCGGCAGGGCCACCAGCGTGCTGCTACTGCCACTCATGCCGCCCTGCACCCTGGCGCCGCGCACCACATATTCAGGTACTCGCTCCGGCGTCTGATGGGAGGGAATGGTCGGGTTTGGCTGCTGTACAGGCTGCGCGGGCTCGGAATGCGGTTTTGCCGACGTCTGCCTGTCTGGTGCGCCGTCTGCCTTTGGCCGCTCGTCCACGCCTTTTGGCATGAGGATCGACTGCAGGCCTCCGGCGCTTGCCGGAGTCAAACCCAGGCTTTGTAGCATCCCCAGGTACGCCTTGTCCAACTTGG
>SFFC01000218.1 GCA_004556985.1 Clostridiales bacterium | reverse complement strand
CGTGTTCATTCTTCGCTCTCCAGCCAGAGCTTGATCCAGCTCAGGCCCTCCCGCAGGTGGTTCTTGATAAAGTACTCGGGCTTGGACGGGCTGCCCTTGCCCGTCGCGGATATGCCGACCTGCCTGCACAGCTCAAGCGCGCGCGAGACGTGGTAGTCGCTGGTGACGACGAGCGCCTGCTCAAGCCCCCGGTGCTCCATCATCGCCTTCGCGTATTCAAGGTTCTGCCGGGTGTTGAAGGAGGCCGTCTCCTCGATCACATCCTCCCCCGGCACGCCCTGCTCAAGCAGCCAGTCGCGCATCACGTCGCCCTCGGCGCGGGGCTCGTTGGCCCCCTGCGCGCCGCAGACAATGATGATCTGCCGTTTCTCCCGGTAGGCCTCCAGCGCGGCGGTCAGCCGCCTGCGCAGCGCCTCGGAGGGCGTGCCGTCGGGCTTGACCTGCGCGCCCAGCACGATGATCACGTCGGATTCCCGCTGCTCAGGCAGGTGCGTCTCCCTGTAGTATACGAAGCCGATCAGCGCGGCGCACAGCGTCAGGCCAATCAGCGCCAGAGCCAGCAGCGCCATCAGCAGCCCCCTCATCCATCGGATTTGCTTCATATCGTCCTCCCGCGCGTCACAGGGCCTCGGGACGCAGGAGCACGAGGACGTCCCCGCTCTCCTCCCGCAGCGCACCGCGCGTGCCCGGCACATTCCTGCTGCGCACAAAATAGCTGAATTCCTCCGGCGGGCACATGTCGCACTCGCTGTGCTGCGTCATGGAGTGCATCTCCCCGCCGCTGAAGATCAGATGATCGACCACGCCCACGCCGACGGGCCGCAGCGCCCCGACGATGGCGCGCGTGGTCGTATAGTCGTCCTGCGAGGGCTCGCCGACGCCGCCGGGATGGTTGTGCGCCAGCAGAATGGCGTGCGCGTGGTGGCGCAGCGCGATCTCCACCACGGGCCGCGGATAAACGGCCACCTCGTCAATCGTGCCCCGGTGCAGCATCTCGGTGTGAATCACCCGCGCGCTCTTGTCCAGGCACACGACGTAGAAGCGCTCCTCATGCGCGCCGAAGAACAGCGCGCCGCAGTACCGCCGCGCCTGCGCCAGATTGCTGATGCAGGGCCGCTCGCCCATGCCGCTGCGCTGATAGTAGCTCAGCAGCGGCGGCATCAGCGTCAGCAGCGCGGCCGCGTTCGGCCCCACGCCCGGCACCTGCAAAAGCTCGCCCTCGCTGGCCTCCAGCACGCCGCCCAGCGAGCCGAAGCGCGCGATGAGCGCGTGCGCCAGCGGGTTCACATCCCGCTGCGGGATGGCGAAGGTCAGCAGCAGCTCGAGCACCTCGTGCTGCGAGAAGCCGGAAAGCCCCTCCCGGCGGAAGCGCTCCTTGAGCCGGGCGCGATGGCCCGCGTGAATCTGTTCTGCCACGGGAATCACCTCACTTTGCCGCCATGCCGGCGAGCAGCCGCCCCAGCTCCTGCGCCGTATGCGCGACGGGCAGGCCCGTCGCCTCAAGGCGGCCCAGGTCGTTGTGCCCCCAGGCGACCAGCACGCCGGAAACGCCCAGCGCGCGGGCCAGCTCGGCGTCGGCCGCCATGTCGCCCACCAGCACGGTCTCCCGCGGGTCAAGGCGAAGGCGCGCCATCTGCCGCCTGCCGATGTCGGTCTTGTGCGTGGCGCTCTCATCCTCCAGCCCGTCGACGGCGGCCATGCGCGCCGTGAGCCCCAGCGCGTCGCACTGCCTGCGCAGCGAGACCTCGTAGCTCGCCGAAAGGACGGACTGCGTCACGCCCGCGCGCGCCAGATCGTTCACCACGTCGAGCACGCCGGGCACGAGCCCCGCGTCCACGGCCTTCGCGTTCGTGACACGCAGCGTGCCGGTGCCGGTCAATGTGTCGTCGTTGCGCAGTGTGCTTGTCAGAATTTCGAGCTGGTTGTTCTTTACGCTAACACCGGTCGGGACGCTGTCCTCTTCCACGGTGAGGGTGGTCGGGTCGACGGCGTAAAGTTTTCCGTCCCTTCC
>SFFC01000217.1 GCA_004556985.1 Clostridiales bacterium | reverse complement strand
CGGATCTCTGGGGCCACAGCCAGCACAAAACGCTCTGCGCGCTCACGCAGGCCGCCACGCTCCATCTGGGCGCGTGCCGCATCGAGCCGGAGCGGGTGCAGCGGGCGCTCTCGCTGCTGCAGACGACGAGCCCGTCCTACCTGCTCATGTCGTCGATCGACTGGTCGGTGTTCATGGCGGCGCGGACGGACTGGGCAAAGCATATCGACCGCTGCGAGGCGCTGCGCCGGCAGATCGACGGGATCGCGGGGCTCCGCTCCGGGCCGGCCCTGCCGCCGGGCGCGGTGGACTATGACAAAACGCGCATCGTGATCGATGTGTCCGACCGGAACATCTCCGGCTTTGAGGCGGACACCGCATTGCAGCACAGCGGCGTGTTTGTGGAAATGGCGGATGATCGGCATCTGGTGCTCATCACGTCCCCGGCGGATGACCCCGCGTGGGACGAGAAGCTGCTCTCGGCGCTCGCCTCCCTGCCCTATGGGCGCACGCCGCGCCGGATCCTGCCCGCATGGCATACCGCGCCCTCCGCGCGCCGCATGACCATCCGCGAGGCCTCGCTCAGGCGCACGGAGAGGGTTCCGCTCGCGCACGCGGCGGGGCGCACGGCGGGCGAGGCGATCGGCCTGTATCCGCCGGGCATCGCGCTGATCGCACCGGGCGAAGAGATCCGCCGGGAGCAGGTCGAGGAGCTGCTGCTCCTCAGGCGCGCGGGCGCCGTGCTGTTCGGCGTGCACGGCGGAACCATCGCCGCCGTATCGGAGGAACCGCTATGAACCGCGACAGGCTGATCAGCTGCATCCAATCGGGGCAGATCATGCACGCCGTGCTGTTTGCCGGGCCGGAGGGCGCGGGCCGCAGGGCGCTCACGCACGCCGCGGCGGCGGCCTATCTGTTCGGCGCGGAGGAGCCGGAGCGGCTCGACAGCTGCCCGGACTATATGGAATTGCAGCCGCCCTATGTTGTGGACATGATCCGCGCGCTGACGGAGAGCATGGCGGCGCAGGCCTTCTCCCACGGGCGGCGCGTGTTTGCGCTGCTCGACGCGCATCTGATGAACGCCAGCTGCCAGAACGCGCTGCTCAAGTCGCTCGAGGAGCCGCCGGAGAACACGCTCCTGCTGCTCTCGGGCAGCGAGGCCGGCCTGCTGCCGACAATCCGCTCGCGCTGCGCCATCGTGCGCCTCGGCGCACAGCCACAGGAGGACGTGCTGCGGCAGCTCGAAGCGGAGGGCGTGCCGCCGGAGCGGGCGGCGCTGTGCGCGGCGTGGGCCGACGGCGTGGCCGGCATGGCGCGGCGCTATGCCGCCGATGCGTATCAGGCGTTCCGCGCGGACGCCGCGCGCTGTCTGGAGACGGCGCTTTTCGGCGGCTCCCCGTTTTCCGCCGCGGCGCAGCTGCTGAAGAGCCCGGCGTGGGAAGCGCGCGGCAAGCAGCGGCAGGAAACCGTCAATGCGCCGCTGCTGCTCGAGATCTGGCAAAGCCTGCTGCGCGACGCGCTTTTGACGCAGACCGGCGGCGCGGCGCTGCAAAACCCGGATCAGAAAAAGCTGACGGGCCGCATCGCAGAGCGCTTTACAACGCGGCGGATTCAGGGTATCATAAGCATATTGAGCGATGGCCGGCGGCGGCTTTCGCTGGGCGCGAGCGGCCAGCTCACGGTCGATTCGGTGCTGGCGGCGCTCTTGGAAAAGGAGAACGAGAGGACATGACAACGGTGGTCGGCGTCCGCTTCAAGAACAACGGACGCATTTACTATTTTGATCCCGGCGCGCTGGACATCCATGAGGGCGACGGCGCGATCGTGGAGACGGCGCGCGGCATTGAGTTCGGCGATGTGGTGCAGGGCAATACCGAGGTGCCGGACGAGCAGGTCGTGCAGCCGCTGCGCGTGGTGCTGCGCATCGCAACGGAGGCGGACCGCGCCATGCGCGAAGCGAACGCCGCCAAGGAGGGTGAGGCGTTCGAGGTCTGCCAGAAGAAGATCGAGCAGCACAAGCTGGATATGAAGCT
>SFFC01000216.1 GCA_004556985.1 Clostridiales bacterium | reverse complement strand
GATCTCCGAGAAGATCGCGCTGGAGACCGCGTCCGTCGTGTACTTCTGGTTCGCGTTGTGCTTGATGACCACGCCGCCGTTCATGAACACCCGGTTCTCCGCGTCGTACTTCTCCGGGTGGTTCGGGTGCACCGCGTGCGCGTTGTCCGCCGAGACCATGAAGCTGCGGCAGGCCGCCGTGCGCAGCGCCGCGTCGTCCGCGCCGAGCGCCGCGCCCACCCGCGCGAGCACATCCGTCAGGAACGAGGAGTCCGCGCCCTGCTTCGTGCCGCTGCCGACCTCCTCGTTGTCAAACACCGCGTATACGCTGATGTGCGCCGCGTGCTTTGCCGTCAGGAATGCCTGAAGCGACGTGTATGCGCACTCCAGGTCGTCGATGCGCGGGCAGGAGAAGAACTCCCCGTGCGCGCCCCAGACGCTGCCCGGCGTGCGGTTGTAGAGGAACAGGTCGGCGGAGAGCACGTCCTCCGGCTTTGCGCCGCACAGCGAGGCGATCTCTGCTGCCAGCGCGCCTTTCGCCTGCGCGTCGCCGTAGAGCGGCAGCAGATCGACCTGCGGGTTGAACTTGTAGCCGTCGTTGATCTCGCGGTTGAAGTGGATGGGCATGTTCGGAATCAGCACGGCGTCGCGCCCCAGATCGACCAGATGTGTGCGCAGCGCGCCGCCCTCGCGCACCAGCGCGCGCCCCGCGATGGACAGCGGCCGGTCGAGCCACGTGGACATGATCATGCCGCCGTAGCGCTCCACGTTGAGGCGCACATACTGCCCGAGCGCCTCCTCCTCATAGCCCGGCTTGAGCTTGAAGGTCGGGGAATCGCTGTGGCTGGCGACGATGGCAAACGGCGAAAAGCCCTGCTGCGGCACGGTGAAGGCGATGACCGAGGAACGGTTGCGCGTCACATAGCAGCGGCTTCCGGGCGCGACGGCAAAGGGCTCGCGCTCGTCAAGGCGCACAAAGCCCGCCGCGTCAAGCGCGCGGCACAGCGCGTCGGTCGCATGGAAGGCGCTGGGGGAGCGGCGGACGAAATGAAGAAACTTCTGCACGGCTTCGGTATTCATGGATGCCTCCTGATAATTGCCTGGATGATTGATCGGATGATTGACTCAGTGATTGATTATTTCAGCACGACGCTCCTTGCGCCCAGCATGTCGGAAAGCTGGGCAAGCAGCGCGCGGGTTGGGGTGACGCACAGGTTCTTCGGCGCGGCGAGCTTCGCGCCCGTGCTCTCGATGTAGAGCACTACGCCGACAGCGCCCGGCGAGCGCGCGAGCACGGGCTTCACCATCGCAATCGCGCCGGGGTCGGGCAGGCGCAGAAAGAGCCGGGAGCCCGGCAGCGCCTCCTGCCGCGCGGCGGCGGGCGGAGGGGCCGCAACGCCGCTCTGCTCCAGCTGCGCGTCGGTCTGCAGCGGCTCGACGCTGTCCAGCAGCAGCTTGGGGTCCTCGTCCTCGCGGATGGACAGCCGCCCGGCGAGCACCACTGCCGTATCGGGCGTCATGTCGGTGCTCACGCGCTCGAGCACCTTCGGGAAGACGAGCGCCTCGATGGCGCCGGTCAGGTCCTCCAGCGTGGCAAAGCCCATCAGGTTGCCCGCCTTCGTCGCCTTCTGGCGCACCTCGGTGAGCATACCGCCCATCGTCACGCGCAGCCCGTCGCTGGAGAGGCCGTGGTCGGGGCGCTCGAGCAGCTCGGCAAGGCGCGCAGTGTTCATGCTCATGCCGGCGAGCGAGCGCTGGTAGTCGGAGAGCGGATGGCCGGTGATGTACAGGCCGGTGACGCTCTTTTCAAGCGAGAGCCGCGTGCGCAGCGGGTATTCCGGAATATCCGGCAGCGTGGGCACGACCTCCTCGAGCATCCCGTCGCCAAAGAGCGAGAGCTGCCCGGCGACGTTGCCGCGCCGCGTGCGCGCCGCGCCGTCGAGCGCCGCCTCATAGACGGCCATCAGCTGCGTGCGCCGCGCGCCCGTGCAGTCAAACGCCCCGGCGAGGATGAGCGACTCGACGACGCGCTTGTT
>SFFC01000077.1 GCA_004556985.1 Clostridiales bacterium | reverse complement strand
GTGGGGCAGGAGGCCTTCGGCACGCGCACCGAAATGAAGAACCTCAACAGCTTCAAGGCGATTGCCCGCGCGATCGAGGGCGAGTTCCGCCGCCAGGTGGAGCTCATCGAGGACGGCGGCAGGGTGCTCCAGCAGACGCGCCGCTGGGACGACAACAAGGGCGCGTCCTTCGCGATGCGCTCCAAGGAAAACGCGCAGGATTACCGCTACTTCCCGGAGCCGGATCTGCCGCCGATTGCCATTTCGCAGGCGTGGATCGACGAGGTGAAGGCGCGGGAGCCGGAGCTGGCCGAGGCCAAGGCGGCGCGCTACCAGAAGGAATTCGCGCTGAGCGCCTACGACGCGGCGATTCTCACGGCGGAAAAACCCGTCGCCGACCTGTTTGAGCAAGCGACCGCCGCCTGCGGCAGGCCGCGCGAGGTCGGCAGCTGGATCATGGGCGAGACGATGGCGATGATGAAGGAGAAGCAGGTGCTTGCCGAGAGCCTGACGCTTTCCCCGGAGGCGCTCGCGCGCATCGTCACGCTCGTGTGCGAGGGCAAGCTCAGCCGCCAGAGCGCGCGCGAGGTCTTTGCCTATGCCTTTGACGGCGGCGAGGATGTCGACGGCTATGTGAAGGCGCACGCTCTGGAGATCGTCGCGGACGATTCGGCCTACGAGGCGATCCTCGCCGACGTGCTCAAGCGGTGCGAAAAGGACGTTGCGGCCTACAAGGCGGGCAACCAGAAGGTCTTCGGTTTCCTCGTCGGCCAGGCGATGAAGGCGCTGAAGGGCAAGGCCGATCCCAAGAAGATCAATGAGCTGCTGCGCAGGGCGCTTTGCGAGTGATTCAAAAGCGTCATGAAGACAAGGCGTCCGGGTTTCCGGGCGCTTTTTTTGATGCCCGGAGGAGAGGGTGTCCGCTAGTCATTTTTCGGGAGAGCATACGACTCCTGCTGCAAAAGAGAGGATTTTTACACGAAAAAACGAACAAAAAAGGAAAATTTGCAAAAAAGACTTGCAAAATAAAAGCGTATCCCCTATAATGAGCACGTTGCAGCTGCCGGAAACGGCATGCCGCGGCGCCAAAGAAAGCGGATCGCGCGGCCGGGAAAGCCGGTGGCGGCGAAAATTTCGCAGCATACCATGTATTCTCAGGATATACAAGGGGGTTTATCTGATGTCTTACGTTGACGAGGTTTATGAGCGTGTGGTTCGGGAGAATCCGAGCCAGCCGGAGTTCCACCAGGCCGTGCGCGAGGTGCTCGATTCCCTCCGTCCGGTGATCGAGCGCAACGAGGAGAAGTATCGCCGCGAGGCGCTGCTCGAGCGCATCACCATGCCGGAGCGGCAGATTCTCTTCCGCGTGCCGTGGGTGGATGACAAGGGCCAGGTTCAGGTGAACAACGCGTTCCGCGTGCAGTTCAACAGCGCGATCGGCCCGTACAAGGGCGGCCTGCGGCTGCATCCGAGCGTCAACCTGGGCATCATCAAGTTCCTGGGCTTTGAGCAGATCTTCAAGAATTCCCTGACCGGCCTGCCCATCGGCGGCGGCAAGGGCGGCAGCGACTTCGACCCCAAGGGCAAGAGCGACCGCGAGGTCATGGCCTTCTGCCAGAGCTTTATGACGGAGCTGTTCAAGTACATCGGCGCGGACGTCGACGTTCCGGCCGGCGATATCGGCACGGGCGCCCGCGAAATCGGCTACATGTATGGCCAGTACAAGCGCCTGACGGGCAAGTATGAGGGCGTGCTCACCGGCAAGGGCCTGACCTACGGCGGCTCGCTGGCGCGCACCGAGGCGACCGGCTACGGCCTGCTGTACCTGACGCAGGAGATGCTCCGATGCAACGGCCACGAGCTCGCGGGCAAGACCGTCGCGGTCTCCGGCGCGGGCAACGTCGCCATCTACGCCGTGCAGAAGGCGCAGCAGCTGGGCGCGAAGGTCGTCACCGTCTCCGACTCCAACGGCTGGATCTACGATGCCGAGGGCATCGACGTGGCGCTGCTGCGCGAGGTCAAGGAGGTGCGCCGCGCCCGCCTGACGGAGTACGCGGCCGCGCGTCCGTCGGCGCAGTATCACGAGGGCCGCGGCGTGTTCACCGTCAAGTGCGACGTGGCGCTGCCCTGCGCGACGCAGAACGAGCTGCGCATTGAGGACGCGAAGGCGCTCGTTGAAAACGGCTGCATCGCCGTGGCCGAGGGCGCGAACATGCCCACCACGCTGGAGGCGACCGAATACCTCCAGAAGCACGGCGTGCTCTTTGCGCCGGGCAAAGCGGCCAACGCCGGCGGCGTGGCGACCAGCGCGCTGGAGATGAGCCAGAACTCCATGCGCCTGAGCTGGACCTTCGAGGAGGTCGACGCCAAGCTCCAGGGCATCATGGTGGGCATCTTCCACAACATCGACGAGGCGGCGAAGGCCTACGACATGGCGGGCAACTACGTCGCGGGCGCGAACATCGCGGGCTTCCTCAAGGTGGCCGGCGCGATGGAGGCGCAGGGCGTCGTCTGATTCAAAGGGATCAACCGGGCCGCGGGAAACGCCTTCCTGCGGCCCGGTTTTTATGCAGATTGGGCCAGTCCCGAAAGGGGAAGAAACAAAGGACTTTTTGTCAACTTTATGAGCCGAATGAAAGACGCTCAAAAAAGATTTTTGTAGAAATAGAAAAGAAATCGGGCGAAACCGTCTTGACAAATATGTGGATGCAGGAATATAATAGCGTTACGCTTTTGTAGAGGCTTGCCCCTGTTTTGCAACAATTCGGCTGTGTGCCGATTTGAAGTTTTGAAGCATCGGAGGACATCATCATGAAGAAGATCGTTGCTCTTGCGCTCGCGCTCGTGCTGGTTATGGCCGCAGCCTGCGCCAGCGCCGCCGAAATCGGCATCTGCCAGCTCGTGCAGCATCCCGCGCTGGACGCTGCGACGCAGGGCTTTAAGGACGCGCTGACCGAGAAGCTCGGCGACGACGTCACCTTTGACGAGCAGAACGCTTCCGGCGACGCCGTGAACTGCGCGACCATCATCAACACCTTTGTTTCCAACAGCGTCGACCTGATCCTGGCCAACGCGACGCCCGCGCTGCAGGCGGCTGTCGCGGCGACTGCCGACATCCCGGTCCTGGGCACCTCCATCACCGAGTACGGTGTGGCGCTGGGCATCGACGACTTCAACGGCGTGACCGGCATCAACGTCTCCGGTACCTCCGACCTCGCTCCGCTGAATGAGCAGGCGGCCATGGTCAAGGAGCTCTTCCCGGAGGCCAAGAAGGTCGGCCTGCTGTACTGCTCCGCCGAGGCGAACTCCATCTACCAGGTGAAGGTCGTGGGCGAGGAGCTCGTCAAGCTCGGCTATGAGACCGAGGAATTTGCCTTCACGGACTCCAACGATGTCGCCTCCGTTACCCAGAGCGCGGTGGACAGCTGCGAGGTCATCTACATCCCGACCGACAACACCGCGGCGGCCTACACTGAGACCATCGCCAACGTCGTGATCCCGGCCAATATCCCGGTCATCGCCGGTGAGGAAGGTATCTGCGCCGGCTGCGGCGTCGCGACGCTGACCATCAGCTACTACGACATCGGCTACAAGACCGGCGAGATGGCCTACGAGATCCTCGCCAACGGCGCGGACATCAGCGCCATGCCGATCGAGTATGCGCCGCAGTTCACCAAGAAGTACAACGCCGAGAACGTCGATGCACTGGGCATCGAGATCCCGGAGGGCTACGTCGCGATCGAGTGATTCGCTGCCAAGACGATGATCGGGCCAAGGGAGAAACCCTCCCTTGGCTTCGCTTTGTTCTTGTGAAAATCCATCCGGCCTGTCTGCGGCGGGGAAAACGCGCCGCAGTCTCCGATGCACGGGGCCGGAAGCGGGCGGAAGAAGGATAACGGAAATACAGGAGGAACAACGCAATGGAGATAGTCAAACTGCTCAACGCGCTTCCAGGCGCGGTTTCGCAGGGCGTCATCTGGGGGCTGATGGCCATTGGCGTCTATATCACCTATCGGATTCTCGACGTGGCCGACCTGACCGTGGACGGCAGCATCGCCACGGGCGGCGCGGTCGCGGCCATGCTGATCATCGGAGGCTGCAACGTGTGGGTGGCGCTGCTCGTCGCGTTTCTGGTCGGCATGCTGGCCGGCTTCGTCACGGGTATGTTCCACACGTTCATGGGCATCCCGGCGATCTTGTCGGGCATTCTGACGCAGCTGGCGCTCTATTCGATCAACCTGCGGATCATGGGCAACAAGGCGAACGTCGCGCTGAGCGTCAACAAGTACAAGCTGCTCGTCTCCTCGCGCAACGCGCGTGCGCTGAGCCTGGAGAACCCGCTGATCGTGCTCGTGATCTTTACCGTTGCGCTGATTGCGCTGCTGTACTGGTTCTTTGGCACGGAGCGCGGTTGCTCGCTGCGCGCGACCGGCGCGAACGCGAACATGGCGCGCGCGCAGGGCATCAACACCAACTTTGACAAGGTGATCGGCCTGATGCTCTCCAACGGCATCGTTGCACTCTCCGGCGGCCTGCTGACGCAGTATCAGGGCTTTGCCGACGTGGGCATGGGCCGCGGCGCGATTGTCATCGGCCTGGCGGCGGTCATCATCGGCGAGGTCGTCTTCTCGAAGGTCTTCCACAACTTCGCGCTCAAGCTGCTGGCTGTCTCCCTGGGCGCTGTAATCTATTATCTCGTCATTCAGGTCGTCCTCTGGCTGGGCCTCAATACCAACGACCTCAAGCTGCTGACGGCGCTGGTCGTGGCGCTGTTCCTCGCCATGCCCTATTGGAAGGCGAAATACTTCAGCAAGAAGCGCGAGAGCAAGGGAGGCGAGCAGCATGCTTGACATCAACCATATCGCCAAGACGTTCAACCCCGGCACGATTACGGAAAAGACGGCGCTCGTGGATGTCGACCTGCATCTGAACGAAGGGGATTTTGTGACCGTCATCGGCGGCAACGGCGCGGGCAAATCGACGATGCTCAATGCGGTGGCAGGCGTCTTCCCCGTCGACAAGGGCAGCATCCGGATCGGCGGCGTCGACGTGACCGGCCTGCCGGAATACAAGCGCGCCAAATACCTCGGGCGCGTCTTCCAGGATCCGATGACCGGCACGGCGGCGACGATGAACATCGAGGAGAACATGGCGCTGGCCATGCGTCGCGGCGAAAAGCGCGGCCTGCGCTGGGGCATCAACGCGATGGAGCGCGACATGTACCGCGAGCAGCTGCGCACGCTCGGGCTGGGCCTGGAGGATCGCATGACCAGCAAGGTCGGCCTGCTCTCCGGCGGCCAGCGCCAGGCGTTGACGCTGCTGATGGCGACGCTGCGCACGCCGAAGCTGCTGCTGCTCGATGAGCACACGGCGGCGCTCGATCCCAAGACGGCGGCGAAGGTGCTTGAGCTGAGCGCCAAGATCATCGAGGAGCGTCACCTGACGGCGATGATGATCACGCATAACATGAAGGACGCCATCGCGATGGGCAACCGGCTGATCATGATGAACGAGGGCCGCGTCGTCGTGGATGTTGCGGGCGAGCAGAAGAAGCGGCTCACCCGTCAGGACCTGATGGGCCTGTTTGAAAAGGCCGCAGGTCAGCAGCTCGACGGAGACAAGCTGCTGCTGTCCTGAGATAAAAGAAAATACAAAGTGAGCCCGGAGCGGAAAGCTGCTCCGGGCTCGCTTTATACCCATCTGCAATTCGATTATTCCTTTGCAAATTCAACCCGTTTCAATCGTAGGCCGCTTTTTAGCCTGCTCTGAAATTGCCTTTTTCATTCTATAAGAAAGACGTTAGGGCTACCGCCCTAAACCTGCCTGAGGGATTTAGTCCGGGGAACTCGCATGGTCGCGCTGCGGCGCTCCCTGCGATTCCCGACGCTTCGTCTGCCTGTTTCCGCCATTGGCGGCGGCAGACTTCGGTCCCCTCAGACGCCCTTCTTCGCTTCGCGCTGAAGAAAGCCAAGCTTGAATTGGGTTCAGTTTCCGCATTCTACGCTGATCTCGTTGAATCTGCGCAGCAGGTCGTCGACCTTGAGCGCCCGGCGCGCCTCGCCGGAGAGATCCAGCTCGGCTTTGCCCTGATGCATCATCAGCAGGCGGTCGCCGTATTCGACGGCATAACGGAGGTTGTGCGTGACCATGATCGTGGTCAGCTGCTTCTCGGCGACGATTTTGCCGGTGAGCTGCATGATGACCTCGGCGGTCTTGGGGTCGAGCGCCGCCGTATGTTCGTCGAGGATCAGAAATTCGATCGGCGTCATCGTGCTCATCAGCAGGGCCATCGCCTGGCGCTGGCCGCCGGAGAGGCTGCCTACACGCACGCCCATCTTGTCTTCCAGCCCCAGACCGAGCTGAGCGAGCATGTCGCGATACTGCTCCGTCTTTTTGCGGTTGACGCAGGGGCGGAGGTTGAAGGGCTTGCCCTTGTTGTCGGCCATCGACATGTTTTCAAGGATCGTCATGGAGGGGCATGTGCCGCGCGCCGGATCCTGATAGACGCGGCCGATGCGGCGAAGGCGCTTGTGCTCGGGCATGGCGGTGATGTTCTCGCCGCCGATGAAAATCTGGCCTTCGTCCACGGGGATGGAGCCGCAGATGATGTTGAGCAGCGACGTCTTGCCAGAGCCGTTGGAGCCGACGACGCAGACGAACTGCCTGTCGGGAATCGTCAGAGAGAAGCCATTGAAGAGGCAGGTCTCGTTGACCGTGCCGCCTTGGTAGATCTTGACGATGTCACGCACCTCAAGCATGATGCTTCACCTTCTTCCTGGTTCCGCCGAAGACGATAATGAGCAGCAGCAGAGCCGCCGTGACGAGCTTGAGGTCGAACGGCGAGAGGCCGAAGCTCAGCGCGAGCGCTACGCAGCCCTTGTAGAGGATAGAGCCCAGAATGACGGCGGTCGTCGCGCGCAGGAAGCGCAGGCCACGCAGCAGCTGCGTGCCGACGATGACCGAGGCGACGGCGAGCACGAGCGTGCCCGTGCCCATCGAGATGTCGAAGTAGCGCTGATACTGGCACATGATGCAGCCGGAGAGCGAGACGAGCGCGTTGGCGATCATCAGGCCGAGGATCTTGACCTTGCCGCTGTCCTGGGCGAGCGTGGCGACGAGCGTCGGGTTGTCGCCCGTCGCGCGCAGCAGGAAGCCGGAGCGCGTGGCGAGGTAAGCGTCCATCAGCAGCTTGACGACGAGCGTGATCGCGGCGAGGATGAGCACCGGTGCGTAGGGCTGTAGGCCCGCGGGGAGGGAGGCGATCCGCTCGTTCTTGAAGATGGTGTTGAAGGTGAAGAGCTGAACATTCGCCCGGCCTGCGATATGCAGGTTGACGGAGTAGAGGGCCGTCATGACGATGATGCCCGCGAGCAGATCGCGCACCTTGAGGCGGACATGGATGAAGCCCGTCAGCGCGCCGGCTGCGGCGCCTGCGAGCAGCGACACCGGCAACGTCAGCAGCGGGGAGCAGCCGCCGGCGATCATCAGCGCCGTGACCGCCGCGCCCAGCGGGAACGACGAATCGACGGACATGTCCGGGAAATCGAGGATCTTGAAGGTGATGTACACGCCCAGGGCGAGGATCGCGTAGATCAGGCCCTGCTCGAGAACGCTCAGCAGCAACGTCATGCGGATAACCTCCGAAGAGATGAATATTTCATGGGACAGGCGAAGCGGGAGCCCTTCGCAGGGGAGGGGCTCCCGAAAGAGGAGGAGGAATTACTCGGCCTCGATCGCGCGGGCCGCGAGCTCGTCGGAGAGGACGATGCCGAAGGACTCGAGCGCGGCGCTGTTGACGTACAGGCCCGGCTCGGTGATGATCTCGTAGGGGATTTCGCTGGCCTTCGCCTCGCCCTTGAGCACCTTGGCGGCCATCAGGCCGGTCTGGCGGCCGAGCGCGATGTAGTCAAGGCCCTCGGCGGCGACGCAGCCCAGCTTGACCTGCTCGATCTCGGAGCCGAAGACAGGCTTGCCGGCGGCATTGGCCTTGTCCAGCACGAGCGCGAGGGCGGCGACGACGGTGTTGTCGGTCAGGTTGGAGAGGCAGTCGACCTTGGGCAGCAGGGCGTCGAGTGCCAGCGGGATGTCGGCGGCTGTGCTCACGCCGGACTCGACGATCTCAAAGCCATAGGCCGGGGCGAGCTGCTTGTATTCCTCGATCGCGGAGAGGGAGTTGACCTCGCTGGTTGTGTAGAGGATGCCGATCTTCGCGGCGTCGGGAAGCATGGCGCGGATGGTCGCGAGCTGCGCCTCGATGGGCAGCGCGTCGGAGGTGCCGGTCACCTCGCCGGCGGGCGTGCCGTCCGCGGAGACAAAGCCGGCGGCGACCGGATCGGTCACGGCGGTGAAGATGACGGGCAGCTTGCCCTCGGCGGCATTATAGCAGGCCTGCGCCATCGGGGTGGCGATGCCAACCATCATGTCGACCTTGGCGGCGGCGAACTGCGCGGCGATCTGCTGGGTGATACCCATGTCGGCCTGCGCGTTCTGAAGATCGATCGTCAGGTTTTCGCCTTCGACGAGGCCCGCCTCAGCCAGGCCGGCGACGAAGCCCTCGTAGCAGTTGTCCAGCGAGCCGTGCTGGGCGAACTGACCGATGCCGATGGTGTAGCCCTCTGCGGCGGCGATGGTAGAGACGGCGAGAAGAGCGATGGCGGCGGCGATGGCGATGATACGCTTCATGATGTGTTCCTCCTTGAGATTGGTCGTTTGGTTTGCTGTGCCCAGTCGTGGGAAGCGGAGGGAGACTGGGGAAAAGAAAACGCCCCATGTTCCCTGAAGAACATGAGGCGGAAAACTCTTTCCGTGGTGCCACTCATCTTGGCCATTCGGCCCGCTTACCCCGTACCAACATACGGTGCAGCCTGATAACGGGTCTGCGTCCCGTCCCGTCTACTGAGGCGAATGCCCGTTTGACAAGGCCCTCGGAAAGCCCATTTGAAAGATCCCCTATACCGCACTCCCAGCAACGGCGGCTCTCTGTGACAGGAAGATGACCTTCTACTTCTCTTTCCTCAATCGGTTTGTATTTGATTGGTTGCATTATAGCGCGGCCCTTTGGCATTGTCAACCCCCAATTTCGGCTTTTTTCGGCTTTTTCGGGCAGATTGCCCTGAAGCGAGGGGGAAAAATGGACGGTATGCCGCAGAAAAACGGGAGAAAGGCATTGAACTTGACAAACTGTCACGCAATAATTACGAGGAGGGCTGCTGGCAGCCGCAGGAAAGGGAGGCCGCGCGTTTTCCTGCGGCCGGAAAAACAAAAAGCGGCCGGCGGTCTGTTTTTGAGCGCCAATTTATCAGACAACATCTGTGAGCGCTTGAAGCAGTCTGCGAATTGTGTTATAATGATCCCATTGGGCCGGGCGAATGCGTTATTTCAATCCGGCACACCCGGCGGGAGGAACAGAAAATGAGCGAATTCAAGACGAGAGAGACGTGGATGCCGTTTTGCATTCCCGACATCAGCGATGCGGAGATCGCTGCGGTCAGCGATGCCGTGCGTTCCGGCTGGTGGGCGAAGGGGCCGCGTACCCTCGAGTTTGAAAAGCGCTTTGCAGAATATGTCGGAGCGAAGCATTGCATCGGGGTCAACTCCTGCACGGCGGCGCTCCATCTGGCGCTGATGACGGCGGGCGTCGGCCCGGGGGACGAGGTCATTACCACGCCGCTGACCTTCGCTTCCACGGCCAATACCATCCTGCATGTCGGCGCAACGCCCGTGTTCGCAGATATCGATCCCGACACGGGCCTGATCGACCCCGACGAGATCGAGCGGCGCATCACGCCGAAGACCCGCGCGGTCGTGCCCGTGCATTATTCCGGCCTGGCGGCCGACCTGGGGCGCATCTCCAAAATCTGCGACGAGCACGACCTTTTCCTCTCCGAGGACGCGGCGCATGCGGTCGAGACGCGCTATGGCGGCGAGCTGATCGGCCATCATCCGCGCAACGCCGTCTCCTATTCCTTCTATGCGACCAAGAACCTCGCCTGCGGCGAGGGCGGCGCCCTGGTGACGGACGACGACGCGATCGCGGCGAAGGCACGCGTGCTTTCCTGCCACGGCATGAGCTCCGGCTCCTGGAACCGCTACGGCAAGGAGGGCTCCTGGCGCTACGACATCGAGGAGCCGGGCTACAAGTACAACATGTTCGACATTCAGGCGGCGCTGGCGACGACCCAGCTCGCCCGCCTGGAGGATATGCAGCGCCGCCGCTTTGAGGCCGTTCGCGTCTACGAGGAGGCCTTTGTGGGCGTACCCGAGCTCCGGCTGCAGAAGACGCCAGACTACTGCCATCACAGCCGCCATCTCTACGTGCTTCGCGTCGTGCCGGAGCGGCTGACGATTTCTCGCGACCGCTTTATCGACGAGCTCAAGGCGCGCAATGTCGGCGTCAGCGTCCACTTCATCGCGCTGCACACGATGAGTGCCTACGCAAAGCGCTTTGGCTACAAGCCGGAGGACTACCCGAAGGCCTACGCCTTCTCCGAAAGCGAGATTTCGCTGCCGATGTATTCAACCCTCGGCACGGAGAACGCGGCCTATGTGGCGGACGCGGTGCTCGACCTCGTGCGCATTGTCGACAAAAGGTTTTTCTCTCCCCGAAGGGGAGAGAAAACATTCCATGATTCATTAAAGAAAAGCATCATGGGAAAAATTGTCCGCTTATGTCCATAAGCCGGCGGCCATCCTTTCGGGGTTGGCCGTCTTTTTTGCCCGGAAGAGGCGGTGGATTTGCCCGAAGGGATTGCTTTTGGGCGGCGAATCAGGTATGCTCAGGGAGCAAAGATAAAAACACAACGCGCGGTCTGTCCGCTGCGCAGTCCGGTTGGTAGTCCGGGCGCGCCCGGCTCTCCCGGGCGTAAGTAGCCCTCCTCCTTGGTCGTCCCTTCTTTGCGGAGAAAAGCTCAAAGGAGGAACCGTGATGGACGGAATTTCTGTGACGCTGGTTGTGTTTTTTGAGGATCCGTTTTATGTGGGCGTGTTGGAGCGCGTGGAGGCGGGGCGGCTTTGCGCCTGCCGCACGGTCTTCGGCGCGGAGCCGAAGGACGTCGACGTCCTCGCCTTCATCCTCAGGGAATACGATCATCTGAAACTCAGTCCGGCTGTGGAGGCCGAAACCAGGATGCGGGCGGTCAGCCCCAAGCGCGCGAAGCGGGACGCGGACAGGCGTCTTGCGCGCGAGGGGATTGGCACGCGGTCGCAGCAGGCGCTTGCCGCGGGGCGCGAGGCCATGAAAACCGAGCGCAGGACGCAGAGCCGCGAGCAGCGGGAGGCGCAGAAGGAGCGGCTTTTCGAGCTCAAACAGCAAAAGCGGAAAGAAAAGAGGAGGGGCAGGTGACTGCCCCTCCTGCTTGTATGGAAAGCTTTGTGTCGCTTATTCGATTGCTGCGGCCATGGAGCCATAGTCCCGGCGCACACCGTTTTCGTCATGCGTATGGAAGAGGACGGTCAGGTAGATGGGCCCG
>SFFC01000215.1 GCA_004556985.1 Clostridiales bacterium | reverse complement strand
GCGTTTGCGCTGGGCAGCGCGGCCTTTTTCCTGCGTGCGCGGCGGGCCGCCCTCAGGGGCTGCACGACGCCGGTGCTGGCGTTGCTGTGCGCCGTGCTCTCGCCGCTGTGCGCGCGGGTGTATCTCCATGTGACGAAGTACGCCTCGCGCGGGCTGGGCGGTTTTGTGCTGCTGAGCGACAGGCCGTATGAATACGCGCTGTGCGGTGCTGTGCTGGGCGTTGTGCTCGCGGGCGTGCTGACCGCGAAATGCACGCGCCGGCGCGCGGGGCAGGTGCTCGACGCGCTCGCTCCGGCGGGGCTGCTCGCGCTGGCCGTCGCACGGCTGGGAGAGGTCTTCTCCGATTTCGGCTGGGGGCAGATGGTGATGGAGCCGGCGTGGCAGCGCTTCCCGTTTGCCGTGCAGGACATGTACGGCCAATGGCATCTGGCGGTGTTCATGCTGGAGGCCGCGGCGGCGCTGGCACTGGCCGTCTTCGTGTGGCGCCTGCGCCGCGAAACGGCGGGCGACGTCTTTCTGACTGCGCTGCTCTGGCTCTCCATGACGCAGATCTTCTGCGAAAGCCTGCGGGCGGAGACGATCCGCTGGGGCTTTGTCCGCGTGCAGCAGGTGCAGTGCGCGCTCTTCGGGCTGTTTGTGCTGGCCATGTGGGCGCTGCGGCGGCGGAGCGTGCGCGGCGGGCTCATCGCGCTGACCGTCTATCTGGCGGGCGTGGGCGCGGTCGTCTTCCTGGAATACGCGCTGGACAAGCTACCGATGCCGCAGGCGTTTGACTATGCGGTGATGGCGGCGGTGCTGGGTGTCATGGGCCTGGCGGCGATGCGCGCAGGCGGCTTTGGCGCTGCGGGGGAGGCAAAAGCATGACGGCAGACGAGATGTGGAGCCGGTTCTGCGCGCAGACCGGCCTCGATCCCCGGACGCCCCATGAGGCGTGGGCGTTCTGCGGCGGCGGTCCCTTTGCCGACGAGCTGGCGGCGCTCGTTCTGGATGGCGTCAAAACGGCGACGGCGAGCCCGCTGATCGCGTATGAAACCGAGGGAGAGCTCCTGCCGGAGGTGGGCGGATACAGCGTCATCCTGTATGACGACGGCTCTGCCGCCGGCGTGATCCGGGACACGAGGGTGTCGCTCGTCCCGTTTGGCGAGGTGTCCGCGGAGCATGCCTTTAAAGAGGGAGAGGGGACGAGGACGCTCGCAAAATGGCGGGAGATCCACAGGCGGGCGTTTACGCCGGACTATCAGGCCGCAGGGCAGCCCTTCGATGAGAATGGCATTTGCGTTCTGGAGGAATTCGAGCTGCTGTATCCGCGGGGATGACCGCGCCTGCGGCACGGATTCGCCATACAGAGGATGGACGGACAATGAAGATGAAGACACAGGGCGCGTCGCTTCTGACGCGCCCGCTGATTGTGACGCTGCTGGCGTCCTTCTGCTGCCTGCTTTGGGGCAGCGCGATCCCCATGATTAACCTCGGCTACCGGCTCTTTGCCATTGCGGAGGGGGCGACGGCAACACAGATTCTCTTTGCGGGCTGCCGGTTCTTCCTCGCCGGAGTGCTGACGCTGCTTATTGCCGCTGCGCAGCGGCGTGGCTCTGTGCGCCTTCGGGCGTCGGGCTGGAGCAAGGCCGTGCGGCTCGCGATGGTGCAGACGGTTGCGCAGTACGTCTTCTTCTACATCGGCGTCGCGCATACGGAAAGCGTCAAGGGCTCGATCATCCTGGGCCTGAGCGCCTTCGTCGCGATTCTGACGGCCTGCTATCTGTTCCGCTCGGAGCGGATGAACGCGCTCAAGTGGATCGGCGGGCTGATCGGCGTGGCGGGCGTCGTGCTGGTCAATCTGGATGGGACGAGGCTCGATTCCTCCGTCAGCCTGACAGGCGAGGGCTTTTTGCTCATTTCGATGCTCGCGAGCGCGTGCAGCGCAGGCATGATCAAGCGCTATGGGCAGAGCGAGGATCCCGTCGCGCTCTCGGGCTGGCAATTTGTGATCGGCGGCGCCGTGATGGCGGCGGCCGGCGCGCTG
>SFFC01000214.1 GCA_004556985.1 Clostridiales bacterium | reverse complement strand
CAGCGCGGCGCGCGCCAGCTGCGTGAGCGCCACGGCGTACTGCGTGGTCACCTTGCCTTCGCCGCCCTCCCACGGATGGAAGTGGCGGTTTTCGATGATCGAGAGCGCGTCCTCGTAGCGGCCCAGATCGTTGAGCAGCGTGCAGTACTCGACCGTCAGGTCGTCGCGCACGAACACCGTCTCCTGATGGCTGTCAAGGAACGCGAAGCGCTCGGCAACCGGCATGCCCAGCTTGTGATAGAGCTGGTCGAGCTCCAGCAGCACGCGCGCGTCGCTCTCGTCGAGCGCATAGGCGCGCTCCAGGCACGCGCGGGCCTTCTGCGGGTCGCCCTGCTTGTTGTAATACGCCAGCGCGAGGTTGCGCCAGACCGTCGGGAAGGCGGGATCGAGCTCCGCGCTGCGCTCCCACATCGCCGCAGCCCTGTCATACTGCCGCTTATCATACCACAGGCAGCCGAGGTAGTAGGGCGCGCGGGCATCCTGCGGGTTGTGCGCAATCGCGTATTCGAGCGCGAGGATGTCCTCCAGCTTGTTCGGGAAGCAGTAGAGGCTGTCGCGGTGCGCGGCGTCCGCAAGCGCCTCAGCCGCCAGCTTCTCATCGTAATGGAAGGCGTAGAGCGCCTTGTGGTAGGCGAGCATCGGGCTGCCGGCGCGGCACAGGTCAAGCACGGCGACGGCCTTCTCATAGAAGCCGGCCTCGGCGTAGTCGATGGCGCACTCGATGTAGCTGCTCGCGCGGTCGCCCATCAGCCGGAGCGCGCCGTCCGTATCGCCGGACTCGATGCGGGAAACGTAGTCAAACGCGTCGAGCGCCAGGTTCTGCGCGTACCACGCCGCAGCCTCCTTCTCCCGTCCCAGACGCGTGAGGATCATGCCGCGCAGCGCGCGCGCCTTGAGGTTATGCCCGTTGCGCACGAGGCTGCGGTCGATATGCTCGAGCGCAAGGCGGTCGTCCCCGCGGCGGCAGTCGATCGCGGCGAGGTAGTAGAAGCCCGTCTCCTGCTCGGCGGCGGTCCACGTCGCCTTGTAGAAGGCGTCATAGGCCTCGTCGTCCCGGCCCTGATATAGCAGCGCCAGACCGAGGTTGACGTATGCCTCGCTGTCATACGGGTTGGGGTTGCGCTCGGTCATGCGCGCGATGGCCGTGCGGAAATGCTTCTCCGCCCCGGCGAACAGGCCGCGGCGCAGCAGCAGCGTGCCGTAGGCGTTGTTCGCGCGGATGTCGCCCGGGTCGCGCTTCAGCGCTTCAAGGTAATACGGATCGGGCAGGTACGTCGCGTGGCGGTACTGCTCGATGTGCAGGCCGGTCAGGTAGAGCTCCTCGTTGGTGCGGATCTCCTCCGGCAGCTTCGCGGCGGGTGCCGGATCGGGGATCTCGTCGATCTTCTTCGGCTGCGGCGCGTAGTCGAGCAGCTTCCGGCCGCTTGCGTCATACACGGCCAGCACGAGCGCCGTCTCCGGCACGTCGATGGCGACGCTGTCGCTGAGCACGTTCACCGGGCTGATCGTCGCCGTCCTGTCGTAGACGGGCCGACCGTTCGCGGTGAGCACCACGCGCGCATCCTTGTAGACGCCCGTGGCGTAGACGGTGATGCTCGCCATGCCCGCCTCGCACTCGAGGTTCAGCACGACCTCGGTGCTCGCGTTCTTGACGTAGCCCGCGGCCTTGTAGGGCATGAAGTACTGGGTGAAGGTCTTCTCCTCAAAGGGCTTCAGCCACGTGAAGTCCGGCTGGTTGTCGCAGAACATGCCGGTCATCAGCTCGATGTACGGGCCGTTTTCATCGGTCAGGTTGCGGTCCCACGCCTTGCCGAAGTCGCCGCAGCCCCACGTCCACTGCTTCTTGCCGGGCGAGACGTGGTGATCCGCGATGTGCAGGATGCCCGCCTCCACGCCGTAGTCGTAGCCGCCGACGAAGTTGTAGTCGCTGTGGGCGCACATGTAGCTGGTGGGCACGGGGATGTTCTTGTAGCGGGAGATGTCCACGCCTGCGCCGTAATCGTGCTTGTAGTACACGCCCGTGGCGATGGGGAAGGTGGA
>SFFC01000213.1 GCA_004556985.1 Clostridiales bacterium | reverse complement strand
GATGCACGACCTCAACCCGTACAGCCCGCGCTATGCGGGGCTGATCCTTGAGCGCCTCTGCGACCAGGGCTATCTGTTCGTGACGGTGGAGGAGCTCTTCGCGCAGGCGGGCATCGAGCTCGAGCCGAACGTCGTCTATTATTGCCCCAACCGCGAGCCGGTCAGGCCGGAGACGGAATGAGCCGGGTTTATCCCGAATGGCTTCCATCAATGCGAATCGAAGAAGAGAGTCCGAGGGGCAAGCCCCTCGGACTCTCTTCTTCGATTCGCGCTTACGGCCCGCTTTTCTGAGGATGGAATCCTGAGGATGGAATCACCCCAGCGCAGGCTCGCTTTCAAGCGTCGCCTTCCCGAAGCGGCCCTCCGTCTCGACGATCAGCAGCTCGTTTTCGCCCTCGCGCAGCAGCGGCGCGGGAATGTACAGGCGCTTCTGCGGCCCGATCTCCCAGAAGCGGCCGAGCGTAAAGCCGTTGAGGAAGACCGTGCCCTTGCCCCAGGCGCTCAGGTCGAGGAAGGTGTCGGCGCACTGATTCACCTCAAACGTCAGCAGATGGACGGCGGGGCCCTGCACGGGCGACTCGCCCTGCGGACGCATGGCGAGCATCGCGGCCTCGTCGAGGACGAACATGTCCCAGCCGTAGCGCTGATGGTTGTTGAGCACGACGGCGCCGTCGATGCCCTTGCGCTGCTGCTCGATCTTGTAGCTATAATTGACGCGGCCCAGGTTCTCCACGAGGATATCGAGCACAGCGCCCGGGCGAACGGGCACCGGCGTCTCAAAGACATGCGCCTTAAGCAGCTCGCGGTCATAGAGCGTGACGATCGGCTGCCCGTCGAGGAAGACCTGCGCGCGGTCGTTCGCGCCGACGAGCTGGAGGTTGCGCAGCTCGCGCTCGTTGACGAGCGTCGTGCGGTAGAGTGTGTAGCCGACGTCCTGCCCGAGGCGCTCCATGCTCTGCGGCGTCACATGATGATGCGCCGGGCGCGCGGCGGCCAGCGGGAGCAGCGGCGCGGCGGCGAGATGCTTCGCCTCGCCGTAAGCGGCGCGCGGAATCTCCGCAATCTCGACCGGCGGAACGGGCGCGCCCTGATGCGCCTCGATCGCGGCTTTGAAGCGGCGGTATTTTTCCGTCTCGCGTCCGTCCTCGCTCAGCGGGGCGTCGTAGTCGTAGCTCGTCGTGTCCGGCGTCAGGCGGTCGTAGTCGTTGCTGCCGTTCATCAGGCCGAAGCTCGTGCCGCCGTGGAACATGTAGATGTTGACGTGGCCGAGCGCGAGCAGGTCGGCAAAGTCCTTCGCGCAGACAGCGGCGTCGGTCGTGCTGTGCCCGTCGCAGCCCCAATGATCGAACCAGCCGCACCAGAACTCCATGCACATCAGCGGCTTGATGCCGTGCGCGGTCATGACGGCGAAGCGCTCCTTCGTCTGCGAGCCGAAGTTGCCGGTCTGGAAGACGCCCTCTGTGCGGCCGCAGGCGAGCATGTCGTCCTCCGGGCCGTCGGAGGTGAAGAGCGGCACGTCGATGCCGCGCGCCGTCATCGCGTCGCGCAGCGCGGCCAGATAGGCCTTGTCGTCGCCGTAGGAGCCGTATTCGTTCTCGACCTGCATCATCAGCACGGGGCCGCCGTGGGTCACCTGCAGCGGAACCAGGCGCGGGATCAGCTCGTCGTAGTAGGCGAGCACGTGCTTCATATAGGCCGGATCGCTGCAGCGCAGCCGCATGCCGTCCTCCTCGAGCAGCCAGGCCGGGAAGCCGCCGAACTCCCATTCGCCGCAGATGTAGGGCGTCGGGCGGAGGAGAACATACAGTCCGACCTCCTGCGCCAGGCGCACGAACGCCGCCACGTCGCGCCAGCCGCTGAAGTCAAATTCGCCCCTGCGGCGCTCATGGAAGTTCCAGGGAATGTAGGTCTCCACGGTGTTGCAGCCCATAGCCTTGAGTTTGAGGAGCCTGTCGCGCCAGTACTGCGGCACGACGCGGAAATAATGGATGGAGCCGGAGATGATCTGAAACTTTTTTCCGTCGAGGTAGAAGTCGTCGCG
>SFFC01000212.1 GCA_004556985.1 Clostridiales bacterium | reverse complement strand
TCGCGGGAGAGGGCGTCGTCCTCCTTCTTGAGGGCAGCCTCCTCGATCTCATGCTGCATGATGCGGCGGCGGACGTCGTCGAGCTCCTGGGGCATGGAGTCCATCTCCGTGCGGATGGTGGCGCAGGCCTCGTCGACGAGGTCGATGGCCTTGTCCGGCAGGAAGCGGTCGGAGATATAGCGGTTGGAGAGCGTCGCGGCGGCGATCAGCGCCTGATCCTGGATTTTGACGCCGTGGAAGACCTCGTAGCGCTCCTTGAGGCCGCGCAGGATGGAGATCGTGTCCTCGACGGTCGGCTCAGCGACCATCACGGGCTGGAAGCGGCGCTCGAGCGCAGCGTCCTTCTCGATGTACTTGCGGTATTCGTTGAGCGTGGTCGCACCGATGCAGTGCAGCTCGCCGCGTGCGAGCATCGGCTTGAGCAGGTTGCCTGCATCCATGCTGCCCTCGGTCTTGCCCGCGCCGACGATCGTGTGGAGCTCGTCGATGAACAGGATGATGCGGCCGTCGCTGGCCTTGATGTCGTTCAGCACCGCCTTGAGGCGCTCTTCAAACTCGCCGCGGAACTTCGCGCCCGCGATCAGCGCGCCCATGTCGAGGGAGAAGATCGTCTTGTTCTTGAGGCTGTCCGGCACGTCGCCGCGCACAATGCGCTGCGCAAGGCCCTCGGCGATAGCCGTCTTGCCGACGCCCGGCTCGCCGATGAGCACAGGATTGTTCTTCGATTTGCGTGAGAGAATGCGGATCGCGTTGCGGATTTCCGTGTCGCGGCCGATGACAGGATCGAGCTTGTTCTGGCGCGCGAGCTCGACCAGATCCTGACCGTATTTCTTGAGCGCGTCGTAGGTCGATTCGGGGTCCTCGCTCGTCACGCGGGCGCTGCCGCGCACGCTCTGCAGGGCCTCGAGGAATTTCGGCTTGGTCACGCCCAGTTGGCTGAGAACCGGCTTCACGCCGGAGTCCGCCTTCTCGATGAGGGCGAGGAACAGGTGCTCGACGGAGATATACTCGTCGCGCATCTGCTTCATTTCGCTTTCCGCCTGCTGCAGCGCCGTAGAGAGCGTGCCGGAGACGTAGGGCTGCTGGTTGCTGCCGGAAATCTTGGGCAGACGGCTGACCGCGCCGTCGCAGACATTTTGAGCTGTGCGCAGCTGAATGCCCAGCTTTTCCATCAGCTGGCCGATCAGGCCGCCCTCCTGGGAGAGCAGGGCACTAAGCAGATGGAGCTGCTCCACCTGCGCGTTGCCGCAGCTTTGTGCGAGCTGCTGTGCGCCCTGCAGGGCTTCAAGGGATTTTTGGGTGAAACGGTTGGCATCCATCCAAATCCTCCTCCTTTATGTTCAGGGCGGAAACCGCCCGGTGAACGGTAGACTGAATTCTGTCTTTCGACGAATATAGTATACCACGGTTGGTTAAAGTCAGTAAAGGTCTAAAATGTAGAATCTCACATAAAAACATGTACAATTCCAACAAATCACGGTGCCCGCCAGCCATCGGCGTATTCGTCGGCGGTTTCAAGCGTCCAGAAGGGCGCCCAGTCGTCCTCGGAAATCGCGGAGAGCACAGGCCGGATGGCCGTAATCACGGTCGTGTGGCCGAAGGCAATGACGGGCTCTGCCATGGAGGCGCTTTGAAACGGCACATCCTCCGTGCCGCAGGCGAGCGCGGAGGAAGGGGAGGTCAGCGCCAGATGCAGCGCGGTCTGCCAGCTGCGCGCGGGAAGCAGGGAAGACCCATGCAAAGCGGCAAAGGCGCTGAGCCACTCCGCATACACAGCGTCGCCCTCGAGCGGACGGCGGGCACGGACTTCAAACAGATCACAGCTGGCCTCGACGAGCACGCCGCTGTCTGAGACGATGGCATACGCGCCGACCGGCGTGCAAATCCATGCGTCCGGTTCGTCTGCGTAGTGCGCGGGATAGGCGGGCGTTTCCCAGAGCCGCAGCCCCTCCACGGTCAGCGTGAAGTCCACGCGGGTGTATCCGGGCTGCTTTTTTTCGTGCTTCATCATGCGCTGCCACATGGCGCGGGCGCTGTCCAT
>SFFC01000007.1 GCA_004556985.1 Clostridiales bacterium | reverse complement strand
GGCCGTCAAAATCGGCACGTTTGAAACCTCGTCGCTGCCCTATGAGGACTGCTGCACGGTCTTCACGCCGAAGCATCCGGCGACCCATCCGCGCAAGGCGCTGATCGCCAAGGCGGAGGAGGCGCTTGACAGCGAGGCCCTGATTCAGGCAGCGATCGACGGAACGGAGGTCGTCGAGGTGGGCTAAACCGCAGCGCCTCAACATAAGATGAACGCAGAGCGAGAGCTCTGCGTTTTTTCATCGAAAAAACGCGGAAGGGAGGCAGTTGTATGCCGTGGCGGGAGGCGCTCTGTTCCCGGCTGACGCCGGAGACATCGGCGCTGCTCAGAGGGCTCGATGCGCAGGCGGCTGGCCGGCTCTGAACCGCGAGGCGATAGAGGCGCTGCTTGCGGCGCTTTGCGGCTATTCGCGCTACGCCTTTGAGACGCAGATGGCGCAGGGCTATCTGCCTCTGCCGGGCGGCCATCGCGCCGGCGTCTGCGGGTTTCTTGCCGCGGAGGCGGGACAACCTCTGCGCATGAGCGCCGTGACCTCGGTCTGCATCCGCATCGCGCGCGCGCTGCCGGGGGCGAGCATGCCGATTCGGGAGCATCTGATCGACGGAGAGGGCGTGCCGAACCGTGTGCTCGTGCTCGGGCCTCCGGGCTGCGGCAAGACGACCCTCCTGCGGGACGCAGCCCTCTGGCTTTCCGATGCGCAGGGGCTGCACGTCTGCGCGGCGGACGAGCGCGGCGAGCTGTTTGCCGGCGACATTCCGCAGGAACAGGGACGGCGGCTGGATGTCCTCTCGGGCGCACAGAAGCCGCTGACGCTCATGCTGCTCCTTCGGTCGATGGCGCCGCAGGTGCTGGTGACGGATGAAATCGGGAGGGAGGAGGACGTCGGGGCGCTGCTGGAGGCGGCGCGCTGCGGCGTGGGACTCCTTGCTTCGGCCCATGCGGGCAGCCTGAGCGGTGTCCTGCTGCGGCCGGCGCTGCGCAGGCTGTTTGACGCGCGGGCGTTTGACCGCTATATCCTGCTGGGCCGGGAGGGCGCATGCAGGGCGGTTTGGGACGCGGAGGGCAGGCCCTTCAAAACGGACGGAGGGAAGAAAACAGATGGGCAACCGGGATGTGGCGCTGATGGCGATGATCGTGCTCAGCGCGATGGGCTTTCTGATCGCGGACGGGGAGAAGCGGCGCGTCCGATACATTCAGGCGATGCGCAGATGCCTGCTGCGGATGAATGATTTGATTCGCTATGAGCAGCCGTCGCTACCGGACATGCTCATACGGATTGACCTGCGTGCGACGCAGCAGGACAGGGAACTGACCCGGCTGTTGCACGCCAGCGCACAGAGGCTTCAAAACTGCGTCAACCCACAGCTGATGCTGCTCTTTGCCGGGGAGAGCGCGCGCCTGCCGGCCTACGGCGTGCTCAGCGAGGAGGATCGCTCGGCGTTTGAGACGGTGCTCGGCGAGCTGGGAAGAACGGGCATGCGCGAGCAGCTTCGCCTGATCGGTGAGGCGGATGAACGCCTGCGCGCGCGGGAGGAGGAGCTGCGCGCCCAGGCCGGAAAGCGCGCGCAGCTGATCCGCACGTTGGGGTTGACGGGCGGCGCGGCCGCATTCCTGCTGCTGATCTGAGAAGAGGAGGCCGCTCGCCTGCGCGCGGCGGCACGGAAGGGAGGCGCTGCTGCTTGAACATCGATCTGCTGTTTCAGATTGCGGGCGTGGGAATTCTGATCTTCGCGGTCAACCAGGTGCTGCAAAAGGCCGGACGGGAGGATATCGCTGTGCTGGCATCGGTTGCGGGGCTAGTGGTCGTGCTGTTTCTGGTCGTCGACCTGGTCGCGCAGCTGCTCAACAACGTCAAGAGCATCTTCGGTCTGTATTGAATGAGCGGGAGGGAAGCGCGTGGAATGGCTGCGCCTGATCGGAATCTGTCTGCTCTCGGGCGTGCTGGTGATGCTGCTGCGCCAGCTGCATCCGGCGATGGCCGCTCTGCTATGCGCGGTCTTCGGCGTGATGGTCGTCGCAGCGGTACTGCCGGACCTGCGAAGCTACGTGGTCAGCATCCGCGACTTTCTCCTGTCGCTTGGGCTGGACGGGCAATACTACACCGTGATGCTCAAGGCGATGGGCATCGTCCTGGTGACGCAGATCGCCTCGCAGGTCTGCCGGGACATGGACGCGCCCTCCGTCGCCCAGCGCGCGGAGCTCTGCGGCAGGCTGGCGCTGCTGGGCATCGTCATGCCGGTGTTCCTCTCGCTGACGCAGATGGCCGTCGATGTGCTGCGCTGATGCTTGTGCTGCTCCTGCTGGTCTGGCTGGTTCCGGGCAGGGCGCAGGAGGAGGCCGCGGAGCAGGAGAGCGCCAAGCCGCCCAGCATGGAGGAGACGATCGACCGCGTGATCGGGGAGCTCGATTTTTCGCAGCTGGAGGGGCTGACGGTTCCGGGCATGGGGGAGGCGGGCGTTGCCGAGGCGGTCCGCCGGTTCGCCTCGGGGGAGACGGTCTCCGTCGAGGCGCTCGTCTCCGACGTTCTGGGCGGGCTGTTTGCGCAGCTGGGCAGCTTGGGGCCGCTGCTGCTCTCGCTGATGCTGCCTGTGCTGCTGCTGAGCATCCTGTCGCATCTGCTGTTGGGCGAGGACGACGCGCTGGCCGGCCTGGCGCGCAGCGTGTGCTTCATGCTGCTGCTCATCCCGATGGTCACGCTGACCATCCGGGAGCTTTCGCACACGCGCAGTGCGATCGTCTCCATGACGACGCAGATGGACAAGATGCTGCCGATGCTTCTGACGCTGCTGACCGCCGTCGGCGGCAGCGCCTCCTCGGCGTTTTTCCATCCCGTAGTGGTCGCGGCCTCCGGGAGCATGGTCTATCTCGCGCGGGAGGTGATTCTGCGGCTGGTGATGTGCACCTGCGCGGTCACGGCGGTCAACCACCTCTCCGACCGGATGCATCTGACGCGCATGGCGCAGCTGCTTCGCAGCGCGGTCTGCTGGCTGCTGGGCGTGAGCTTCACGGTCTTTCTGGGGGCGATGTCGCTGCAGGGCGTGTGCAGCGCCTCGATCGACGGCGTGGCCATCCGCGCGGCGAAATACGCGGTGGACAACTTCGTGCCCGTCGTCGGCGGCATGTTCTCCGACACGATGGATACCCTTGTGGGCTGTACGCTTATCGTCAAAAACGCGCTGGGCGTGTCGAGCGTGCTGGTGCTCTGCGCGCTGCTGCTGGGGCCGATGCTGCAGACGCTGGCCTCCGTCTTCGCGCTCAAGCTCGGCGCGGCGCTGCTGGAACCCGTCGCCGACGGGGAGGTCATCCGCGCGATCGGGGACTTTTCCAGGACAATCGTGCTCTTTCTGATCACGATGCTCTGCGTGGGCACGATGTATTTTCTTCTGATCGTGCAGATGCTGCTGGTCGGCAATCTGACGGTGATGCTCCGGTAAGCCGGGGCGAAGGGAGGAGGACGGCCATGATGACGCTGATGGCTCAGCTCTGCGCGATGTGCGCGATGAGCGCGCTGATTCAGATGGTGCTGCCCGAGAGGCGGCTGATCGGAGGCATCCGCGTGCTCAGTGGTCTGCTCATGCTGCATCTGACGCTTTCCGGCCTCACACATCTGTGCGAAGGATTGAGCGGGCAGCAGAGCCTGATGGAGATGATCGGCAGTCTGATGCAGTAGAGGATGAAGCCATGAAACAGATGCTCTTGAGGCTGCGCGCCGCGCTCACGCCGCAGGCCGCGCTGCTGCTCGCCGCGGCGCTGCTGCTCATCGCGCTGGGCGGAAGGCTCACGGACCAGGGCGGCGCAGCGGACGACCTGGAGTCGCGCGTGGAGCGGACGCTTTCGGCCATGGAGGGGGCCGGGCGCGTGCAGGTGGTCATCATGACGCGCGCGCAGCAGACGGAGCCGGGCACGTGGGTAAAGACGGACAACGCGGTGGAGATTCCCTGCGGCGCCGTGGCCGTGGCTGAGGGGGCGGGCGATCCGCTCGTGCGCATCGAGCTGGAGCAGGCGCTCTGCGCGCTGCTGGGGCTGCCGGCTTCGGCGGTCAGCGTGGTGACGGGAGGAGAATAAAATGACGAAATTCAAGATGCCGTCGGGGCTGCGCGCGGGGCTTTGCGCGCTGCTGCTGACGCTGCTCGCGGTCTGCGGATATGTGGGCGCGAAGGAACCGGAGACGGCGGCGGTCAGCCTGCCCATCGTCCGCTCGACGCTTGAGGGGGCGCAGGACATGGTGCTCGATGCCCAGGACACCCGGGCAAAGCTGGCGCTTGAGCGCGCACAGGAGATCGAGATGCTCGACAGCGTCATCGCCAGCAAAAAGGCAGGCGCGGCCACCGTAGAAAGCGCGCTGGCGCAGAAGACGGAGCTCGTGCGGCGGATGGAGGCCGAGGCGCAGGCGGAGGCCGTGCTGGGCGAAATGGGCTTTGAAGATGTGACGGCGGTCTGCGGGGCGCAGATGTTGACGCTGATCGTGCCGAAAAACGAGGCGGACGGGGAGGCGGACAGGGCAAAGATACTCAGCGCAGCCTCGGGCCAGACGGGTATTCCCGCTGAATCGGTCAAAATCATTCTCGTAAAAAATGGAGCAGAAGATTGTGCGGACGGCGAAAATCTGCTATACTAATGAATATCCATAGGGAGGTGTTCTTGAAATGAATGAAAACGTGACCATCGATATGGAAAGAGATCAGGAAAGCGGTCAGATCACATACGCAAATGAGGTTATTGCGACCATTGTCAGCGTCGCGACGACAGAGGTGGACGGGATTTCTGGCATCGCCGGTTCCGGGTCCCTCTCCGGCATCCTGGCCAAGGGCAAGACGCCCCGCGGGGTCAAGGTGGATATTGACGGCCAGAACGTCGGCGTGGACGTTAGCGTGACGGTGGATTACGGCATGCCGATTCAGAAGGTCGGCCGCAACGCGCAGGAGAACGTGCGCAAGTCCATCGAATCCATGACCGGCCTGCATGTGGAAAAGGTCGATCTGCATGTGGTGGGCGTGAGCTTTGAGAAAGAAAACCAGGAGATGCAGCAGAGCCAGAAGCTTGCGCTGAGCATCGAGGAGGAGAAGGAGCACGCGATCGCCGCCGAGGAATCTGCCGCGCTCACGGAGGGCAACGACGAGGTCGTGATCGATCCGCTTTCGTCCTCCTCCTATCTGGACGAGGACGACGAGAACGATGCCGTGGAGAGCCCCGAAGCGGAGGAGCCCGCGGCGGACGGGGAGCAGAAGGATCTTTCTCTGGAGTAATCCGGGCTGAAAGGAGGAACGCGCATTTATGAAGCATCCTTTTTGGGATCGTCTTTTGATTTTGCTGTGCGCTGCGGCTGCCGTGTGCGGTGCAGTGGGTTCGGTAGCGCTGGTGCTGGGGAAGATTTCGCTGGCGCCGGTGATTGAGCTGCTCACCCGGATTTCGCTGCTGAGCCTCAAGTCGCGGATCGCGCTGGTCGTCATGGCCATCGTGCTGGCGCTCTTTGCGCTGCTGCTGATCGCCGTGACGCTGCCCGCCGCGAAGAAGCGTTCCAGCAGCTTCGCCATTCAGCAGAACGAGAACGGCATGGTCCGCATCTCGCTCAAGGCGCTTGAGGCGCTTGTACACAAGTGCCTCGATCAGCATGCGGAGCTCAAGGTGGTCACCTCGTCCCTGTACAGCGACGAGGAGAGCATCCGTGTCGATGTGCATGTGACGCTGCAGTCGGACATCAGCATGCCGCTGGCCATCTCCGCGTTGCAGAAGCAGATCAAGCGGTATCTGGAGGCCTGCTCGGGCGTCGTCGTGCAGGAGGTTCGCGTCTTCGTGGACGGCACCACGCCCTCGAGCGAGGAGACGGCGAAGTCGCCGTATGCCATTCCCGCTGCGCTGCTGGGGCTCGACCAGGAGGCGCTTCCCGGCGCAAGCGAGCCGGAGGAGAGCGCGCAGGCCGAGCCCATGACCGAAGAGGCCGGTCCGGCGGAGGAGGCCGACGCGCTGCAGGAAGAGCCTGCTGCGGAGGAGACGGCTGACGGGGAAGCGCAGGAGCCTGAGCAGGAAGAGCAGGGTGAAGACGCATGATGGATTTCAAGACGTTTTTGAGCCAGATGCTGACCGCGGGCACCCGGGCCTGTGCGCTCTTTGGTGCGCTGGTGGGGCTCATCTTCGCGGTGCTCTGCCTGACTATCGGCGTGAGCAAGGCGCTGGTGATCGGCATCTTCTGTCTGATCGGCGCATTTATCGGCGGCGTAAAGGACAAGGCGGGCTTTTTCAAAAAGATCATCCTTTTCTTCCATCGCGATGACGCTGACCGGTATGAATGACGGAAACTGACTAAATGAGGATCGGAGCAAAAGAAACATGGCACGTCCAATCGCTCGCGAGGCTGCGATGCAGCTCGTTTTTGAACAACTCTTTGGCGGAGAAGGCGAAGCGGAAACGCTCGTCGACCTGATTGACTACACGCCCGGCGAAAGCGACCGGGCGTATATTGAGGCGGCTGTCAGCGGCGTGCGCGAGCATGCGGACGAGATCGACGCCGAGATTTCCGCGTGCCTGCGCGGATGGACGATCGGTCGTCTGTCCCGCGTCGACCTGGCGATTCTTCGCCTTGCTGTCTACGAGATGCAGTATGGCGGCGTGCCGGTGCCGGTGTCCATCAACGAAGCGGTGGAGCTGACGCGCAAGTTTTCCGCCGAGGAGTCCTGCCCGTTCGTCAACGGCGTGCTCGGCACGATCAGCCGGAAGCTGGCGGCGAAGGCATGAAGGCGATTCTGGGCATTGACACGAGCTGCTACACGACCTCGGCTGCGCTGGTGACGCCGGAGGGGGAGCTTCTCGCTTCCTGCCGGCGTCTGCTCACGGTTCAAGAGGGCGAACGCGGCCTTCAGCAGTCGCAGAGCCTGTTTCAGCATGTCAAAAATCTGCCGCAGATGATCGCCGGCGTCATGGAAGCGGCGCCGGAGGCGGAAATCTGCGCGGTAGCTGCCAGCACCCGCCCCCGTCCGGCGGAGGAATCCTATATGCCCGTCTTTCGTGCGGGCGAGAGTCAGGCGCGCGCAGCGGCGGCATTGTTGCGCGCGCCTTTTTATCCTGTGAGCCATCAGGAGGGGCACATCCGCGCGGCGCTGGTAGATTCCGGCATCGATGATTCGCAGCCCTTTCTGGCGCTGCATCTCTCCGGCGGAACGACCGAGCTGCTTCTTGACCGGGACGGGGAGCTGACGCTGCTGGGCGGCAGCCTCGACCTGCACGCCGGACAGCTCGTCGACAGGACGGGCGTGCGCATGGGCCTCGGCTTTCCGGCGGGGCCGGCGCTGGAGCGCCTGGCGATGCAGGGAACGGCGCAGGGCAGAATCGGCGTCTCCATCAAGGGGATGAGCTGCAATCTGGCTGGCGCGGAGAACAAGACGGCGCGCTGGCTTGAGCAGGGCGAGCTCACGCGAGAGGACATCGCCTGCGAGGTCTTTGACTTTCTGAGCAGGACGATCCTGCGGATGATCGAAACGGCCTGCGGGGAGACCGGCTGCCGCCAGGCGCTGCTGGCAGGCGGCGTCGCCTCTTCCGGGCTTTTGAAGGAGATGATGCTCAGGCGGGCGAAGAAGCGCGCGCTGCCATGCAGGCTGCGCTTTGCCCGGCCGGAGCTCTCGGGGGACAACGCCGTCGGCGTTGCGCTGCTGGGAGCCCGGGCATACCGGAAGAATCAAACGGACTAAAGAAAGGGTAGAATATGGCTGCAATCATCATGGATGGACGCTCCGTTGCCGGCCGGTTCAAGGAGGAGGCCGCCAGGGAGACGCTTGCACTCGTACAAAACGGCATCACGCCGCATCTGGCCGTCGTGCTCGTCGGCGAAAACGCGGCCAGCCAGGTCTACGTCTGCAACAAGGAGAATGCCTGCAAAAAGGCCGGCATCCGCTCGACCGTGCTGCGTCTGCCGGAGACTTGTACCCAGGCGGCGCTCGAGGATGCCGTCCGCGCGCTGAACGCTGACGACAGCGTGCACGGCATCCTGGTGCAGCTGCCGCTGCCCCGGCATCTCGACGAGGCGGCCGTGATTCGGCTCATCGATCCGGACAAGGATGTCGATGGGTTCCATGCGATGAACTCCGGCCGGCTGATGAACGGGCAGCGCGGCTTCGTGCCCTGCACGCCGCTGGGCGTCATGCGGATGCTCGAGGCTTACGGGATCCCCGTGCGCGGGAAGCATGCCGTCGTCATCGGCCGCAGCAACATCGTCGGTAAGCCGATGGCCATGCTGCTGCTGGCCGTGGACGCGACGGTGACGATTTGCCATTCCCGGACGGAAAATCTCGCGCAGATCACGCGGCAGGCGGATATCCTGGTCGCCGCCGTCGGACGGCCCCGCTTCGTGACGGAGGACATGGTCAAGCCGGGCGCCGCCGTCATCGACGTGGGCATCAACCGGGTGGACGGCGCAATCGTCGGCGATGTCGACTTTGACGGCGTTTCGCAGGTTGCGGGCTATCTGACGCCCGTGCCGGGCGGCGTCGGGCAGATGACCATCGCCATGCTGCTGGCCAACACGCTGGATGCGGCCAAAAACCGTGGCCAATAACCTGACGCTGAGCGTCTCCCAGCTCAACGAATACGTCCGCCGGATGTTTCAGCTCGATCCGATGCTCGCGCGCGTCGACCTGAAGGGTGAGATCAGCAACCTCAAGTTTCATCAGTCGGGGATGCTCTTCTTCACGATGAAGGATGACCAGGCAGCCATCGCCTGTGCGATGTCGGCGGAGGATGCGGCGCAGCTTCAGGCGGAGCCGTTCGAGGGGATGCGCGCCGTTGCGACGGGCAGCGTCGGGCTCTACGCCCGGGGAGGACGGTATCAGTTCTACGTCCGGGCGCTGCATCCGCAGGGCATGGGCGTGCTCTACGAGCGGCTGATGGCGCTCAAGGGCAGGCTGGAGGCGGAAGGCCTGTTTGATCCGGCCGCGAAGCAGACGATTCCCGCCTATATCGACACGGTTGGCGTTGTGACATCGCCGACGGGCGCCGTGATTCACGACATCCTGAACGTCTCGCTTCGCCGTGATCCGCAGGCGCGAATCCTGCTCTGTCCTGTCCGCGTGCAGGGCGTCGGCGCGGCGGAGGAGATCGTCCGGGGCATCCGCCTGCTGGAGCGGTTGCCCGCTGTCAGCGTGATCATCGTCGCGCGGGGCGGCGGCTCGATGGAGGATCTCTTTACGTTCAACGAGGAGAGCGTCGTGCGCGCCGTGGCGGGCTGCTCAAAGCCCATCGTATCGGCGGTGGGGCATGAGACGGACGTGACGCTCTGCGATTTGGCGGCAGATCTGCGCGCGCCCACGCCCTCTGCGGCGGCGGAATGCGTCGTGCCGCAGCGGGACGAGGTGAAGGCGCGCCTTCTCGCCATGAAGACCATGCTTGCGGAGGCGGCGCAGACCCGGCTGGAGCGCGAAAGCGCGAGGCTTTCCCTGCTTCGCGCCAGGTTGGCGGCACAGAACCCGCTGCGCGTGGTCGAGCGGGAGGAGGCTCGTCTTGAAGGGCTTCGGCAGGCGCTTGCCAAAGCGCAGACGCAGGCACTTATGCAGCGAGAAGCGATGCTCGCCCAGAAAAAGCGCGAGCTGGCGCTGCTCAGTCCCTATGCCGTGCTCTCACGCGGATACGCGATTGTCCGGAAGGGGGACGCGGTGGTCGAATCCGCCGCCCGGCTCAGCGCGGGGGACGAGGCCGAGGTGCTATGGAAGGACGGCAGCGCAATGGTGCGCGTGCTTGAGACGCGGAGGAAGGAGATGCGCGCATGACGGCGAGAAAAAAAGCAAAGCCTTCCTTTGAAGAGGGCGTGGCGGCGCTGGAGAGCATGATTGCCGCCATGAACGAGGGCGGGCTCTCGCTGGAGCAGTCGATGAAGACCTACGAGGAGGGCATGGCGCTCGCTGCGCAGCTGGAGGGCATGCTGGCGGAGCACCGCAGGCGGATCGAGAAAATTGATCCCGGTACAGCAGAAATTGAGACGTTTGAGGAGAATGAAGATGGCGTATCATGAGCAATACAGCCGCTATGTCGGCATGGTCGAGCAGACGATTGAGGAGCTTCTGCCGCAGACGCAAGAGGATGTGCCGCAGCAGGAGGGCGCCATTCCGGCGCATCTGTGCGAGTCGATGCGCTACAGCCTGCTCGCCGGGGGCAAACGCGTCAGGCCGGTTTTGCTGCTGGCGGCCTGCGAGATGCTCGGCGGAAACCTTGAGCAGGCGAGGGTGCCTGCCGCGGCGCTGGAGATGATCCATACCTATTCGCTGATTCACGACGATTTGCCAGGCATGGACGATGACGATTACCGACGGGGTCGCCTGACCAATCACAAGATCTATGGCGTCGGGCACGCGATCCTGGCGGGCGACGGTCTGCTCAATTACGCCTATGAATGCCTGCTTGACCATGCGCTAGCGCATCCCGAAAACCTGCGCGGGCTCGTGGGGGCTGCACAGGCGATCGCTTCCCGCGCCGGCGTGAGCGGCATGATCGCAGGGCAGAGCATCGACCTGCTAAGCGAGCACATGCAGCCCGACGCGGATAGGCTCGCCTACATCCATGCGCACAAGACGGCCGATTTGCTGACGGCGCCTCTGCTGGCGGCTGCCTGCATCGCCGGGGCAGACGAGGCGCAGACGCAGGCGCTCCTGCGGTTTGGCCGGTGCATGGGCCTGGCCTTTCAGATTGACGATGATCTGCTCGACGTGGAAGGGGACGCTGGGCAGCTTGGAAAACAGACGGGAATGGATGCGCAGCGCGGAAAGATGACCTGGCCGTCCCTTGTGGGCGTGCAGGCCTCGCGGGAGAAGTCCCGCGCGCTGTGGGACGAGGCCGAGCGGGCCATAGCCGCCTTTGGCGAGCGCGCATGGTTCATGCAGGCATTTGCGGAGCAGCTTCGCGGGAGGAAGAAGTGACTGGGGGACAGACGATTGTGAACATCCTGCTCGACATCATGACGAATCGGGCCATACAGGCCGCTGTGCTCGCCTGGGCGATTGCGCAGGCGCTCAAGGTCTTCCTGACGCTGGCGATCAGCAAGCGCTTTGACCATACCCGCGTGTTCGGCTCTGGCGGCATGCCGAGCTCCCATTCCGCGATGGCCTGCGCCATGGTGACGACCATCGGCTTTAGAGAGGGATTCTCCTCGACGATCTTCGGCCTGGCCTTCTGCTTTGCCGGCGTCGTCATGTATGACGCGGCGGGCGTGCGGCGCTCGACGGGCAGAAACGCCGCCGTGATCAACCATCTGATCGAGGGGCTTGCCGGAAACGGCCTGGCCTTTGACGAGGAGCGGCTCAAGGAGCTCGTCGGCCACACACCGATTCAGGTGCTGGCCGGTGCCCTGCTGGGCATTCTCGTGGGCTCCCTGATCGCCTGAATGTTGACTGCGCGCAGATTGGGCCGGGCGGGCTGTTGCGCGCGCTTGACAGGCATGGTATAATAGCTGACAGGTGGTGCAGTATTCTAGTCAGCAAAGTTCCTTCTGAAGACGGGGCTAAAAATCCGTTAAAGGGCATATCGATGAAGTTTCTGGTGTTGGCTGCTGACGCCCAGTCGGGGGTTGATGCTGGAAGTAAGAATTATGGGCGGCCGTCAATGGCATGGCGGAGCTCGACCCATCTTTCGTGGAGGCATGACGGCTTTGCGTCATGAAAACCTGCATGGCGGTACACAAGCTGCCTGCAGTGTAGCCTGCCTTGAGCGGTTGCGGTGGATCATGGATCAACGCACGGTGACCAAGAGCTTACGGAAACCGATGCGATCGCTGTGTGAAACCCCGGCTGCAAAAGAGGCTAGGAAGGAACCGAGGCTGCCGAGGAAAGCTCCTAGACTGTCTATCAGGGATATAACAGAGATTACAGTGTGGACTCAGTGGTAATTCGGTCGCGCGCTCGGAAACGGCGTGACGTTCGTTTTCAAGGGAAACCGCTTCTATGGCGACAGGAAGTAACGGACGGGGAAATCCTACCGAACCTATGCCGCAAGGTTTATTTGTTATATCACCACCTTTCCTTTGTCCATCCGCCCACGCATGTTCGTGGGCTTTTTTCAAATCGGAGTGAAGCTGTTTGTGAGCAAGAAGGAGAAGAATAAGCAGAGTCAGCAGCGATGGGTGCTGACGGTCGTTTGCCTGTCCTTCGGGCTGTCCCTGGTCATGTCGCTGCTGACCAGCGTGTTTGTCGAGTCTGCGGGGCTGTTTGTCGCGCTGGTCTCGCTGATCATCCTGGTGCTCATCGGCATCATCACGGACGTCATCGGCACGGCTGTGACCTCCGCGAGCGAGCAGCCGTTTATCGCAATGGCCTCCAAAAAGATACCCGGAGCGAAGCAGGCGCTTCATCTGATCCGCAAGGCGGAGCGCGTTTCCAGCGTGCTCAACGACGTCGTGGGCGACATTGTGGGCATCATCTCCGGCTCGGCAGGCGCGGTCATCGCGCTCTATCTGACCCGGTTCGGGCTTCAAAGCGCGATCGCCTCGATGCTGACCACGGCCTTTACCTCGGCGTTCATGATTGGCGGCAAGGCCTACGGCAAGGGCCTTGCCATTGAACGCAGCTCGAGCATCGTCCTGCTCGTGGGCAGGGTGATGGCTTTATTTGAGCGGAAGGGCGCGCCGAAAAAGAAAAAGCCGAATCAAAGGAAGAAAGGATAAGGGGGTGCCCGGATGGCGATTCTGCCGGAAATTCACAGCCCGGAGGATGTCAAAAAGCTCGATCCGGCGCAATGCGCGCAGCTGGCGACCGAGCTGCGGCAGACGATTATCGATACGGTCTCGCGTCAGGGCGGCCATCTCGCCTCCAACCTGGGAGATGTCGATCTGACGATTGCGCTGCATCGCGCGTTTTCCAGTCCGAGAGACAAGATCATCTTTGACGTCGGGCATCAGATTTACGCGCACAAGCTGCTCACCGGGCGCCAGGAGCAGTTCCCGACGCTGCGCTCGTATCGGGGCATGAGCGGCTTCCCCTGCCGCGAGGAGAGCGAGCACGATCTCTTTGACACGGGGCATTCCTCCACCGCGATCTCGATGGCGCTTGGCCTCGCGCGGGCGAGGGATCTGCATCATGAGGACTATCATGTGGTCGCGATCGTCGGGGACGGCGCGCTGACCGGCGGCATGTGCTACGAGGCAATGAACGACGCCGGAAACGGGCATAACCGCCTGATCGTCATCCTCAATGACAACGAGATGTCGATCTCCAAAAACGTCGGCGCGCTCTCCTCCTATTTCAAGCATCTGCGCGCGAGCGCCTCCTGGTATGGCGGAAAGAAGCGCATCAAGCAGAGGCTGGAGCGCATTCCGCTGGTCGGCAGGCCGGTTGCCAGAGCGATCGAGAAGGCCAAGAACATGATCAAATCCGTCGTGACGGAGGGCGAGCTGTTTGAGGCGCTGGGCTTCCGGTACCTCGGCCCGTTCGACGGGCACAACATCGACGAGATGACCCATGTCTTTGAGGAGGCGAAGCAGATCAGCGACACGCCCGTGATGATCCACGTCATCACGAAAAAGGGCTATGGCTACGATCTTGCCGAGCGCCAGCCGGAGAAATTCCACGGCGTCGCGCCCTTCCGCGTGGAAAATGGCCTGAAGCGCAACCAGAGCAGCAAGGAAAGCGCCGCACAGGTGGCTGGCAAGACCCTCGTCGCGATGGCGGCGGAGGACGAGCGCGTCGTCGCGATCACGGCGGCGATGGCGGGCGGAACCGGCCTGAGCGAATTTGCGACCTATTATCCCGAACGCTTTTTTGACGTCGGCATCGCAGAGCAGCATGCCGTCAGCATGGCGGCCGGTCTGGCGCGCGGCGGCATGCGGCCGTATTTTGCCGTCTACTCGACCTTTCTTCAGCGCGCATACGACCAGATTGTTCACGATGTCTGTCTGCAGAACCTGCCGGTCTGCATCCTGACGGATCACATCGGCCTCGTCGGCGACGACGGCAAGACGCATCACGGCGTGCTCAGCGTGCCCATGCTGCTGAGCATTCCGAATCTGACGCTGCTCGCGCCGCGGGACACGCAGGAGATCCGCCTTGCCGTCCGCGCGACGCTGGCGCTCAAGGGGCCGTGCGTCGTGCAGTATCCCAAGGAGGGGATCGAACCCTATGCGCAGAGCGCGGACGGGCGGACGTTTGAGGTCGGCAAATGGCAGACGATGGTGCCGGCAAAGGACTATGTCATCCTCGCGTATGGGCGGATGACGCAGCATGCGGTGCGCGCGAGCGCGCTGCTGCGCGAAAAGGGATACGACGTGGGCGTCATTGACTGCTGCTCGCTCAAGCCGATGGATATGGACTGCCTCACGCGCCTGTTCCGGGAGAAAACCGGGCTGTTCGTCGTCGAGGAGGGCGAGCTCGTCGGCGGGTTCGGCTCGGAGATCGCAAGGCTCTGCGCGGCGCATGGCGCGCGAGAGCCGATTGACATGTTGGGCATTGGCGACCGGTTTGTCGCGCATGGGTCGGTCGCGCAGCTGCTGGAGGAATGCGCTTTGATGCCGGAGCAGATTGCCGCGCGCTTTGAGCGCGCGCTTGGCGGGCAGGAGAGGACAGATGGCTGAAAAGAAGAGGGCGGATGTCGCGCTGGTTGAGCGCGGCCTGGCAGCGAGCCGGGAGAAGGCGCAGGCGCTGATCATGTCCGGCGTCGTCTACATCCGCGAGACGAAGGTGACCAAGGCGTCGGTTCCCGTGCTCGATACGGACGAGCTGATCGTCCGCCAGACGGGAACGGGCTATGTCAGCCGGGGTGCGCTCAAGCTCGAGAAGGGGCTCAAGGTCTTCGGGGTCGATCCCAAGGGGGTCGTCGCGATGGATTTGGGCGCGTCCACGGGCGGGTTTACGGATGTGCTGCTGCAAAACGGCGCGGCGCATGTTTATTCGATCGACGTGGGCTATGGCCAGCTCGACTGGAAGCTGCGCAATGATCCGCGCGTGACCGTGATGGAGCGCACGAACGCGCGCTATCTCAAGCCGGAGGATCTTCCGCTTCGTCCGACGCTCGGCGTGATGGACGTTTCCTTCATCTCGATCACCAGGATTCTGCCGGCGGCCGCCGCGATTCTTGGCGAGGAGGGCGCGTTCATCTCGCTGATCAAGCCGCAGTTTGAGGCCGGGCCGGAGCGCGTGGGCAAGAAGGGCGTCGTCCGCGACGCGCAGGTGCATCGGGATGTCATCCGGGAGATTCTCAGTTTTATCGAAAACGACATGGGCTGGTGCGCGCAGGCGCTCTCCTTCTCGCCGATCAAGGGGCCGGAGGGGAACATCGAGTTTCTCGTGCATATCCTGCCGCCCTCGAGGGCGACACACCGGGTTACGCTGGAGGAGATCGACGCCGTTGTGGAGCAGGCGCACCAAAGCCTGCGGGAGAGTTGATCCGGCGCGGCGCCATGAGACGCCCCGGAGGGCTGCGGGACGGAAGTTTACCGGCTTTGCAGCGACGATGAATGCAAACAGGGAGGGGTTTTATGATACGCCGCGTGCTGTTCTATCTCAACCGGAACAAGGCCGCCGTGTTCGATGCCGTGCGCCGCTGTGCGGCGCTTTGCCGGGAGAAGGAGATGGAGCCCTGCTTCTTCGAGGAGGATCGCAGCGAGCTGCTCTCCATCCTCCCGGAGACGGCGGAGGGCGCCGCGTTTTTCGAGCGGCCCGATGCTTCGGCGATCGATGCGCTGTTCGTCTTTGGCGGCGACGGAACCATGCTTCGCGCGCTGGACTGCTATGTGGATTGCGGCATCCCGATGCTGGGCATCAACCTGGGCAGGCTGGGCTTTCTGCTGGAGACGCAGGTCGACGAGCTGGGCGACGCGCTCGATCTGCTGCGGCGGGGCGAATACGAAATCGAGCACCGGATGATGCTGTATGTCGACGCGGAGTGCGGCGGGCAGACGATCTCCGCGTTTGCGACCAACGAGGTTTCGATCTCCCGTGGACTCTCGCAGCGGATGATCGCGCTGGATGCTTTTGTGGGGCAGACGCTCGTGGATCACTATATCGCTGACGGCGTCGTTGTCGCGAGCCCGACGGGCTCTACGGCGTATTCCCTCTCGGCAGGCGGGCCGATCGTCAGCCCGGACGTACCCTGCTTCGTGCTCAACCCGATCTGTCCGCACTCGCTGCAGTCGCGGCCGATCGTCCTCTCCTGTCAGGAGCGCGTCACACTGCGCATCGACATGAAGGAGATGCGGGAGGGCATCCGCCTTTCCATCGACGGGCAGCCCATCTGCCAGATGCTCAACCAGGAGCAGATCACGATCATCCGCTCGCCGCATGATGCGCTGCTGATCCGGTTTCCCAAGGAGAGAAATTTCTTTTCGCTGCTGAAGGACAAGCTTTCGCAGTGGAGTCTGTGAATAAGGAGGTTCCCGCATGAAGGCGAGACGACAGGCTTTGATCCGCGAGATCGTGGAGAGCCAAAGCATCCAGACCCAGGAGGAGCTCGCACAGGCGCTCGGCGAGCGCGGCATGGTGGTGACGCAGGCGACGGTGTCGCGCGACATCAAGGAGATGCATCTGCTCAAGGTGCTCGCGGAGGACGGAAGCTACCGCTATGCGACCATGGACAGGGAGGAGCAGGGGACCAACGAACGCCTGATCCGCATGCTCTCCGATTCCGTCGTCAGCATGGACAGCGCGAACAACCTGATCGTCATCAGGACGCTGCCGGGCAGCGCGCATGTCGCCGGCGAGGCGGTGGATTGCCTCAAGTGGCCGGAGGTGCTGGGAACCATCGCGGGCGACAACACGATCCTCGTGATCGTCCGTTCCAACGAAGACGTGGACGCGGTCATGCGCCGCTTTCGCGGGATCATCCGATGACATTGCGGTCAGGAGGACAGCATGCTGCTTCAGCTGAGTATTCACCATCTGGCGCTGATTCAGGATATGACGATCGACTTTGCGCCGGGCATGAACGTGATGACGGGCGAGACGGGCGCCGGCAAGTCGATCGTCGTGGACGCGGTCAACCTCGTGCTCGGCGAGCGCGCCGACAGGGAGCTGATTGCCAGTGGTGAGGCCAAGGCCCGCGTCGAGGCTGTGTTTGACATTGCGGACAACGGGAAGGTTCAGCAGCTGCTCGCGGAGCTGGAGCTCACGGGCGACGAGGACATGGTCTCCATCTCCCGCGAGCTGACGAGCGCAGGCAAGAACATCTGCCGCCTGAACGGCACCATCGTGCCGCTGCAGACGCTGCGGCAGGTTTCCGCGCAGCTGTTGGATATTCACGGCCAGCATGAGCATCAGCTGCTGCTGGACAGCCGCAACCACATCGGCTATCTCGATGAATACGCATCCGATGAGATTCGCCCGCTGCTTGAGGAAAACGAGCGCCTCTACACGGCCTGGCGTCAGGCGGGACAGAAGCTCTCGCGGCTGCGCAAGAGCGTTGCCGAGCGCGCGCAGCGGCAGGATATGCTCACCTTTCAGCTCGACGAGCTGCGCAGCGCGCGTCTCGTCGAGGGCGAGGAGGAGGAGCTCTCGCGCCAGAAGGTCTTTTACCGCAACGCGGGGAAGATCATGGAGGCGTTTGACGAGGCCTGCTCGCTGCTGAGCGACGGAGACGAAAACGCCTCTACCGCCGTGGAACTGCTGCGCCGCGGCGTCGATGCGCTCGCGTCGGTTGCCCCGCTGGACGAAAAATATGAGGCGGTCTATGCCCGGCTCGACGGGCTCTGCTACGAGGTCGAGGATGCCGTGCGGGATCTGTCCGCTCTGCGCGAGGAGATGGATTTTGACGAGGAGGAGGCCGAGCGCGTCGAAGCACGGCTCGACCTGCTCAAGCGGCTCAACCGCAAATACGGCGCGACGACCCGCGAGATGATCCGCTATCGGGACAAGATCGCCGCGGAGCTCACCGGGCTGGAGGATTCCGACGGGGAGATGGAGCGGCTGGAGAAGGAGTTCCGCCAGAGCGCGAAGGCGCTGGAGGCCGTCTCCATGCATCTGACGCATGCGCGGGAGAGCGCGGCGCGCCGCTTCGAGGCGAGTATGGAAACCCAGCTGCACGATCTGGGCATGAAGAACGCGCGGCTGTCGATGTCGTTTTTGCCGCTCGCCGCGGGCGAAAAGCTGAGCGACCGGTTCAGCGCGCAGGGCGCGGACCGGATGGAGATGATGTTCTGCGCGAACCTGGGTCAGCCGCTCAGGCCGCTGGCGAAGGTCGCCTCCGGCGGCGAGCTTTCGCGCATCATGCTCGCGCTCAAGAATCTCTCCGCGCAGAAGCCGGGTATCCCCAGAAGCATGGTCTTTGACGAGATCGACACCGGCATCAGCGGACGGATGGCGCAGGTCGTCGCAGAGAAGATGAGCCAGATCGGCGACCACCACCAGGTCATCTGCGTGACGCATCTGCCGCAGATCGCCGCGATGGCGGACGAGCAGTTCCTCGTGCGCAAGTATGACGATGACGGCGCAACGCGCACGGAGGTTACGCACCTGAACGACGGGCAGCGCGCGCAGGAGATCGCCAGGATGGTCGGCGGGGCGGACTGCGAGAGCGAGAGCAGCGTCCGCCATGCGAGAACGATGCTTGCCGATGCGCAAAGGCGCAAGCAGGAGCTGAGGGCAGCGTACAGAAACGGATAACAGGCTCTTATCCATGAAATGATTCTGCGTCTTTGGCGCGGAGTCGGCTTATAGGCAATAGAAAAACGGCTTTTCTCCGCGTTTCAAACGGAGAAAGGCCGCTTTTTTGAAAAGGAAAAGCGCTGCCCGTTTGTATGGACAGCGCCGAAGAGACAGGTTTACTTCAGAAGCTCCGCCAGCTGCGCAGCGACATAGCGTCCGGTATTCGCAGCCCAGGAGATGCCAACACCCGCGCCGGGGTACTGCCGGGTAAAGGCGTTGCCCGCGATGAGCTCGCCCACACCATAGAGCCCTTCGACGGGATTGCCTTCGCCATCGAGCACCTGGCAGGTCTCATTGACCTCAATGCCCGGGATCGTGCCGAAGGTACGCAGGGTAACCTTCTCGGCATAGAACGGGGCAGTTTCCAGCTTCGTCGCCAGGCTGCAGGACAGCGAGAATTCTTCAGCAGGGATCTCCTCGCCGGCATTCGCAGCGGCGTTGTAGGCCTCGGCGGTGGCCAGCAGGCCCTCGACGTCAATGCCGTTGTCGGCAGCCAGGGCCTCGAGGGAGTCGTACTGCTTGACGAAGCCCTTCTCGATCTTGGCGTTGATGGTCTCCATGTCGGCATAGGTGCTGTCCACGAGCAGCCATGCATCCCTGTTCTCCTGCTGGGAGACGGCGCGCTGTACCACATACTTGGGTTCGCCCTCGCCGATGAAGCGCTTGCCGGCGTTGTTGACAAGGAAATGGCTGTTGATCAGTGCGGAGCCGTCGGGAGCGACGATGGAGCCCATGCTGCCGTCGCCGACAACCCGTGTGCCGAACTGCGCGGTCATGGTGATGCCGTCGCCGGTCGCACCCGCATTGGTGGAGAAGAAGCCATCCGCAAAGAGCGGCAGATACTGCGCCATATACTCGGGGCTGGTGCCAAAGCCGCCGGTTGCCAGAATGACATAGGAAGCGCGGATGTCATAGGTCTTTTCTTTGTCGGAGACCCTGACGCCAACAACCTTTCCATCCTCGACGATCAGCTCCTGCGCCTTGGTGCCCAGGCGCAGGTCGGTCAGCGGATTCGCCTCGACATAGCTGTTCAGAAAAGCCGACAGACCGGCGCCGCGGTTTTCATGCCAGTAGGAGATGACCTTGTCCGAATACTTGCTGGAAACCTGCGGGTTCTGGAAATTGGCGCCGCCATCCACCATGCGATCGAGCACGATGCTGGAATCGGTATACACGTTGGAAATCAGCGCAGCATCGACCTCGGTGCCGGAGGTAAATTCAAAGAGGTCGACGATGTCCTGCACGGTGCACTCCGCGTTGTCAGCCTTGTGCAGCTGTGAGGTGGTCGCAATGATCGCGCCGCCCGTGCCCGGGATGGAGCCGCTGAACATATCCAGCTTGTCGATGAGGATGTAGGACACCTCGGGGGCGTTGATCTGCAGCTCATAAGCGGCCATCAGACCGGCCATGCCGGCGCCGACGATGACGATGTCGGTGGTTTCGGTCTCGCCCTGCGCCAGCTCGGCAGCCTCGGGCGCAGCCTTGAAGGCCTCCACATCGAGCCCGGCCTCGGTGAGGGCGGCTTCCACCGCGGCCAGAATCGCATTGCTGGTGATGGTGGCGCCGGATACGCTGTCCAGCGCGATGCTCTGGGTTTCGACGATCTTTGCGGGCAGCTGCTCAATGGCGTTGGTGCCGATGCCGGCAGTTTCGGCGTTCTCGCCGACCTCAACGCTGCAGATGACGCCGTTTTCAATCGTCACGGTCACCGGGACATCTCCGCTGATGCCCTGGCCGACACCGGTGTAGACTTCCGCTGCTGCGCAGAAACTCATGCAGAGCATGAGCAGCGTCAGCAGAAGGGAGAGCAGTTTCTTCATGACAGATTCCTCCTGATTTGATTTGGCTGCGATAGGTTCTTTCGCAGGCCATGTGCAGATATATGATAAATAAATAACAGCGTGATGTCATTGTTTGTTTGGGACAATCAAAAAGATGAATTTAGGCATATTCGGGACAATGAACCTGTGCTATACTGACAATGGGTGATGAATATGAAGTGTCAGGCCTTTCCGGGGTTTGAAGGCATGCTGCTGGGGCTTCTCGCCGAGGGCACAACGATTCAGAATCTGATCGACCAGGCGGCGCAGCAGCTGGGCAATCCGATCCTCATTGCGGATTCGCGCTTCCGTGTGCTATATATGTCGCAGGAGCAGTCGCTGGATATTGTCTTGTGGAACCGCGCCAGGCTGGAGGGATATATTTCGGATGAGGTTCTTCAGGATATCCGTCAGGGACGCGTGGTTGAAAGGCTGCAGCGTGCAGACGACCCCGTCATGGCGGAGCTGCCGAACGGCTACCATGCAGTTCGCTGCGCCTTGCGCAGCCGCGGCGCCTATCGGGGCTTCATTGGGACCTATGACTATCGGACATCCTTTACCGAGGAGATGCTCCGGGCTTTTGTCTCCGTGGGAAGAGCCGTTTCGGCTCTGGCAGCAGACGATCCGAGCTTTGCTGTTACAGAAGAAAGCGGATATGAATCGCTGCTGTATCAGCTGCTCTGCTGCGGAACGATCGACCGGGCGGCGCAGGTATGCCGTCGTTTTGCTCCGCAGGATTTGGGCAGAAGAAGGCTCGTCTGCCTGTCCATTCCGGAGGATACCGGTCTCCCTGCAGAACGGCTGAAGGACCTGTATCATTTGCAGGATCCGAAAGTCATCTCCACGATCTATGAGGGACATCTTGTCCTGCTGGCGGAACAGGAGAAACTCAAACGGGCGGAGGGCAGCGCGCGGGACAGCCTGCGGAATTTCTGCGGACGGCACAGCCTTCGCGCGGGAATCAGCTTTGAGCTCGCAGAGAGCATCTATGTTCCCTGGGCCTACCGGCAGGCGCTTTCCTGCCTCTCCATTTCAAAGGAAAGCTGGGTTTTCTACGAGGACGTATATTTGCAGGATGTACGAAGGCATTGCACAAATCAGCTGCCTGCCGGGTATTTCCTGCATCCGGTGATCCGCCGCATAGCTGCTTATGACGAAATATACCATCTCGATTATCTGGAGACGCTGCAGGAATGGCTGCTGCATCAGGGCGCGATTCGGGAGACGGCCGAAGAACTGGGCATCCATCCCAATACGCTGAAACACCGCCTGAGCATGATCGAAAGCATTGCAGGGACGGAGATTCGCAGGAATGCGGAGCTGCTCAGGCAGCTTCAGGTATCGTTTCTCTTCATCTCGGCATAGCCCCCCATGGTGGAAATCTGATCCCCGCCACGCGACCGCAGGGAGAAACTGCGGCGGATTCCCCCGGTTACGCCGGCCGAATGGCGCATGCGGCAAAAGAATGAAAAAAGTTTGCAGGACAGAAACAGCCCCCGGATTCCGTTCGAGGAATCCGGGGGCCGCGTGTTTCTTTGCAGATGGACAGAGAAAAGGCAGCTTACTCGCTGACGCGCCCCTTGCGGATGCAGATGCACAGGGAGCCATTTTGCACGGTCGAATCGATGGTGATGGGGAAGTCGAAGTCGTTGCGGAATTCGAGGTTGAGCTCGATGACGCCGGCGTCACCGTTGCGGCCGACGGCGGCGTCCACACCGTGGGGCGCATAGGAGGCGCCGCCCGGTCCATGCGCATGGCGATAGAGGATCGTGATGCCGTCGTAGAGCTGAAGCAGCGCGTTGTACAGCGTCGTGGAGACCTGACAGGTGCCGCCGCCGGAGCCGGCAACCGTGCCGCCGTCCACCAAAACGGGCGAGGGCTTGTAGCCGCGGCTGGCGCGGTACGGGCCGGCGATGGCGTTGAAGTCGAATTCCTCGCCGGGCTCATAGCTGTTGCTGATGTACATGCAGCCGACGCGGATGTTCTCCATGCGGCCGATGTTCAGCTCCGTCTGCTTGAGAGAGTAGAAGGTGGTGAAGGCTGCGATGATGTCTCCGTCCTGCGCGTATTCGACGGACGGGGCGACGGGTGTGAGCTCCTTGAGGTCGCCGACGTAGAGATAGCCGACCAGCCGCTTGTAGGGAACGACAGCCCAGCCGTCCTGAATCATCCACAGGCTCATGCGCGTATCAGCCGGATAGCTGTCAAGCGGCTCCGACTCGGAATCAGGCGAGGAATACAGCGTGGTATCGCGCGCGGTTACAGCGACAAACCGGTTGGGGATCACGCCGTAGGGCACGTCGTTTCCTGCAACGGGCACGATGTCCACCACGTTGGCGCGCTTAATGTAGTAGATGCCGACGGCGTCGTCCCAGCAGAAGAGCCAGGTCTGGTCAAAGCCGAAAATCTGAACCGTTTCCTTGACTTTGAGCGTGCCCAGGGAGGCGCTCTCCGCGTCGGCCTCGCTGCGCTTGGTCAGGCTGACGGAGGTCTGCCCGGTGTAGAGAATCCGGGGCTTTCCGCCCGCGTCGGCTGAGGCAAGAAAATCCTCCAGGCAGATGGCAGTGCCCGTGTCTGCAGCGGCGCCGCAGGACAGCGTCACAAGGAGAAGCAGCAGGGAAAGCAGTTTATATCGCACAGGACATCCTCCGTTATTGGCGAAAACGTGAGCCCGCCCGCTCGCGGCGGCGCGGCAGGAACCGAAAACCAGATGATTGCAGGCGGCAGAAACGGCCGCAGACTACCTTTTATTATACCGCTAATCAGGAGGCAAGGCAAGACACAATCCGGCATAGTTTTGTCCCCGGAGGGGATGGAGGATGAATTTTTTGCTCAGAGGCGGAAACGGTGTTCTGATGGGCTACCTGATGCAGGGCCAGGGAGAGCTTCGCCTGCGCGCGCAGGGAATCCCGGAGGACGGCGCGCTCATGGTGCTGATAGAAAAGGATGGCAGGGAACGTGAGCAAAGGCTGTCGGCGACAGGAGGGGAGCAGCGATGGCCGGACCCGGGCAAGCAGCTCCTGGGAGCCTACGCGATGCAGGAGGAGAAGCTCCTCTTCTGCACGGGACAGGAGGCAAAGGCTGCCTGTCTGTCCAGAATCGCATCAAACAGGCAGAAAAAAAGGCCGGCGCAGCGGACTGCGCAGGCCTCCAATGCGCCGGTTGCGGCACAGGAAAAGGAATCCTCCGCCGGGCGGGAGGCTTTCGGGCGGATCCCCTGGCCGGAGCGGAGATGGCCGCCGCCTCCCTGCTGGCCGGAGGCCCGGTATGAGGGCGGGCGGTGGAGGCAGCCGCTCAGGGAGGCGGCGGATAGGCCCGGCGAAGCGCCTCGACGTGACGATGCCTGATGTCAGAGATGTAGTGGGTCCGTGATCGGGGCACGAGCGGCATGGAGGCGGCCGGGACCGTTTCCTCTGCCGTAGGCACAGCGGCAGGGGCTTCCCGCTCCTGAGGCATGCCCTCTGCGGGCGGAGCGGAGGATTGGACGGCGCTGAAGAGGTCGTACGCAGTGGTCACGACATGCGGCTGCCGGGGCTTGCTGGCCTGAAGCAGGGCGTATGGCGAGAGCGAATCGAGCATAAAGGGTTTCCCTCCTTTTCGGGAGTCTTCACTTCATTCTATGAAGCGCAGCGGCGAGCGTCAGGATAAAAATGGCGCGGAAGACAGGTTTTCGCGAAAATGGGATTGAGAAAAGGGAGAAATTCCTGTATAATGATTCAAGACATAGTCTGAAATGAGGTGTACAGTTTGGACGAACAGAAGAACGGAACGCCGGAACCGCGCAGGCGCAGAAGAGCCGCAGCCCAGGAAAAGGCTTTTGAAGAATTTGAAAGACAGCAAAGGGAGGAGCAGCAGGCGCAGCAGGAGCAGCAGCTTCCGCCCCGCCAAGAGCAGACGGCTCCCGCAGAGCCTCAGGAGAAGCCTGCCTACAAGAGCAGCGCGCCGAAGCCGGCCCCATCCGTACCGCAGGAGTGGTTTACGGATGACGACGAGGAGGATTGGGCGGAGAGCGCCCACAGCTCCAAGAGAGGCGGAGAAAAGAAAAAGGGTGGCAAGGGCTGCCTGATCGCCGTGCTGATCGTCGTGCTGCTGCTTGCGCTGGCTGTGGCGGGCTGGTTTGTGTTCCCGGCCCAGCGCGATGCGCTGCTTGGCAGCATTCTTCCGGACAAGGCGACGCCTGCACCGACTGCGACGCCTTTCGTGATGGCGACTGCGACGCCGACGGCCTCGCCGGCGCCGACCGCGACCCCGACGGCGGTTCCGACGCCTGCGCCGACGGCCACGCCGACCGCGACGCCGACCCCGACGCCGACGGCCACGCCGACCCCGACGCCGACGCCGACGGCCACGCCCACGCCGACCCCGACGCCGACGGCCACGCCGACCCCGACGCCGACGGCCACCCCGACGCCGACGCCCACGACTACCCCGACGCCGACGGCCACGCCCACGCCGACCCCCGAGCCGACGCCCACGCCGTATCAGGCGATGAGTGCCAGTGCCGCCGAGGGTGCGGAGCCTTCCAAGGTCATCAAGGAGAGCTTCGTGCTTGCCGATGGGGAGAAGACGGAGTCGCTCAGCCGCGCTGAGGATGTGAGCATGGGCGATCCCGCAACCTATTCCCAGCAGGCCGGTGTGCTGACCTTCCGCGGCGGTCCCCTGCGCCAGAACAGCGCGGCGGGCACGGTCGAGGTCACCAGCGAGCAACTGAGCGTGGTTCGCGGTATCCGCACCTCTGTGCTTGATAATGATTACACGGGCTTCGGTTACGGCAGCCAGCCGCTGATCGTCAAGTGGTACAAGAATATCCGCGAGATGATGAATATCTCCGACGAGAGCCGCACGACGACTGCGATGAAGGAGGTCATCTTCCCGTCTGACGACGGCAATATCTACTTCTTCGATCTGGAGAAAAAGATTTACAGCCGTCAGCCGATCTCCGTCGGCTTCCCGATGCAGACGACTGCGAGCATCAATCCCTACGGCTATCCGCTTCTCTACGTCGGCCAGACGCAGGACACGGTCGCCGGCTACACCGGCATCATGGGCCTGCGCGTGTACAATCTGATCGACCAGAAGCTCATTGGCTTTGAAACCGGTTATTCGGACAACTCCAAATCCGCGAAGGTCGGCTCCGTTTCCACGTCGCCGATCGTTGAGGCGGATTCGGATACCGTCATCTACGGCGCGGACAACGGATTGCTGTATGCGCTCTCGATGAATACCGATTTTGACCTTGACAATGCACAGATCAGCGTCGATCCGCAGAGCACGGCCTACGGGTATGTGACTTCTCTCAAGAACGCGAAGCAGGGCATTTCCACGAGCGTTGCGACCTACGGCGATTATGCTTACTTCGGCGACAAGGCCGGCTCGATTCAGTGCGTCGACATGAACACGATGCAGTGCGTCTGGGCGTTTGACATGGAGGACAGCGTCGTAGGCACGGTCTCTCTGGAGTGCGAGGAGGACGGCGTGTATCTCTACGCTGGCAACGTCGTCAACAAGCGCGAGCGCAGCAGCGCGGTCAAGCTCGTCAAGCTCGACGCGCTCACCGGAGAGACGGTCTGGGAGTACGGCGGCGAAATCAAGGGCAAGTATGCCAGCAAGACCGCGGACGAGGGCATTTATGCCGGCTTGATGGCTGCGCCGCTCATCGGCCAGGGCGATATCAGCGACCTTGTGATCTTCAACGTCAACCGTGTGGTCATCGACGACAAGAACAACTATGCCGTCGTCTATGCGCTTGACAAGGAGACCGGTGAAGAGGTCTGGAGCCAGCCGATCGACGTCGATTCCGTCTCCTCTCCGATCGCGATGTATCAGCCCGATGGCAAGAGCTATCTGGTGATGGGCGACGAGAATGGCACGCTGCGCCTGATGGACGGCTTCAGCGGCACGACGATCAGCACCGTCAACCTCGGCAGTGCGATCCGCTCGACGCCCGCCGCATACGGCAACGAGATTGTCGTGGGCACCACGGGCGGCATGATCTATTTCGTTGAGCTTCAGTAATTGCGCATCTTTCGCCGCTGCGGTGCCACATTCCGCAGCGGCGTCTTTGTTATAAGGAGGGAGCTTATGCCCAGGTATGTCATCGCACTGGATCAGGGAACGACGAGCTCGCGCGCGGTGATCTTTGACGAGCAGGCCAACGTCATCGCCATGAAGAGCTACGAGTTCGAGCAAATCTATCCGCAGCCGGGCTGGGTTGAGCATGATCCGATGGCCATTCTCAACACGCAGGTGGATGCACTGCGCGAGGCCGTGCGCATCAGCGGCATTCCCGTCGGGGACATTGCCGCTATCGGCATCACCAATCAGCGGGAGACGACGCTGCTCTGGGACAGAAAGACGGGCCAGCCGATGCACAACGCGATCGTCTGGCAATGCAGAAGGACGGCGCCCATCGTGCAGAGGCTCTGCGACGAGGGACTTGAGCCGCATATCCGGGAGACGACGGGTCTCGTTCCCGACGCCTATTTTTCCGGAACGAAGCTGAGCTGGCTGCTTGACAAGCTCGACCTGCACGACAGGGCGGAGCGCGGGGAGCTTTGCTTTGGCACGGTGGACAGCTTCCTGGTCTGGAATCTCGTCTCCGGCAGGCCGCATGTGACCGACGCTACAAACGCCAGCCGTACAATGCTCTTCGATATCCGCAAGAACGACTGGGACGACACGATGCTCAGCGCGCTGCGGATTCCGCGCGCGATTCTCCCGCAGGTCGTCGATTCCTCCGGCGTGATCGGCATGCTCGATCCGGAGATTCTGGGCCGTGCGATTCCGGTTGCGGCGCTGGCCGGCGACCAGCACAGCGCGCTCTTTGGCCAGGGATGCTTCGATCCCGGCATGATGAAGAATACCTATGGGACAGGCTGCTTCCTGCTGATGAACACAGGCGAGGAGATCACCCGGAGCAAGAGCGGGCTGGTGTCGACGATCGCCTGGCGAATCGGCGGAAAATGTACCTATGCGCTGGAGGGCAGCGTCTTTGTCGGCGGCGCGGCGGTGCAGTGGCTGCGCGACGAGATGAAACTGGTGGAGCGCGCTTCCGAGACGGAGACGATCGCGCGCTCGGTCAAGGATTCCGGCGGGGTGTACATGGTGCCCTCGTTCACGGGCCTGGGTGCGCCATATTGGGATATGTACAGCCGCGGCACGATCATCGGCATCACGCGCGGTACGGGGCGCGCCCATATCGTGCGCGCGGCGCTCGAGTCGATCGCCTATCAGTCGGCCGATCTGGTGACGGCCATGGCGTCGGACTGCGGACGCCAGCCCACCGAGATGCGCGTGGACGGCGGAGCGAGCGCCAACCAGTTCCTGATGCAGTTCCAGGCGGATATCCTGGGCTGCCGCGTGATCCGTCCCGCGGTGATCGAGACGACGGCGCTGGGCGTCGCGCTGATGGCCGGGCTGGCGGTCGGGCTGTATGCGGGTCTGGATGACCTGCGGCGCGTCTGGAAGAAAGATCTCAGTCTGACGCCGCAGATGGCGGAGTCGGATCGCCAGGCGGCGCTGCGCGGATGGCATCGCGCCGTCAAGCGCAGCATGCGCTGGGCCGAGCTGGAGGCGGAGGATTGACTTTTGAGGCGGCTGACGGGCGGAATGGAGGGGCGTCACAGATGCGGACAGAGGAAGAGGCGCAGACGCTGATCCGTCCGGGAGAGCGGCTGGACGATCTCCAGCGCGCAGGGTTGCGCATTCTGCAAAGGCAGGACGGCTTTCGCTTCGGGACGGACGCCGTCCTGCTGGCGGATTTTGCGGCCGCCAAAAGGGGAGAGCGCGTCTGCGACATGGGCACGGGTACCGGCGTGCTGCCGCTGCTGATCGCGGCCAGAAGCGAGGAGACGACGTTTGACGCCTTCGAGATTCAGCCTGAGGTCGCCGATATGGCATCGCGAAGCGTTCGGCTCAACGGGCTGAGCGGCCGGATCCGCGTGCACAATGCGGATTGCCGGGACGCATCCTCCTGCATCGGCCATGAGGTCTGCCATCTGGTCGTGACCAACCCGCCCTACACGGCCAGGGGCGCCGGGCTGGTCAGCCCCGCGCAGACGCGGGCCCTTGCGCGAAGCGGGGAGGAATGCTCCCTGGAGGAATGGATGGCGGCCTGCGGGCGCGTGCTCCGCAACGGAGGCAGGCTCTGCTGCGTCTTTCCGGCGGCGCGGCTGCTGCAGCTGTGCGACGCGATGCGCAGCGCGCGCGTGGAGCCCAAGCGCCTCCGTCTCGTTGCGGCGCACGCAGACAGCGCGCCCAAGCTGCTGCTTCTGGAGGGCATCAAGGGCGGGAGGCCGGGGCTGCATGTGCTGCCGATGCTGCTGACGCATACGCCCGGGGGCGGATTTTCTCAGGAGATGCGGCGCATTTACGGGGAGCCTTGACCCAGGGCTTACAGGCGGAACGCGCGGCGGTTTTCCTTCCGGCAGAGCAGGGCCAGGACGAACGCCATCAGGCAGGAGAGCAGCGCCAGCAGCGAGCCGCAGGCGAGATAGAGGAGCAACAGCAGAAACGCACAGAGGAGATACCTCGGCTGCTTGGTCGGGGAGAGCGCCAGCGCGCGGATACGCGCGAAGGAGAAGGGCACGCGCGCGCGGCGGGCATGCGCGGCGATCTCCTCGTCGGTCGCGGGATGGAGCCGGCCGGCCATCAGTGCCAGCTGTCTGCCGCTGATGAGCCGGACGGGCGGGTCCATCCATTCCGCAGCGCGGGTCGCCGCGGGAGAAAAGCCGCCCGTGGAGACGAGCGCGCATTTGTCTGCGTTTGCCTCCACGCGCGCCCTGTGCGCGGCGAGCACATCGCCTTCGGAGGCGGAAGATCCCTGCATGCACTGCGCACAGCGGATCAGCCAGACTTCGCCCTCGTAGCGCATGGAGGCGCCCCCCAGCGTCTGCGCGCCGAGCACATCCGAAAGCAGCGCGCAGACGGTTTCCCCGGCGCGCCCGGCCGGCATGAGCAGCAGCTCGTCCAGCGCAATCGCGCCGCCGATCCGCTCGCGAAGCAGGCGGTCGCGCAGGGAGAGCGTGCGCCGCTCAAAGAGCGCCAGCGTCAGCAACACGAGCGCAAAGAGGGCGGCCCCCGCCAGGAGGCTGAGCATGGACTGGCGCCAGAGTCTGTAAAAAAACAGCACGCAGAGCAGGAGCAGCAGCAGGCGGAGCGCAAGCCTGTCCAGAAGCGTCGCCACACGGTTTTTGGAGTCAAAGGGAGAGGTCATCGCACACGCGTCCTTTCGCGTTCTTTTGGATTAACTTTCCTCGTTTTTTGAAAATGTATTCCGTTTCCTCTTTCGAAACGGCGGCAAATTTGCTATAATAATATGTCGTGCGCATATCGTGCGCAGGAATGCCTGTTTGCATGCCTGATCACAGGCAGAGGGAAGGAATGGAGCGGATGGAGAGAGTGGGTCTTCTGGGCGGGAGCTTCAATCCCATCCATTACGGACATCTGCATCTGGCCAGAGCTGCGCTTGACAGCGGATACGTCGATCGGGTGCTGTTTCTGCCCTCGGGAAATCCGCCGCACAAGCACGACGGTCTGGCGGACAAGCAATTCCGCTATGAAATGGTGGAGCTGGCGCTGACGGATGAGACGGGCATGGAGGTCTCCCGGGAGGAGATCGACCGTCCCGGCGTGATTTATACGGTGGATACGCTGCGCCGTCTGCATGCGCAGATGCCGCAGAGCGAGCTGATTTACCTGATCGGCGCGGACACGCTGCGGCTGCTGGATACCTGGCGGCGGATCGACGAGGTCATCGGGGTGTGCGGCTTTCTGGTGATGCTGCGGCCCGGCGAGGATGACGCCGAAGCGGCTCGCTACGCGCAGGTCTGGCGGAGCAGAGGGGCAAGGATTGATTTCCTCGCCGCCGGAAAGATGGAGATTTCCTCGACGCAGATCCGCGCAGCAGCGGCAAGCGGCGAGCCGCTGACGGATGAGGTGCCGCTGCTGGTGGAAGGATATATCCGTTCCCACGGACTATATGGATCGGATCAGGGTGATGGACATTCGATGAAACGCGACAAGATGCTCTACAAGCTCAGGAAGACGCTCGACGCCCAGCGCTTTGAGCATACGCTCGGCGTGGAGGAGACGGCGAGGAAGATGGCGCTCATGTTCGGCGTCAGCGAGGAAAAGGCGTCTCTGGCGGGCCTTCTGCACGACTGCGCCAAGTGCATGACGCTCTCCCAGATGGTCAAGGCGGCGCGGCATCTGCCGCTGGATCCCGTGATGAAGGAATCGAAGGCGCTGATGCATTCCGTCGCGGGCATGTGCATCGCGCAGACCGTATATGGCGTCACGGATCCGGAGGTGCTCGGCGCGATCCGCTGGCACACGACCGGGCGCGCGGGCATGACCAGGTTGGAAAAGATCATCTATCTCGCCGACATGATCGAGCCTCACAGAAAGCCCTATCCGGGGCTGGAGGAGCTTCGGGAGGCCTGTCTGACCGATTTGGATGAAGCGCTGCTTATGGCGCTGCGCATGAGCCTTGACCATGTGCGCCAGCAGGGCAAGACGCTGCATCCCGACACGATGGCCGCGCTGGCCTACTACGAGCTGGAGCAATGACGCGCAAACGGGATCGCATGCCCGAACGAAGCGTTGACAAGGATTATGATGACAAAACAGGAGGATATTCTATGAACGCAAGCGAAATGGCTGTGCTCGCCGCAAAGGCACTCGACGCAAAGCGCGCTCAGGACATCGTTGCGCTGAAGGTGGACGAGATGACGGTGATCACGGATTACATGGTGATTGCGACGGGCCGCTCCGTGCCGCAGGTCAAGGCGCTTTGTGAGCATGTGGAGGAGGAACTTGCCAAGCAGGATCTGTTTGCCAAGCGCCGCGAGGGCCTGACCGAAGGACGCTGGTGCGTGCTGGATTATGGCGACCTGATGGTTCATATTTTCCACGAGCAGGATCGCGAGTATTATCAGCTCGAGCGCCTCTGGTCCGACGGGACGAACGAGCTGAGCATCGATTTCGGCGAGCCTGAAAAGGTCTGATGGAGGAACGCGCACATGCCAAAAAGGAAGGATCTGCTTGTCATCGCGGCTGTCATCGCCGTTGCGGCCGTCATGCTGGCGGTTTCCAAGCTCATGCCAAGGACGAGGCTTGAGGACAAGGTGGCGCAGGAGACGCTTGCGCCGGATGCCGTGACCTATCTCGACGAGACTGCGGAGCCGCAGGAGACGCCCGATGTGACGCCGGCACCTGCGCAGACAGAAGCGCCGGAACCGTCCGAGGTGCCTGAGACAACCGAGATGCCCGAGACAACCGCAGCGCCCGAAGCGACGCAGGCTCCGGCGGCATCCGAAAACAAGACGGAGGCCGCGGCGGGCCCCATGCCGCGCGCGCAGACGGCCGAGGTGAAGGGCTACGTCGTTTTGACAGTTGGCGGCCGTCAGTATGGCGATCCGATCCCGATGGACAGGGACAAGATCATCACCATTCAGCAGGAGGACGGCAAGGTCAACAAGATCCATATTACGCCGGAAAAGGTGTACATGGAGACCTCGACCTGTGAGAACCAGGACTGCGTGGGGCAGGGCGAGATTTCGCTTGACAACTACCAGACGAGAATCCTGAGCACGTTTGTCATCTGTCTGCCCAACGAGGTGACGATCGAGATGGTTCCCGTCGAATGACAGGTGAACCGGGAAGGATGACGAATTTATGCGCAATGGTAGCGCTTCAAGGGTGGCTCTGTCGGGGCTGCTGACCAGTTTGATGCTGGTGTTTGGCCTGATTGAGCGGCAGTTTCCGCTGCCGATCCCTGTGCCGGGAATCAAGCTGGGCCTGGCAAATTCCGTGCTGCTCTACAGCCTGTACATGCTGGGCATCCGCCAGTCGATTGTGCTGATGCTGCTCAAGGCGCTGCTCAGCTGGCTGATCTACATGAACCTGTCGGCCATGCTCTATTCGCTCGCGGGCGGCATACTCTCTCTGCTTGCGATGATTCTGATCATGCGCGTCAAGGGCGTGAGCATCATCGGCGTGAGCGCGATCGGCGCCGTGTTTTTCAACGTCGGGCAGATTCTGATGGCGGTTGCGATCCTCCATACGCCGCAGTTGATCGTCACCTATCTCCCGATCCTGATGATTTCGGGCGTGCTGACGGGCGTGCTGACGGGCATCATTGCCCGCATGGTCATGAACCATCTCAAGGCGCTGAAGCACTGAGGCAGGTATCTCCCCAAAAACAGAAACACACCCCGCAGGCATCCGGAAGAGGATGGCGATGCGGGGTGTTCTCTTTGACGGCCGGTCAGTCGGCGGTCACATAGGCGATGCCGAAGGCGGAAGGGCCCAGGTGGGTGCCAATCGTCGGGCCGACGGGCATCGCGTCCTCCATGTCGCAGGCAAAACCGGCCTGATTCAGCTTGCGGACAAAGGCTGCGCAGTTTTCCGTCGTATGCGTGTACAGCGGCAGCGCCGGGTAGGCAGGATCGGCGGGACGCTCGAGTACGAGCCTGATCAGCGCATCCGTCGCGCGGTGCAGGCCCATGCCCTTGCCGGCGAGCGAGATATGCCCATCCGGCGTCAGCGTGACCAGCGGCTTGAGCTGAACCAGCGTACCCAGATTGGCCGCGGCCTTGGGAATACGCCCGCCGCGCGCGAGATTGTCCAGCGTGTTGAGGCAGCCCAGCACGCGGATGCGCGTCTTGAAGCGCTCCAGCTCGCGGGCGATGTCCCCGGCGGAGAGGCCTTCGTCGCGCAGGCGGCAGGTATGAAGGACGAGCAGCTTTTCGCCGATGGTGGCCAGCAGCGAATCGACGAGATACACCGGCGCGTCGTCGAGCATGCCGCGCGCAAGAAGCGCGCTCTGGAAGGTTCCGGAGAGCGCAGAGGAGAGCAGGATGCAGATGACCTCGTCGCCGGCCGCCCTGGCCTCCTCAAACAGGCGGAGGAATGCCTCCGGGGAGGGCTGGGAGGTCTTGGGGTTTTCGCCGGCGTTGAGACGGCTCCAGAATGCCCCGGCGGGCAGATCCTCGTTGTTGTCGGCATAGGTGTCATCGCCAAAGGCAATCTGCAAGGGGACGGAATGGATCCTGTTTTGCTCAAGTTCTTCGCGGCTGAAATCGGCGGCGGAATCGGTGATGATACGGATCATGTCAATGTCCTTTCTTTTGCTTGGTCGGCCTGCCTGTCACAGAGCGGGCCGTTACCTTGTCGGGTGCGTCAAAAGCCGGTCAGAATGTCGTCAAGCAGCGTGACGATCTCGCCAAGATCCTGGGCGATATCCAGCGCGCGCTGTGTGCCGATGCGGTCGGTCAGTTGCTGAAGGATGGCCTCGACGCGCTTGTGCTCTTCCCGGTAGGCGACGATCCCTTCCGGGGTGAGACGGATCGCAATGCGGCGCTTGTCCTCCTTCGCGCGGACGCGGGTGATGAAGCCCTTGCCCTCCAGAGAGATGAGGAGCTTGTTCATCTGGCTCTTGAGCAGATGGGTGCGATGGATGAGGTCGGTGGCGGTCATCGGCTCACCGCAGTGGCACAGGAGCAGACCGAGCACATGGGCCTCATTATAGGGCATGGAGACGACGAGCCGGGTGTTCCAAAGGGTGGATGTCAGGTTGAGCCAGGCATCCAGGAGCTTGTCACCGGCGAAGAGCTGTTCCTCTGTCATGGGTCCCTCCGAAAGGAATGAAGGTTCATAAAGTGAACGACATGCTCAGGATACAACGCCGTTTACGGCCTGTCAAGAGGTGGAAAACAAAATCGTTTATAAGTTGAACTTTTGAGAGCGAAAATCGTGAAAAGGGAACAGATCGGGGCGACAAATGCGGGAGACGCTGCGGGCAAAACGCGCGCTCCAAAGGCGGGAGGACAGTTTTTCGGCTTCCCTTTGCTGTTGGCCCTTGACAAATACCGGCCGGACGTCAATAATATGATTGAGACAAAATGTACCGATTGACAGGCAATGCGATCATTTTTTTTAAATGGAGGGACAGACAATGAACAGTCAGTGGACCGCATATTCCCAGTCTGAGACGTTTGCTTCCCGCGTGGCGACTCTGTATGGCGAGGGGGAGCAGGTGCTTGAGGCCCAGCGCGTGCGTTACGGCAAGCTGGTGGAGCGCTTTGAGGCGCGTTTCGGCGCGCCCAAGGGGGAAATCTGCTTCTTCTCTGCGCCGGGGCGCACGGAGATCGGCGGCAACCATACCGACCACAACAACGGCCGCGTGATGGCTGCGGCGGTCAATCTCGATACAGTGGCCTTCGTCGAGAAGACGGATGACGGTGTGATCGTCGTGGACAGCGAGGGATTTCCGCCGATCACCGTGCCGATTGACGCGCTGGAGGTTCGCGAGGCGGACTTCGGCACGACGCTCGCGCTGATCCGCGGCACGGCCGGTGTGATGCGCCAGATGGGCTATACGGTCGGGGGATTCCGCGCGACGGTATCCAGCTCTGTGCTGCGCGGCAGCGGCCTTTCCTCCTCGGCGGCGTTTGAGGTGCTGATCGCGGCGATTCTCGACGGCCTGTACAACGGCTTCGTTGTCGATTCGAAGCTGCGCGCTGTCATCGCCCAGAAGGTGGAGAACATCTATTTCGGCAAGCCCTGCGGCCTGATGGATCAGATGGCCTCCTCCGTCGGCGGCATGGTCACGATCGATTTTGAGACCGAGGATGCACAGGTCGAGGCGATCGCCTGCGATTTCGCCGCGAAGGGCTATGCGCTCTGCGTGGTGAATACCGGCGGCGATCATGGCGACCTGACCGATGACTATGCGGCTATCCGCACCGAGATGGAGGCCGTCGCGGCTCAGTTCGGCAAGAAGGTGCTGCGCGAGGTGCCGCAGGAGCAGGTCGAGGCCAACATCGGCAAGCTGCGCAAGGCGGTCGGCGACCGAGCTGTGCTGCGCGCGCTGCATTTCTATGACGACAACGCCCGGGTGCTCGAGGAGGTTGCCGCCGTTCGCGCGGGCGACCTGCCGACATTCTTTGACGCCGTGACCCGTTCGGGCGACAGCAGCTGGAAGCTGCTGCAGAACGTCTATGCGCGAGCGAATCAGGAGCAGATGGCGATGGGCATCGAGCTCAGCCGCCGCTTCCTGGCCGGCGAGGGCGCGCAGCGCGTCCATGGCGGCGGCTTTGCGGGCACGATTCAGGCCTATGTGCCGACGGCGCGCCTGAACGAGTACATCGCGATGATCGAGGCCGCGTTCGGCAAGGGATGCTGCACGCCGCTGATGATCCGCCCGGAGGGCGCCGTGATGATGCCGCTGGCGTAAGCTCAAAACGAAAAAGCATTCATCAACAGGACGCGGAGGAAGCCGTTCCTCCGCGTTTTTTTTGCCCCTGGGTAGGCGGGTTTTTCCGGCCACTTTCTGCAGAGTGCCGAGGGTAGGAGGCGGCCAGAAAATGGCGTCAAACTGGGCTGCAGGGTTGAAAACCGCATGGAGTCTATGCTATAATGCATCTTTGAACAACTGCCCTGCAAGGGATAGGACAAATGATGGGGGACAAACGATGAAACGGTTGAGAGAGAACGCCTGGATGCGCAAGGCGGGCATGTTCCTGCTGGATCTGGCGCTCATTCTTTTGTCGATATATGTGAGCATGGAGCTCCGCTTTGAGATGTACATTCCCGCGAGGCACATTCAGACGCTTATGAGTGCGCTGCCGCTCATTCTGGCGATCTATATGCTCTGCTATGCCATTGGCGGCATCTATCAGATCATGTGGCGCTACGCGGGCGTCCGGGATGCGGCAAGGCTGTCGCTGCTCAGCGCCATTGCCTGTGGGCTGACGCTGGCGGCGAATCAGTTCTTCGGCCTGGGCCTGTTCCGCAGCGTGCTGATCCTGATCCCGCTGATCGGCACCATCGCCATCGGCGGCTGCCGCATGCTCTGGCGCGTCCTTTCGAAGGACAGAATCCCCGGCGGGCTGGGCGACGCCATGCCCGTGATGATCGTGGGAGCGGGCGAGGCCGGCGCGTATGCGGTCAACATCTGCAACAAGAATCCCAAGCAGATGGGCAAGCCCGTGATTCTGGTCGACGACGCGAAAAGCAAGCAGGGGCTGCGCATTCAGAACGTGCCTGTCAGGGGCACGACAAAGGATATTCCCAGGCTGGTCACCCGCTATGGCATCCGCGAAATCATCGTCGCGATTCCCTCGCTGGGGAACAGCGAGCGGATGCAGGAGGTGCTTGAGCTGTGCAACCAGGCCCATTGCCACACGCGGATGCTCTCCGAGCCGACCGATGCGGACGCCGTCGGCAGCGAGGGCACGCCGTTTATCCGCGAGCTCAATATCTCCGATTTCCTCTCGCGCGATGAGGTGGAGCTGGATACCGCGTCCATCGCGGGCTACCTCTCTGGCAAGACCGTCATGGTCACAGGAGGCGGCGGCTCCATCGGCTCCGAGATCTGCCGTCAGATCATGCATTTCAAGCCCAAGCTGCTGATTATCTTCGAAATCTACGAAAACTGCGCCTATGAGCTCGAATACGAGCTTCGCCAGCGCTATGGCTCCGACTGCCCGGTGATCACGCTGATCGGCTCCATCCGGGACAGGCACCGCCTGGACGAGGTCTTTGACCTCTATCACCCGGAGGTGGTCTTCCATGCTGCGGCGCACAAGCATGTGCCGCTGATGGAGCGCAGCCCGGCGGAGGCCATCAAGAACAACGTCTTCGGCACGCGCAACCTGCTCGAATCCGCCAGCGCGCACGGCGTGGAGCGCCTCGTCCAGCTCTCGACGGACAAGGCGGTCAACCCGACGAACGTCATGGGCGCGACCAAGCGCATCACGGAGATGCTCATTCAGCGCTACGGCGAGAAGACGGACATGAAGTGCATGGCGGTCCGCTTTGGCAACGTGCTGGGCAGCCACGGCAGCGTCATCCCGCTGATGGAGGCGCAGATCCGCAAGGGTGGCCCAGTGACGGTCACGCATCCCGACATCACCCGCTATTTCATGACGATCCCCGAGGCGGCGCAGCTCGTGCTGCAGGCGGGCGGCATTGCGAAGTCCGGCTCCATTTTCGTGCTGGACATGGGCGAGCCGGTTCGCATCATGGATCTGGCGCAGAAGCTGATCCGCGCCTATGGCTATGAACCCAACGTCGATATGCCCATCAAGATCATCGGCCTGCGCCCGGGCGAAAAGCTCTACGAGGAGCTGCTCATGGATTCGGAGCGTGACAAGATGACGAAGACGGCGCACAAGAAGATCTTTGTCGCCAACGTGGACAAGGTGGACGACGCGCAGTTCGAGCGCATGATGTCCCGGCTGGAGGCGGTCGTCGAGGACAACGATGAGCGCGCGGTTGAGGCTATCGCCGATGTCGTGCCGACGTTCCATCCCTGGAAGGACAAAAAGCCCGAGGACGCCAAGGCCGCGGGCTGAAAGCAGCATCCCGGCCCAACGGCCGGGATTTTTCTCGAAAAAATGGACATATCCGGGAAAACGGGGAAGAAAGAGCACGCTTAAACCGTCAACTAAGCAGACTGACCTGCGCGCGCCTTTTGTGGCAAAGCAGGTCTGATCAGGCGAAAGGGCAAAAGGGATATAAAAAAGCTCCCTGAGCGGGAGCGGCAGAAAGCGGATTACAGAGAGGAGAGAATCCGAACGACGCTGGAGAGGGCGTCGCTCAGCTCGCGAAACTCAGAAACGGAGAGATTTTCCGACTGCACCTGAATCTGACGGGCGATGGTCGCACGAATCGCGGCAAGCTTCTCCTCTCCGGCGGGGAGAAGGACGATGTTGACGACGCGGCGGTCGTTCTCATCGTGCTGTCTGTCCACATAGCCGCCCTCATAGAGCCGATCGACAAGCGGGGTGATATTGGGCTTTGCAATTCCAAGACGACGGGAGATTTCAGAGACAGACATCGTGCCCACATCCTGAAGCATCGCCAGCACCTGAACGTGGGAAAGGGGCGTTCCGTGTTCCTTCTGCACCAGGTCCATGTGCAGAAGGCGCTTTTTAATCAAGGGCAGAACATGAAACATGTTTTGCGCAACAGAATCGATCATGGCGGGGTCAATCGTACGTTTCTTTGTCATATGCCTTGCTCCTGTAAATTGAATTTCACAGCTCTGAGGGGCGATGCCGTCAGCGCAGGATCATAAACGTGGATATTTTACCCGTTTCATTATGTTTTCGCAAGGGGTTGAACCGATATTTTCTTATAAATTCCTGATTTCGGCAAAAAGTCAAAAAAAGATCGCATGCTTTCAGTAAATTCAATAGGCGAAAAACAGACAGATTCCGACAGAAAGGCCCCTTTGCTTTACAGATCGGCTTAAATCGGTTACAATAACAACAGAAGACTTGAAGATATACGGAAACGAAAGGAGTCGCGGACATGGACGTGCTCAGGCTGCTCAAAGGCATCTTTTCTCTGGATACATTGATCTATCTCGCCATTTTGCTCGTCTGGCTCGGCGCACTGGCGCGCTGCGTGCTGCCGCTTGTGCGCGCCGGCGGACGCCTTCGCCGCGCGGCGCGCACCGTCATCTCGGAGGCCAAGCAGAGCAAGGAGAAGAAATCCTGGAACGATCTGCATTTCCTGGGCGATGCGATGCAGGGAACCTGGGCGGACTTTCTGCAGAACGCCGAAATGCGCGACGCGCACGGGGAATCCTGCGACGTCTCCCAGTATATCAACGAGGACACCGTGATCTATGCCGCGGGAGGAACGCGCCTGGCTGAGATCACGCCTGGTCTGCTGACCTCCCTGGGCATTCTGGGCACGTTCCTGGGCCTGGTGATGGGTCTTTCCGGCCTTACGCTCACCGCGGCGGACACTTCCGTCCTGCTCACGGCGATGGACAAACTGATCGGCGGCATGAGCACGGCCTTCCTGACCTCGATCGTCGGCGTCATCGGCTCGCTCAGCTTTAACCTGATCTACAACCACTACCTGAGCAAATGCCAGAAGGCGATCGACCGCTTCTGTGAGGTGTTCAGCCTCTATGCGATGCCCAAGCCCGTCTCGGAGGATACGGCGATGCTCGCCATGCAGCAGGAGCAGACCGCCTATATCCGCCAGGCAGTCGAGGAGGTCAGCCAGAAGATGGCCGTGCAGATGGAACAGAGCATTCTGCGCGCCATGCTGCCTGTTCAGCGCTCAATGGACAACTTCATCCTTGCGGCGACGCAGGCGCAGGTCGAGGGGGTCGACCGGATCGCGCAGGTCTTTGTTCAGCGCATGAACGTCGCGCTCGGGCAGGAATTCGACCATCTGAGGCAGGTGCTCGCGCAGACTGGCACGGAGCAGCAGAAGACCCAGCAGGAGATGCGGGCGGCCTCGCAGGCGATCGCCCAGATGACGCAGGACGTCATCAACATGCATCAGCTGTCCCAGGGCGTGCTTGAGCACTTTGAGGCCTACGTCCGGGATATGGACGATTCCCGCACCCATGTGGAGGAGACCAACCGAAAGACGCTCGAGCTGCTGGAGGCGATGAACAAGACCAGCGGCCAGCAGGCGATGTATCTTTCCAAGCTGCAGGAGTATCAGGCGGCGCTCGCCTCGGCCTCGCAGCAGTATGCCGTCTGGACGGATCGCTTCCTGACCAACGCGCAGGAGCAGACGCGCGCTACGGCCAAGGAGATGGACCGCGTCGTCGCGCAGATGCACGAGGGCTCCCAGACGCTGGCCGGCGCCTATGAAACCTTTACGAAGGAGACGCAGGACAACCTCGCGCGCACGACCGCGCTGTTTGACGAGAGCATCACGACCTCCATCCGCGAGCTCAACGAGACGCTCAACAGCATGCGCGAGACGACGCAGGTCATGCCGCAGCTGCTCAGCCAGAGTCGCGAGCGCTATGCGGAGCAGGTCGATCAGTTCGTGACCGCCCTTGTGCGCCTGCAGAAGAACATGGAGAAGCTCAGCGGAGCGGCGGAGGCCGCAGCCCGCAAGGGAAAGGAGTAACCCATGCGTCCGGGAAAGAAGCTCAGACGGAACGGGGACAACGGCAGCTACTGGACCTCCTATTCCGACATGATGGCGGGCATGCTCTTTACGTTTGCGCTGATCCTGTTTGCCGCCGTCTATCAGCTGATCGATCTGCAGCAGAAGAAGACGATCGAGCTGCAGACGCAGGAGGCGCAGCTCGCCACGCAGCAGAGCATTCTGCTGGACCAGGAGGCTCAGCTCAAGGACAAGGAGGAGCTGCTGGCGACGACCACGCTCATGCTCAAGGAGCAGCAGGAGGAGCTCGACGAAAACCGGAGCGCGCTCACGGCTGCGCAGGAGAGCCTCTCCCTTCAGCAGAGCAAGATCGAGGAGCAGGCCGCGCTGCTGGCCGCTCAGCAGACGCAGATCGACAAGCTCATCGGCCTGCGGACGCAGATCATCGAGGAGTTGAGCAGCGAGCTGAGCAGCGTGGGGCTCAACGCCGTGGTGGACAGGAAGACGGGCGCGATCGCCTTCACGGGCGCCGTGCTCTTTGACAGCGGAAAAAACGAGCTCAAGCAGAGCGGCAAGGAGCTGCTCAACGCATTTATTCCCGTCTATGTCCGCACACTGATGAGCGGGGAGAACGCGGACTATGTCGGCGAGATCATCATCGAGGGGCACACGGACACGACCGACAACTATCTGAACAACCTGGAGCTTTCCCAGAAGCGCGGGAGCTTTCCCAGGAGCGTGCGCTGGCCGTGGCGACCTACTGCCTGGGCGCGGAAATGACGGGCCTGACTGATGAGGAAAAGCTCGTGCTTCAGGACATTCTGACGGCCAACGGGCGCTCGTATTCCGACCCGGTGTATATGGCGGACGGCGTGACCGTCGACATGGATGCCTCGCGGCGCGTGGTGTTCAAGTTCCGCATGAAGGATTCCGAGATGATCGATCAGATGAGCGCCATTCTGGAAGGGCAGCAGGAGGATTGACATGAACAGGGCGATGAAGGTGCTGGCGATTGCCGCGCTGCTTTTGACGGTGGCCGGCGCGTGCGTCGTGCTTTACGGCATGAACACGCTTGTGCCGCAGGTGGAGCAGATGACGGTGAGCCGGGTTCGGGCTTCCGACGTGCCGGAGGCGTTTGAAGCGCTGCTCGCTCAGTTGGATGAGGAGACGTTTTCGGGACGGGTTTTTGGCGAAACGAGCGGCCTGGCTGCCGGGGAGGCCTGGTTTGAGACCTGCACGGTCCGCCTGATGAATAGGGGCTTCTTCCCGGCAGAATGGATTTCGCTCGACGTCGTACCTGTCGCCTCGACAGACGGCGGTGGGGAGGATGTGCTCCAGCTCGCCGATCCGGGGGCCTATGTGCTTGCATCCGGCAGCCGGGGAGACCTTTCCGCGACTGTGCTCACGACCATCCCGCAGAATGTGCTCTCCCGGCAGGTCCGGGTGACCTGCTACGTGCTGGGGCGGGAGATCAGCTTCGAGGCGACGCAGAGTTTGACAGGAAACGGCGAATAAAACTGGTGAAATCCGACCTTGCCTTGCAGACGGTTATGCATTATAATAGGTCGACGCATGAAAGCGGGCTCAGCCCGCTTTTCTTCTCACGCAGCAGCGGGTGTGAGCCGGGCATGGAGGGCTTTGCGAATGATGAGCGAAAAGCGGGAAAGACTGTTTTCAAACGGGGATCTGCGGCGTCTGATCGTGCCGCTGGTGGTCGATCAAGTGCTTGTGCGCACGGTCGGCATGGTCGATACGATGATGATCTCCTCGGTCGGCGAGGCGGCAATCTCCGGCGTTTCGCTGGTGGATATGATCAACATGCTGATCAACGCTGTCTTTGCGGCGATTGCCACGGGCGGCGCGGTCATTGCGTCCCAGTATCTGGGGCATCGGGAGCGGGACAAGGCCTGCGAGGCGAGCAGCCAGCTCATGCTGGTTACGCTGCTTTCGGCGCTGATCATCACGGCGCTGACGCTGCTCACCCGCCGGCCGCTGCTGTCCATCCTCTTCGGGCAGATCGAGGCCGACGTCATGGCGGCTGCGCTGACCTACCTGACGATTTCGGCGCTCAGCTTTCCGTTCTTGGCGGTGTTCAACTCCTGCGGCGCGCTGTTCCGCTCGATGAACGATTCGAGGACGCCGACCGTCGTTTCGCTGGGAATGAACCTGATGAATCTGGCCGGTAACGCGATCCTGATCTTCGGGCTGCACATGGGCGTGGCCGGCGCGGCGATTTCCACGCTGCTCTCCCGGATGATGGCGGCGCTGGTGATGCTTGTGCTGACCTGCAATCGGCGCAGGCAGATTTTCATCGTGCCCGGCGAGATGCTCAGGCCGCAGGGCATGCTCATTGGACAGATCCTGTACATCGGCATCCCGAGCGGAATCGAGAACGGTCTCTTCGAGCTGGGGCGCATCGTCGTCGTCAGCATGATTTCGACATTCGGCACGGTGCAGATTGCCGCTAACGCCGTGGCCAACAATCTGGACGGCATCGGTGTGCTGGCCGGCGCGGCCATGAATCTGGCGATTCTGACGGTCGTCGGGCGCTGTGTCGGCGCGCATGACAACGAGCAGGTTCGCTACTACACGCGCAAGCTTCTGGTGATTGAGTATGCGATGCTCGCGGTGGTCAACGTCGCGTTGCTGGCTGGCCTGCCGCTGATTCTGAATCTGTACACGCTTTCCGATGCATCCCGCGAGCTGGCGACCAAGCTCATCTTTATCCACAATGGCTTTGCGATGATCCTCTGGCCGCTGGCCCTGTCGCTGCCCAACGCGCTGCGCGCAGCCAACGACGTCCGGTTCACGATGGTCTCCTCGATCCTCTCGATGGTCGGCTTCCGCGTGATGCTGAGCTATGTGATCGGCGTACGCATGGAGTATGGGGCGCTGGGCGTCTGGTTTGCCATGCTGGTCGACTGGCTGTTCCGTTCAGTGATCTACATCTGGCGGTTCAGGCAAGGAAAATGGAAGAGCATGGCGAGGATTTGACCCGCAGCGGCTGCATATTGACAAGCAGGGGCGAAGCAGTTATCCTGAGAAGACCATGAATGACCGGGAAGGTAAGGGGAAGAAAGCGTTGCTCGAATCAATCCGTTCACTGCTGCTTGAGGAATACAGCCTCGGACAATGGATGCTCGTCTTTTATCTGTACAGCTTTGCGGGCTGGTGCTGGGAGGTGAGCCTCTATCTGGTGAAGGAGAGGCGCTTCGTCAACCGCGGTTTTTTGACGGGGCCCATCCTGCCCATTTACGGCTTTGGCGCGCTGAGCGTGCTGCTGAGCTGTGTGCCTGTGAAGGAAAGCGTGCTCCTGGTCGCGCTGGTGGGCGCTGTGGTCGCCTCCGTTGTCGAATATGTGACGGGCTGGGCGATGGAGGCGCTGTTCCATGTCCGCTACTGGGATTATTCGGATCAGCCGCTCAACCTGAACGGCCATATCTGCGCGATGTCGGCGGCGACGTGGGCCGTCTTTTCCGCGATGATCGTCTGCGTCGTCCATCCGATGCTCCGGCCGACCATGCTTCGGGTTGCGCCGCACGTGGCGTTGATCGCCGCCTGCGTGCTGACAGCGTTCTGCGTGGTGGATACGATATTCGCCGTGCGCAAGGCTCTCGACCTTCGCAGGCTGCTCGAGTCGATGGAGCGCTATGCCAGGGAGCTGGAGGCGCTTCATGGCGGGCTGGACAGCATCAGCAACCGCATCGGCGACATGGTGCGCGCCTTTGCCGAGCGCGTCGACGCCAGGCAGGAGGAGCTTTCCGCCGGCGTGGAGCATATCACCGCAGCGCGCGAGCGGGTCAAGGCGCTCATGGCGGAAAAGCGGATCGGCATGGAGGAGGGCGCCAGGCAGCGCTTTGCGAATTTTGAAAAAATCCTTGCCGAGGTGGCCGCGTATCTGCCGGATTCGGAGCTTCTGCGCAAGGAGATTGAGGATGCCCGGCGCAAGTACGACGAGCAGACTGCGCTGCTGCACGATGAGCGGATTCGCAGGATGCGGCGCGCCGAAAAGGTGCTGCGCCGCAACCCGACGGCATCGTCCCACAGGCACAGCGTCGCCTTTGACGTGCTCAGACCAAAGCCCGGCAAGGATTCACAGAACAAGGCTGCCGGCGCATAAAAGCCTTTTTGGCCGGAACACCGGGATGCGCCTGCTTCTGTATCGTTTGGGCAGAGATGAAGAAAACAAAAAATGCGATCTCCCCCTGCAAAAGGGGGAGATATTTCTTTTGCAGACAACCGTTTCCCTGCCGGATGATTACCGGCTGCAGCCGCATCCGCCGGTATTCCCGCCACAGCCGATGCCGGTCGCGCTGCTGTACGTTCCGCAGGTGCAGCTGACGTTACGAGCGCGGAGCGCATCGTCGTCGCAGACGGCCTGCGGGAAGAGCGGCAGGCTGAAGAACTCGTCGCAGACGGAATCCGCGAATTCCTCGCAGGGAGGCACGTCGCAGAAGCCGTAGCTCGGGACGAGAATCTCGACCTTGGCCAGCACCTTGAGGACGACGGTCACGCAGACCTCAAGCGCAAAGACGTTATTGCCGACGTATGTACCGGAAACGCAGATCGCGGAGACCATCGCCTCGATGGTGTAGGGCACGATGGACTCATCCGGAATGGAGAGCAGGACGTCCTTGTCGACCGTCACCAGGCCGCGGCCGATGTACTCCCGGCAGGTGGCGTCGGTGAAGAGGATGTCGATGGGCACATCGATCTGTCCGCGCACGCGGGCGAAGCACGGCCGGTCGCACAGGCGCTCGACAGAGAGATTGCGAATGGTGCCCTCGGTCGTCGTCGAGCGGCAGCTCTCAAACGTGATGGGCATGTTGGGCTGGGTGCTTACCGTCTCGGCAGCCTGGTCATTGGTCACGCCGCAGCCGCAGCCGGGAACGAGTCCGTAGCTGATGAGCGTGACCCGCTGGTTGTCGAGCTGCTCCTGCTGCAGGCAGCTGTCATAGACGCGCTGTACCTGAAT
>SFFC01000211.1 GCA_004556985.1 Clostridiales bacterium | reverse complement strand
CTTGCCGCAGCATACGTTCCCTACGCCAATGGCGGCGTGTATCATGCGCCGCACTGCGTGCGCAGGATCGTCGCCTCGGACGGCACGGTGCTCTTCGAGCGCGACGATGCAGGAAAGCGCGTGATCTCCGAGCAGAACGCGTACCTGATGACCTCCATGCTGCAATCCGTGGTCACAAACGGCACGGGCACGCGGATGCTGTCCGCCAACACGCCCGTCGCCGGCAAGACGGGCACTGTATCCATGACCGGCGGCAACCGGGATATCTGGATGGCGGCGTACAACAGCGAAATCTCCGTGACCGTCTGGATGGGCTTTGACCAGACGGATGCCTCGCACAAGATTCCCAACGGCATCACGGGCGGCAAAAACACGGCCTCTCTCGCCGCCGCGTTTCTCAAGCAGGTCTACGCCGATCGGGACAAGCCGGATTTCACTGCCCCGGACGGAGTCGTCTGGCTGACCATCGACAAGCGCGCGCTGACGACCCGCGGCTCCGTGCTGCTGGCCAGCGACTCGACGCCCAAGGAATACCGCCTCAGCGAGGTCTTCGCGACATCCAACCGGCCGTATGCGGTCTCCGATCTGTGGAATGCGCCGCCTGCGCCCTCCTCCTTCTACGTCTCGCACGATTCGGCCGGCTACCCGGAGCTTCACTTCAAGGCGGCAGCCGCCGCGCGATACCGCATCCAGCGCGACGCCGTCGGCGAATCCGTCATCCTGACGGAAATGCTCGGATCCGCCGGCCAGAGCATGACCTACAGCGACTATACCGCGCTGCCAGGCGTACTCTATACCTATCGCGTGATTCCGATTCACGAGGAGCTGCTCCAGCAGGGCGTCTGGTTGGAGGGCCATCAGGCCGTTCAGCTTGCCCAGCGGACGACGGCCTCCGCCGCAGGCGGCCTGCTCGCCGGGCTGCGGAGCCTGCTCCCCGCCTGGTCGCAGAGCGGGGAATAAGCTGACAGCATCAAAAAGCGGGATCTCCCCTGGATTCAAGAGGAGATCCCGTCATTCAGTTTTGCCGCATTCAGCCGCCGATTTCACGGAGCTTTTCGTCGATCATCTCAGGCGTGGCGTAGTTAAGCGGCGAGAAGAAGCCCTCGCGAGAGATGTGCAGGCGCTCGCGAGCCTTCTCAAGGTCTCCCGCCTCGATGTCGTAGAGCGCCAGGAAGTAGTTCGTGTCGATGGCCTTGGGCTTGAGTGCGATGGCCTTGTCAAAATACGGTCTGGCCGCCTCCTTGTCCCCGAGCAGACGATAATACGTCTGGCCGAGGTTGTCCAGGAAGACCGGATCGGTCTCGTCGTATTCAAGCGCCTCCTGATTGAAGGCCAAAGCGTCCTCCGCATCCCCCTTCTCGATCTTGAGATAGCCGATGATGCTGTAAATCGTGCCATTCTTCATGTGGCGGAATTCGTCCATCAGGATCTCCAGCGCACGGTCAAGATGCCCCTTCTGCCAGAGGATGATGGCGTAATTGATGTGGATATCCGCCTTGTCCTTCGGCTGAAGGCCTGGCAGCTTTTCCATCTTCTTGAGCACCTCCAGCGCGCGGTCAAACTGGCCCTTGCGGATCAGCAGCACGCTGTATCCGCGCAGCAGGCGGGGCTTGTCCATGCCCTTTTCGTATGCCTCGTTGTACAGTTCGAGCGCCTTGTCGTATTCGCCCTTTCCGTGTGCGGTCAGCGCCTTGTTGCCGGCCATATTGCCCATAAAGCTCATGGTTGCTTCCTCCCGTTGTCCAGATTGTAAGCCTTTCTCTGCTTTTCCTGCAGGCGGGCGATCCTCCGCCGGATCGGCTCCGTCTGCGTCTCGTCCATTCCTGTGAGCGGCATACTGCCCAGCGCACAGCGCAGTGCGCCCCGTGCGCAGGCGAGCGCCTGCGGAATATCCTTTGCAATATGCTCGTAATACTTCGCGAGCTCGATGTAGGGCCATGTGCCGCCCTCTCCCCGGGCGATCATCTCCCGGCAGGAATCCGCGGCGGCTTCCCATTCCCGCGTGTGCTTGTAGCTGGAGGCCAGATGCATGTGCGCCTGCGCGGAGAGCGTGCT
>SFFC01000076.1 GCA_004556985.1 Clostridiales bacterium | reverse complement strand
GGCGGTTTCCTGCGCCTTGGCCAGCAGCGGCGGCAGCTCCTCCTCGCGCAGGCGGCGCAGCTTGAGCTCGCCGGCGATGATGTAGAGCGTCAGCTCGTGGTAGTACTGCTCATTCTGCGCGTAGAGCTCGTCGAGCATCTTCGCGTCCGAGATGAGCTGCTTCTGATGGCCCTGCAGCGTGGCGATGATCTCCGTCACGTTCTGCTCAACCTTCTCAAACTTCGCCTTGAGCTGGGTGATGGAGTTGCCGGCCTTCTTGAACAGCCCGAAGAGGCCGCTCTTCTTGCCCTCGTCCACGTCGAAGCCCTTGAGCTCCGCGACCAGATCGGTCAGCATGTCGGAGATCGCGCCGGTATCCTTCGTCTTGACGTCCTCCAGAATCTTGTCGGAGAACTGGGAGATCTTCATCTGCGCGGCGTTGCCGTATTTGAGCACGGTTTCGCTGTCGCTGATGTCGATGCGCTCGACGAAGGCGAGCACGGCGGCCTGCTCCTGCTCGGAGAGGTTGTCAAAATTCAGGGAGTCGTCCTCGGCAGCGACGGGCTCGGCCTTCTCCTCGGCCTTGGGCGCGGGCGCGGCCTGCACTGCGGCCTGCGCCACAGGGGCTTCCTGCGCGGCAGGAGCGGCCTGGGCCACAGGAGCCTCCTGCACCACAGGAGCCTCCTGCGCGGGGGTCTCCTGCTTTTCGGGCTCGTCGCCCGGGAGCACCAGAGTCGGAATATTGTGATCCATGAGCTTGCTCTCCTCTTTCTTTCCTGTTTCTTGCGTTTTGTCCGCAGGGGAAATCCCCCGTGCAAAGCGCCGGCCCCGGGCGCGGGATGCCGGGTTTGCCGGCGGATGGTCTCAAAAGCCTGATCGTCTTTGGCATGGGCCTGCGGCGAAAGAACCTATTCGCCCTTTTACCCATGATACACCTAAAAGGAAGGACTGTAAAGCTTTTCTTTGTGTCAGTTTTGTGGTAGAATAGGCGTCGATGCGCGTCCATCGCGCCAATGGGATGCAAAGGATGGAGATATCCATGACGAAAAAGGAGCTCTTTGCGGACGGATTGCTGCTGCTCACGGCCCTGATCTGGGGCAGCGCGTTTGCCGTCGTCAAAAATACGCTGGACAGCTTTCCCCCGGCGGCGATCATCGCGATGCGCTACGCGATTGCGACGCTGCTGACCGCCGTCGCGTTCCGAAAGCACCTGCGCGGCATGACGCGCGGGGATGTCGCGCGCGGCGCGATGGTCGGGCTGCTGCTCTCCGCCGCGTATATCGTGCAGACGATCGGGCTGCAGTTCACGACGGCGGGCAAGAATGCCTTCCTGACGACGGTGTATGTGCTGCTGGTGCCGTTCGGCTGCCGGGTGCTCTTCGGACAGCGGCTGCGGAAAGCGAACTACTTCGCCGCGGGGCTGATGCTCGCGGGCATCGGCCTGCTCTCGCTGGAGGGCGAGATCGGCGGGCTGAACGTCGGCGACGCGCTGACGCTCCTGTGCGGCGCGCTCTTTGCGGGGCATATGATTGCGGTGGAGCGCTGCCAGCGGGAGACGGACGTCTACGCGCTGATCGTGCTGCAGTTCGGCTTCGCGGCGCTGTACGCCCTCGCCTACGCGCTGCTCTTTGAGCGCGGGCAGCCGTTCGATTTCAATGCCGGCTCCGTCGGCGGGCTGCTCTACCTGGCGATTTTCTCCACGACGATCGCGATGAGCCTGCAGAACATCGGCCAGAGCATGGCCCCGGCGTCGCATTCGGCGATCCTGCTTTCGCTTGAGTCGGTGTTCGGCGCGCTCTTCTCCTGCCTGCTGTTGGGCGAGCCGATGACGCCGAAGATCCTCGCCGGCTTCGCCGTGATCTTCGCCGCGCTGATGGTCAATGAGCTGGCGGGAAAGCCGGCGCAGGCCTGACCGCGGCGAATGAGCCCGGCGCAGGCTGTGAATCCAATGAAAAGGCCGCTCTCCTTCCCGGATGGGGAGGCAGAGCGGCTTTTGCCGTGCGGTCGGGCTCAGAGGATATCCCCCAGAATCTCCCGCTCGGCGAACAGCGCCGTTGCGCCGCCGGTATGCCAGAAGACGACGGTGTCGCCCTGCGCGACGCGGCCCGTGCGGATGTAGTCGAGCATGCCCGCGAAGGCCTTGCCGGTGTAGACCGGGTCGAGGAACAGGCCCTCCTCGCGCGCGAGCAGGCGGATGGCCTCGCTCGCGGCGGCGTTGGGCTGCTCGTAGCCGGGCAGGTAGTAGCTCGTGTCGACGCAAAGGTCGAGCTCCGGGTCGAGTGAAAGCGTGCTGCCCAGCATGCGCAGCACGGCGTTGCCCAGCTCGGCGACCTTGCGCGGATAGGCGACCGGGTCCTTCGGGCTGGCGGAGACGGAGACGATCCTCGTGCCGTCGTAGAGCAGCTTGCGCCCTGCGGCGAGGCCGGCGAGCGTGCCGCCCGTGCCGGTGGAGTGGAAGAGATAATCGGCGGTTACGCCCAGCGCGCCCAGCTGCTGCGCCAGCTCGATGTAGCCCAGCGCAAAGCCCACGGAGCCGATGGGGGCCGCGCCGCCCATCGGGATGTCGATGCAGGGCCGGCCGCCGAGCGTCAGCTCCGCCGCGCGGGCCGCGCCCATGACGAAGGAGCGCGCCTCGGCCTCGGCCTCCGTCTCGCCCGGCTCGATGGGCACGATGTGAATCTCCGCGTCGAGCATCCGGTCCAGCAGCAGATTCGCGCGCACGTCCTGATCATCGGGCGGGACGACGGCGGTCAGGTAGAGGATCGGCGTCATGCCCAGACGGCGGCAGGCCGTCGCGGTCTCCATCGCGTGGTTGGACTGCGTCGCGCCGTAGGTGACCGCATATTCGCAGCCGTTTTTCTTCGCCTCGCCCAGCAGAAACTCGAGCTTGCGCACCTTGTTGCCGCCGAAGAGGCTCATGCCGGTGAAGTCGTCGCGCTTGATGTACAGATTCACGCCCAGCCTGTCGCTCAGCCGGTCGAGCCGCTGCAGCGGCGTGGGGAAGAAGCCGAGCGAAGCGCGCGGCAGCGTGTCAAAACGGGGAAGCACCTCGTCGATTCTATCGTTCATGAGCATTCATCCTTTCCTTGAATCGGAATGATTTGAAGAAAAACAAGCGCCCAGCGCGACGCGCACGCCCTCCACCATCTGCGCAAGCGTCATGGAGGCGTAGATCGGCCGGGAGAGCGCCTCCGGCTCGGTTTCAAGGCGCCTCAGGCGGCGCGCCGCGGCGTAGGCGGGCTGGTTGGGCACATGCATGAAGCCCGTGCGCACCGGGAAGGGCGCGGTTTTCGCGAAATGCGCGAGGCGGTAGGCCATCAGGTTGCACAGGTAGAGCCCGGTCGTGGCGCAGGGCCGTGCGCCCGGCTCGCCCTCCAGCAGAGAGCCCATGTAGGCGGGAATGCCCGCGCGAAGCATCGCGCGCGTCATCGCCTCAAAGGGCAGCGTGCCGCGCAGCACCGGCTCGCCGCCGGGAATCAGCTCGCCGCTGCGCTCGGTCTCCGCGCCGGGGTTGTCCGGCTGGGCGTCGCGCCCCTCGCACCAGTTGACCCCGTAGGGCTCCGGGCGAAGCGCGGGCGAGGCCGCGTCCGTGCCCAGCGCGAGGATGATCTGCGGGCGCAGCGCGAGCGCCGCCTCCTCAACCGGAGCGAACGCGCCCGACCAGGTCACGGGGGCGATCAGGCTGTGAATCCTTCCGGTCGCGCCGCTTCCGTCCTGCGCAAAGAGAAATTCCCCGTCGAGCGCGCGGGCGATCGCCTCGGCGTTGTTGATCTCCCCCTCCGGGATGCCGCGGAACCAGCCGTAGCCGACGAGGAGAATTGTCGTTTCCTGATGATCCATACCGTCCTCCTGAAAAGGCCTAAGAAATGGGCCCCGCGCAGTGCACGGGCAATGCCTGTCCAGAAGAGATTCAAGAAAAAAAGGCGTTTTCCTTCCTTGATGGGAAAGAAAACGCGGGTCAGGCGGTGCGTCAGGACAAGGGCGTGGTCTCGAGGCCGTCAAGCACCTCGCGCAGCTGCGCGGCGGAATCGAGCAGGCGCTGGCGCTCATCGGCATCCAGCGGAATCTCGAGCACGGCCTCCACGCCCTGCAGCCCGACGACGGAGGGGATGCTCAGCGCGAGAGAGCGCAGGCCGTATTGGCCGCTGAGCGCCGTGGAGACGGGCAGCACGGCGTGCTCGTCGCGCACGATGGCGGCGGCGATGCGCGCGACGGCCATCGCGATGCCGTAATAGGTCGCGCCCTTGCGCTCGATGATCGCGTAGGCGCTCGTGCGCACATTTTCCTCGATCTGCGCCAGCAGCGGCGCGCAGTCGGGCCGGCCGCGCAGCGCGAAGCAGTGCGCAAGGTCGATGCCCGAGACGTTCGCGCCGCTGAACACGGCCAGCTCGCTGTCGCCGTGCTCGCCGATGACGACCGCGTGTACGCTGCGGCTGTCCACGCGCAGCTGCTCGCCCAGCAGCTGCTTGAGGCGCGCGCTGTCAAGCACCGTGCCCGAGCCGATGACCCGCGCGGCGGGATAGCCGGACAGGCGCCGCGCCTCGTAGGTCAGGATGTCGACCGGGTTGGAGACGATCAGCAGGATGCCCGCAAAGGGCGTCGCGCGCAGCGAGGTGATGATGGAGGAGAGGATGCGCAGGTTTTTGCCGATCAGGTCAAGGCGCGTCTCGCCCTCCCTCTGGTTGGCGCCCGCGGTCACGATGACGAGCGCGCAGTCGCCGACGTCGCCGTAATCGCCCGCGCGAATGCGCATCGTCGCGGCGTAGGGCAGGCCGTGGGAGAGATCCATCGCCTCGCCCTGCGCGCGGCGCGCGTCGGCGTCGATGAGCACGAGCTCGGAAAACAGCGCCGTCTGCATCAGGCTGAAGGCGATGGAGGCGCCGACGTGGCCGCAGCCGATGATCGCGGCCTTGCCGGGGTTTTCTGCATGATTCATGGAGGGGCTCCTTTCTGCCGGCATGATGCCGGCCTCATTTCCGACGAAGCACTGTAAACCCCGCTGGTTTTGCGGGCGAGGCCGGGGCTTTGCAAAAGATTTGCAGAGCAGAGAGACTGCCAGCCTCTTGTTTGCCCGGCGAGGCGGCGCTTTATGCGCGCCGGTTGACACGCGCGCGGCGGACGTGCTATGATGGACAAAACCGATGCAATACCAGTATCCATGAAAAAAACGCGCCGCGGACAGGCCCGCGGCGGGGAGGGACGACGATGCAATACACGACGCTTGAAAAGCTGGGCGCGAGGCCGTCGAGGCTGGGCTTTGGCGGCATGCGCTTCCCGACGACGCCCGAGGGCGCCATCGACGAGCCGCGCGCGGCGGCGATGCTCGACAGGGCCTACAAGGCCGGGGTCAACTACTTCGATACCGCCTATTTTTACCACAACCATACCAGCGAAGCGTTCCTGGGCCGCGCGCTCAAGCGCTATCCCCGGGAGAGCTTCTACCTGGCGACCAAGCTGCCCATGGCGGTGATCGATTCGCTTGAAAAGGCGAAGGAGATCTTCGAGGGCCAGCTCGTCTCCCTGCAGACGGAGTATTTCGACTTCTACCTGCTGCACGCGATGACCGGCGCGCGCTACGACCAGACGGTCGGGCTGGGCATCCTCGACTACCTGCTCGAGCAGCAGAGGGCCGGGCGAATCCGCCATCTCGGCTTTTCTTTCCACGACAATTACGAGGCGTTTGAGCACATCCTGACCTCGCGGGACTGGGACTTCTGCCAGATCCAGTTCAACTATATGGATATCGATGTGCAGGCCGGTATGAAGGGCTACGAGCTTGCGACGCGCATGGGCGTCCCACTGATCATCATGGAGCCGGTCAAGGGCGGCAGCCTCGCCACGCTCAGCGACGAGATCACCGCGCCCCTGCGCGCGGCGCGGCCGGACAAGTCCGTCGCCTCCTGGGCGATGCGCTGGGTCGGGAGCCTCGAAAACTGCCGCGTCATCCTCTCGGGCATGTCCGACGAGGCGCAGCTGGAGGACAACCTCGCGACGTTTGAGACGTTCGAGCCGCTCTCCGAGAGGGAGCAGGAGATCGTGCGCCAGGTGCGCGAGTCGATCAGAAGCCGCACGTTTGTCGGCTGCACGGGCTGTCGCTACTGCATGCCCTGCCCGTTTGGCGTCGACATCCCGCGCAACTTCCGCATGATGAACGAGCACGCGATGTACACCAACGACCGCCAGCGCATGGCCACCTGGAAGGACATGGAGGCGGATGAGCGTGCGGACAACTGCCGCCGCTGCGGCAAATGCGAGCAGGCCTGCCCGCAGGCGCTGCCCATCCGCGAGAAGCTCGCCGAAATTGCCGCGGTCATGGCGAAGGCGTGATGCCATTCCGAATTGCTTTTGCATGCGCGGAGCGAAGGAGGGATTCTGAGGGATGGAATCCCTCAGGCGGGTCATCGGGCGGCAGCCCTATCGTACCCGATCAATCAAAAAAACGCAGTCTCAAAGCAGGCTGCGAAGCAGCCTACGATTGAGACGGGTTGGCTTCGCAAAGCCTGAAACCAATTAAAAGGAGAGAATCAACATGGAAGAGATCGTTCGCAGCGAGCATCGCGCGCTCGTCTTCAAAATGAACCGCAAGCAGGCGGCGGCCGTCGCCCGCTACCTCAAGGAGCATTCCGCCTCCCCGGAAACCATCTTTGCGGTGGATGTCGACACGAAGGAGCTGATCCTGCAGGCGAAGACCGCCCGCGAGGAGGATATCCTCGTGCTCGACGGTGAGGAGGACGTCTTCGAGGTCGAGGAGGAGATCGTCGAGGAGAACGAGGAGGTCTTCGTCGAGGAGACCGGGGACGGGGAGCCGCAGGCCTGAACCGCGCCCGGGACATATTGCAAAGGAGAGCAGGAGCTTCGCCGAAGGGCGGGGCTTCTGTTTTCTTAAGGACGGCCAAAACCGCATAAATGCCTCCCAAAGCGGCCAAAGTAAGGCGCACAAGGAGGTTGATCCCAGTGAAAAAATGTTGCATGATGATCCTTGCGGCGCTGCTGGCGATCCTGCCGTCGGCCGTGGGCGCGCAGGGGCTGCCCGAGCTGCTTGAGGCCGCTCAGGAGGGCGTCGGGGAAGGGCTGGCCGAGGGCGTCCGCCAGGCGGGCCTGGCGCTTGACAGCGATCTTTCGCTCACGCTGACGACCGGGGAGGCGCGTCTGATGGAGGGGCAGAGCCTTGCGCTGACCCTCACGGTCGAAAACCCGCGCCCCGTCGATACGCCCGTGACGATCGAGCTGAATGTGCCCCAGCGGCTGAGCATGGCGCAGCCGGCGTCGTGGCAGACCGTGATCCCGGCGGCGACGCTTGACGCCGCGGCGGGCACGCTGACGCCCTCGGTCACGACGTTTACCCGTGAGCTGGCGCTGGCGCCCGGCGGCGCGAGCGAGCAGGTCACGCTGGAGGCCGAGATGAGCCTGGGCACACGCTTCTACCGCGCGCGCACGGCGCTGGAGCTCTGCGTCTCTGATGTCTCCGCACAGGCGGTGCTCCTGGGCGGCGACGACGGCCGCGCCCGTCCGGGCGAGGCGCTCGCCTACCGCGTCGAGGTGACCAACGCGGGCCTGGCGGACAAGGACGTGGCGGTCGAGCTGATCCTGCCCGAGGGCGTCACGCTTGATGGCGCGCTGCCGGAGGGCTTTGCGCGCGTGGGCAGCCGCGTGAGCGGTCAGGTCTGCGCGCAGGCGGCGCAGATGGATGAGGCCGGGGCGGCGGCGAGCCTCGCCGCGCTCGAGTTCCCGGTCACGGTCGACGCGGATGCGCTCGACGGCGACGGGGACGCGATGCGCCTGCTGACCGGCACGCTGCGCGTGGGCGGGGAGCGCATCGCGCTGCCGCGCGTGCAGGTTTGCGCGCCGCAGGTGACGGCGAAGCTGATCGCCGAAACCGACAGCCTGGAGGCGGGCGAGGCGACGGAGCTGCGTATCGTGGTCGTCAACACGGGCCTGGCCGACGCCGACGTGCGCCTGACCTGCGTGCTGCCCAAGGGGCTGACGCTCGCCGGGGAGAAGACCGAGGCGACGCCGGGCGAGCTGGCCGCGGTTTTGCCGGGCGATGACGGCGGCGCGCCCGCCGCGCAGGCCCTCAGCCTGACGCAGACGGATGCGCCCAAGGCGCAGGCCGACGGCTCGCTCGTCTATACTCTGCACATCGACGCGGCCCGCGAGGAGGAGGGCGGCCTCTGCGCCGCGACGCAGACGATCCGCCTGAGCGTCGTCGCGCAGGAGCCGCAGGATTTTAATGAGCAGGTGCTGGGCGCGTCCCTGGCCTGGAGCGCGGATGGCGGACAGACGCAGCTTGGCGAGGCCGTCGCCCTGCGCGTCAGCCGGCAGATGGCGCTCGGGCTGACCCGCGACGAATGGAACGGCATTTTCTGGGCAGGCCTGCTGCTGACGGTGACGGTCGCCTGCCTCTGCGCGGCCGTCCACGCGGACAACAGGCGGGAGGACTGCTATCCCTGTGACTGACGCATAGAGACGCGGCGCGTTTCCTGCCCCCGGGCCGGGGCGGGCGCGCCGCTTCTTCTGCGGAAAGCGCGCGGCGATCCGGGGCAGGGCGCGCTGCCGGAAAAAAGGAAGACACGTTTTGTTAATAATTTGTTTCAATTATGCAAAGAACTTGACGTGTGAAGGACGCGGATATATAATGGAAAATAATTGCATACAGAAATGATATCCTGTGTGCAGTTTTACGGAAAGGATAAACCCGGCGAGGGGAAACACGGGAGGAAAAGGGAATGAAGACGAGGAAGACGTCTGCACGGGCGAAGATCTGGCTGTCCAGCCTGATGGCGCTGATGATCGTACTGGGCTGCTGTGTCCCGATGGGCATGGCGACGGAGGCGACGCCCGGCGAGGCGGAGAAATGCCTGCATGAGACCACGGTGATGGATTATCAGAAGATCAATTACCGGGACTATGAAGATCATGGCGACGGCACGCATGCCTATGTGTATGATTTTGTGACGACCGAGCTCTGCCAGGCGTGCTACCAGACGATCGATCAGACCACGGATATCGGCCTGGTTGGCTACGAGGAGCACGAAGGGGATCCGTGCAGCAAGTGCGGCTGGACGGCTCCCTGCCAGCATAGCAACGCCGTCGTGACGACGGAAGAGCGGACGACCTACTGCGATCTGGATCCGAACAACCCGGAGAAGCAGAACGAGATCCACATCCGCCACTTCGACACCTATGAGGTGACCACCTGCCCGGACTGCGACTATGTCAGCGAGGTCAAGGTGGGCGGCGGCAAGGAGCCGGAGGAGCACGACGGGGATCCGTGCAGCCAGTGCGGCTGGACGTATGTCTGCCCGCATGCAAACGTGGAGACGATAACCTACGACCGCAGCGTGAGCGGCACCGACAATGGCGACGGCACACATACGGAGATCTACGACACGGTCAGGCAGCAGCATTGCAAGGACTGTGACATGTGGATGGAGGAAGAGGTGCTCTCCAGCGGCCTGACCCGAACCCAGAATCACAACTGGGACAGCGAGGGGATCTGCTGGGTCTGCGGCGCGAAGAACACCTGCACGCATGCAAACGTGGAGACGATAACCGTCGAGCGCAGCGTGAGCGGCACCGACAATGGCGACGGCACGCATACGGAGATCTACGACACGGTCAGGCAGCAGCATTGCGAGGACTGCGACATGTGTATGGAGGAAGAGGTGCTCTCCAGCGGCCTGATCCGGACCCAGAAGCACAACTGGGACAGCGAGGGGATCTGCTGGGTCTGCGGCGCGAAGAACATCTGCACGCATGAGAACCTGCGTACGTTAACCTACGAGCGCAGCGTGAGCGGCACCGACAATGGCGACGGCACACATACGGAGATCTACGACACGGTCAGGCAGCAGCATTGCGAGGACTGCGACATGTGGACGGAGGAAGAGGTGCTCTCCAGCGGCCTGACCCGAACCCAGAAGCACAGTTGGGACAGCGAGGGAATCTGCTGGGTCTGCGACGCAAAGAACACCTGCACGCATCAGCGCGTTGTGGAGACTGACGGATGGCGCTATGATACTGCGGTCTTCAAGGACAACGGCGACGGCAAGACGCACACGATCACCGCGATGACCACGATCGAACGGGTCTGCGGCGCCTGCGACGCGTGGCTCAGCGACGAGGATACCGGCGTCAAGACCTGGTCCGAATACCACCAGTACACGGAGGACGGCGGCGCTTGCGAATACTGCGGGTATGTCAACACTTGTTCCCATCCGACCCTGGAGGACAGGGATATCTGGCACAGCGTCGAATGGACGGACAACGGCGACGGCAAGACGCATACCGCCAGCTACGAGCTCTGGACGGTGAAGATGTGCCCGACCTGCGGCTGGTTCAACTGGGATACCGAGACCTTCGTCAAGAACAGCACGACCGTCGAGGAGCACTGGTTTAAGAACGGTTATTGCACCGAGTGCCTTGCGGATGAGCCTGCGGCGACCGCGACCCCGGCCCCGGTGAAGACTCCGGCGCCCAGCGGCGGCAACAGCGGCAATGGCGGCGGGACGACCGTGAAGCAGCCGGAGGCCGACGTCGAGTTCGTCGCGACGCCGGAGCCCGAGGCGACGGCCGCGCCGGAGATGGTCAGCACGCTGCTGGATACGATCGCCCAGGCGGAGGCCGAGGGCAGCGAGGTGACCGTTGAGGTCGTCGGCGCGCAGGAGGTCTTCAGCGAGACGGAATACGAGCAGCTCAAGACCCTGCCGGCGCAGGAGCAGATGCTCGTGACGCTCGCGTCGATCGGCCTTGAGGACGTCGTGCAGTCGGCACTGGCGTCGATGAACGTGACGCTCTCCGAGGAGGCCGAAGCGCTGACGGCGCAGGTCGCGGAGCGCTTCGCCGCGATGGGCGAGGAGGAGCGCGCGCAGGTTGAGGAGAAGCTGGCGCAGCTCTTCCCGAAGACGCAGGTGACCGTCGGCGAGAAGACCTACGAGTACTTCGTCATCGATCTGCAGATCACGGTGGACGGCATGGTGCGCGTGGA
>SFFC01000210.1 GCA_004556985.1 Clostridiales bacterium | reverse complement strand
GTAGCGCGGGAAGCTGCCGGCGATCTGCGGATGCCCCTCGCGCGGCTTGTACGTCCCCGCGTCGGTGGAGATCATCGTCAGCGGATAGCGCGCAATGGCGTAGACGGCCTCCTGATCGCCCGTGTTGACGACCACCGCGTCCTCCGGGTGCTCCCTGCGCAGGTGCTCAAGCAGCGCCGCGTCCGGCACCGCGCCGATGTGCTCGCCCGTGATGACGCGCAGATGGTACAGCTCGATGCCGTTGGCGCGCATCATGCCCGGCTCAAAGAGCGCCGAGCCGACCGTCGAGCACCAGTCCTTGTACATGCCGCTGTCCAGGTGCACGTCCAGCCCCTCGTTGCGGGCCTCCTCGAGCATGGCCAGCGCCTGATACTCCACACCCACGCCGTACTGGTACACGAAGTGCGAGATGACCATGCGGCAGCCCGTCGCGCGGGCCAGCTCCACCGCCTCCTCGAGGGAGTGCAGGTCGGTCATCGAGTACATGCGCGTGTCGATGGCGGCGGGCCTGCCCATCGCGGCGGCCTCGCGGCACAGCGCCTCCATCTCCGCCATCGACGCGCCGGGCGTGTAGGCCGGGCCGAGCGATACGCCCGCCGCGCCGTTTGCGAGCGCATCGCGGCACAGGCGCGCCATCTCCCCGATCTGCGCGCTGTCGGCGGCGGCAAACGGCTCGCGCACGCCCACAGCCTCGCGCAGCGCGCACATGCCGATGAGCTCCGCCTGATGGATGGGGAAGCCGCTCTGGCGGGCGAGGAACGCCGCCGTATCGAGCGGGGAGAAGCCGCAGTTGCCGCCGACGGTGGTGGTGATGCCCTGAAGCAGCGAGAGCGTCGCCGTGTAGCGCTCGCCGTCGATGTGGCTGTGCGGGTCGATGAAGCCCGGGCAGACGAAGCAGCCCGATGCGTCCAGCACGCGCGCATCCGGCGGCGGCGTGATGCGCCCGGCGCGCTCCACGCGCTCGATGCGGCCGCCGCGGATGAGCACATCGCCGGGAAAGCGGTGCTCCCGCTCCGGGTCAAACACCACGCCGCCGCGGATGAACAGACAAGACATGCAGACAGCCCCTTCCTTTGGGAAAAATGAAAAGCCGCTCCCGTCACAGACTATGCGGCAGGAGCGGCCTGCGGGATTTATCGCAGCCGGTCGGACACAGGGACGTGCAGAGCTGCGGACTCGTCCGCAGAGCCTTGCATCCCGGCGCAGCCGGTCGGAAGCGCCCCGGCGCAGCCGGTCAGAAGCTGAGCTTGAACTTCGTCCAGATGTCCTGGAACTTCTGCTCGTCCGCGCTGGAGAGGTTCTTCACATACTCCGTGTCGCCGATGCGGTCATAGATGCCGCTGAAGACCGGGTTCTCCTTGTACCAGTCGGGCAGGACGTCCTGCGCGGCCGCGTTCGGGCTGCAGTAGTACTGCCACTGCGCGCAGATGGAGGCGATCTCCGGGCGCAGCAGGAACTCGAGGAAGCGGTTGGCATTCTTCGCGTGCGGCGCGTTCACCGGGATGAAGCAGCCGTCGATGCCGAAGCCCAGCCCCTCCTCCGGCCAGACGACCTTGAGATCGGGGTTCGCATCCAGCGCCAGTGCGACGAACGGCGTGAAGGTGTAGGCCACGTCGATGTCGCCGGAGACGAGGTAGTTGTGCAGGTTCTCATACTCGAGCACATGGATGTTCGCGCGCAGCGCGTCCAGCTTCTCCGCCGCCTCGGCGAGCACCGCCTCGTCGGTGGTATTCATGCTTTGCCCCATAGAGAGCAGCACCATGCCGATGGTCACGCGCGCGTCGTCGATGAGGCCGATGGAGTCCGCAAGCGCGGGGTTCCACAGGTCGTTGAAGCCCTTGATGTCGATATCGACCTCCGCCGGGTTGTAGACGATCAGCGGAATGCCGCTGACGTAGGGCACGACGTACTCGTTGTCCGGGTCAAAGTACTGGTGGGTGAAGCTCTCGTCCAGGTTGCCGTAGTTGGTGACGATGGACGCATCGAACTTCTGCATCAGCCCGGCCTCGCGGGTCGTGTTGAGCATGTAGTCGCTGGCGAGCACGATGTCGTAATCGCCGCCCTTGGCCGCCTTGAGCTT
>SFFC01000075.1 GCA_004556985.1 Clostridiales bacterium | reverse complement strand
CAGAAAAACTAGCCAGAAAAAAGGGAGAATCTCCGTCGTTTTTCGGCCTGTTCGCCCGAAAAGCGCGGTGGTATAATACACGTTGCGCCGGGGCTTCCGGCGCGCAGAACAAACCAAAGCATCAACTGACGGAAGAGAAGGGGAACCCTATGGAGACGCTGCTTTCCATTTCCATTGCGCTGTGCGCGGGACTGCTGATTTCGCGCTTTGTCAAGCCGCTCAAGATGCCGGCCGTGACGGGCTATCTGATCGCGGGCATCCTCATCGGCCCGTACTGCCTGGGCCGGCTGGGCGTGACGGGCATCGGCTTTACGAGCCTGGCGGAGGTCAAGGCGCTCAGCCTGTTTAACGACGTGGCCCTCGGCTTTATCGCCTTCGCCATCGGCAACGAGTTTAGACTTTCCCAGCTGCGCCAGACGGGCAAGCAGGCGACCGTCATCGGCATCTTCCAGGCGCTGGTCGCGGCGCTGCTGGTCGATATCGTGCTCATCGCGCTGCATTTTACGGTGCTGGGCGACGCGCTGCCGCTGGCCGACGCCATCACGCTGGGCGCGATCGCCACGGCGACGGCCCCGGCCGCGACGCTGATGGTCGTTCGCCAGTACAAGGCGAAGGGCAAGCTGACCGACCTGCTGCTGCCGATCGTCGCGCTGGATGACGCGGTCGGCCTGATTGTCTTCGCTGTCAGCTTCGGCGTGGCGAAGGCGCTTAACAACGGCAATTTCGACATGACGAGCATCCTCGTCGAGCCGATCCTGGAGATCATCTTCTCCATCGTGCTGGGCTTCGTGATGGGCTCGATCTTCACGGCGGCGGAGAAGTATTTCAAATCCAACAGCAAGCGCCTGTCGCTCTCCATCACCTTCGTCATCATGACGGTCGCGCTCTCGATGATCGAGATCGAGGTCGGCGGCGTGAAGATCGGCTTCTCCTCGCTGCTGGTGTGCATGATGCTGGGCACGGTCTTTTGCAACATCTGCGATTTCTCGGAGGAGATTATGGCCAAGACGGATCGCTGGACGGCGCCGCTGTTCATCCTCTTCTTCGTGCTCAGCGGCGCGGAGCTGGAGCTGAATGTCTTCCTGAACGCGGCGGCGGTCGGCATCGGCGCGGCCTACATCATCACGCGCTCGATCGGCAAGTGGGCTGGCGCGAGCCTCAGTGCGAAGTTCATGCACTGCGACCCGGCGATTCAGAAGTATCTGGGCATCACGCTGCTGCCGCAGGCCGGCGTGGCGCTGGGCATGTCCGTAACGGTCGCGCAGACGCTCGGCGAGGGCGGCATGCTCGTGCGCAACATCGTGCTCTTCGGCGTGCTGATCTACGAGCTGGTTGGCCCGATGCTCACGCGCATCGCGCTGACCCGCGCGGGCGACATCCAGCCCAAGGCGACGGCTGCTGCCGCGTCGGACGACTGATTTTTTTCCGCAAAACAAAGGCCCGCTCTCCAGGCCCCCGGTTGGGGCCAGGAGAGCGGGCCTTTTGAATCCTTTGAATGGCCTCATCGTGCGCGCGGCTCATGCCGGGCGCAGCCGCCGGGGCAGGAGGAGCAATCTCCGCCGCAGGAGAAGAGCAGCTTCTTTTTGCGGATGTGCCGCACGGCGAGAATGAGAAGCGCGAGCAGCAGGAGCAGGACGAGGAGCGTCGGAAGGTTCATTCACGCCACCCCCAGCAGCAGGCCGATCAGCCGAACGAGGAAGGCGGCGATCCAGGCGATGACGCACTGCGTCACGACGACGCCGACGGCCCACTTGCCGCCCAGCTCGCGCTTGATCGAGGAGATCGCGGCGACGCAGGGCGTGTAGAGCAGGCTGAAGACGAGCAGCGCGGCGGCGGAGAGCGGCGTGAGCACAGCGCGCATGGCGCCGGTGGAGCCAAAGAGGATGGCGAGCGAGGAGACGACGCTCTCCTTGGCCATGAAGCCGGAGATCAGCGCCGTGCCGATGCGCCAGTCGCCGAAGCCCAGCGGCGCGAAGATGGGGGCGATCAGGCCGGCGAGCAGGGCGAGCAGGCTCTGCTGAGAGTCGCTGACGACGTTCAGGTGGGCGTCGAACGTCTGCAGGAACCAGATGACGATCGTCGCGACGAAGATGACGGTAAACGCGCGCTGGAGGAAGTCCTTGGCCTTCTCCCAGAGCAGCTGGGCGACGTTCTTGGCGCCCGGGAGGCGGTAGTTGGGCAGCTCCATGACGAAGGGAACGGGCTCGCCCTTAAAGAGCGTGCTGCGCAGGAGCAGCGCCATCAGAATGCCGCAGACGATGCCCAGCACATACAGACCGATCATCACGATGGCGACGTGGTCGGGGAAGAAGACGGCGGAGAAGAACGCGTAGATCGGCAGCTTGGCCGTGCAGCTCATGAACGGCGTGAGCAGGACGGTCATCTTTCGGTCGCGCTCGGAGGGCAGCGTGCGCGTGGCCATGACGCCCGGCACCGTGCAGCCAAAGCCCACGAGCATCGGCACGATGCTGCGGCCGGAAAGGCCGATCTTGCGCAGGAGCTTATCCATGACAAAGGCGACGCGCGCCATGTAGCCGCTGTCCTCGAGCAGCGAGAGGAAGAAGAAGAGCGTCACGATAAAGGGCAGGAAGCTGAGCACGCTGCCCACGCCGCCGAAGATGCCGTCGATAACCAGCGAATGGACGACGCCGCTGATGCCCGCCGAGATCATCAGCCTGTCGACGAGGGCGGTCAGCGCGCCGATGCCGGCCTCGAGCAGGTCGGAGAGGAAGCTGCCGATGACGTTGAAGGTCAGGAAGAAGACGAGGCCCATGATTGCGATGAACGCGGGGATGGCGGTGTATTTGCCCGTGAGCACGCGGTCGAGGCGCTCGCTGCGGGCATGCTCGCGGCTCTCGCGCGGGCGGACGACGGCAGCGTCGCAGATCTTCCCGATGAAGCGGAAGCGCATATCCGCAATGGCGGCGGCGCGGTCGAGGCCGCGCTCCTCCTCCATCTGCACGATGATATGCTCGACCATTTCCTTTTCGTTGTCGGAGAGGTGAAGCTGCTCCTGAATCAGCGGGTCGCCCTCGGCCAGCTTGCTGGCGGCAAAGCGCACGGGGATGCCCGCCGCGCGGGCGTGATCCTCGATCAGATGCATGATGCCGTGCAGGCAGCGGTGGACGGCGCCGCCGTGGGCGTCGGCGTCGCAGAAGTCCAGACGGCCGGGGCGCTCCTGATACTGCGCGACGTGGAGCGCATGGTCGACGAGCTCGTCAATGCCCTCGTTCTTGGCGGCGGAAATCGGGATGACCGGGATGCCGAGCTGCGCCTCCAGGTCGTTGACGCGGATGGAGCCGCCGTTTTCGCGCACCTCGTCCATCATGTTGAGCGCGAGCACCATCGGCACATCCAGCTCCAGAAGCTGCATGGTCAGGTAGAGGTTGCGCTCGATGTTGGTCGCGTCGACGATATTGATGATGCCGCGCGGCTTGCCCTCGAGCAGGAACTGGCGCGTGACGATCTCCTCGCTGCTGTACGGGGACATCGAGTAGATGCCCGGCAGGTCGGTCACCAGCGTGTTCGTGCGGCCGCGGATCTGACCGTCCTTGCGGTCGACGGTCACGCCGGGGAAGTTGCCGACGTGCTGGTTGGCGCCGGTGAGCTGGTTGAAGAGCGTCGTCTTGCCGCAGTTCTGGTTGCCCGCCAGGCCAAAGGTCAGCACCGTGCCCTCGGGCAGGGGATGCTCGTCGGCCTTGACGTGGTAGCGGCCGCCCTCGCCCAGGCCCGGATGCGGGGAGGAGCGGCGGCAGGGATCGGCGGCAGGCTCCGGGACGTGCGCATGCGCCGGGCCGACGTCGATCTTGCGGGCGTCGTCCACGCGCAGCGTGAGCTCGTAGCCGTGGATGCGCAGCTCCATCGGGTCGCCCATCGGCGCGTATTTGACCAGCGTGATCTCCACGCCGGGAATCACGCCCATATCGAGAAAATGCTGGCGAAGGGCGCCCTCGCCGCCGACATCCAGCACGACAGCGGACTGGCCAATGGCAAGTTCATTCAGGGTCATCTTGATCTTCCTCCCTTGATCGGCGGACGAAGCCGCCGGAGTACAATCCATTTGAAGCAGCGTATGCGGGGCCGGCACGTAAAAATCCGCAGCCGCATTTTACGGGGATAGTCTATCCTAACCCCTTGCGTTTGTAAAGACACAAATTCAACAAAACGGCGGGATTTTTCGTGGGCATCCGCCCGGCGCGCGCGGTTTGACAGCGCAGAAGGGCGGTGATATAATATAAAAATTAAGCATCGTATGGCCCGGGAAAACGCCGGCGTCCGACGCAGCGGAGGAGAGCGTATGGAGGAAGAGGTGCGGAGCATCCGCCTGCCCGAATGGGAGATGATCCCGGATATCGGGCTGTATATGGATCAGGTGATCACGCTGATGGAGCGCACGTTCTCTCCGGCGCTGCCCAAGGGCGAGATCACCAAGTCGATGGTCAACAACTACGTCAAGGTGGAGCTGATTCCCCGGCCCGTGGGCAAGAAATACGACCGCGAGCATCTGGCGCTGCTGATGATGATCGGCGTGCTCAAGCAGGCACTGAGCATGGAGAGCGTCGCCAAAATGCTGGCGCTGCTGTGCGCACAGGGCGTGCAGAGCGGCTACACGCGCTTTGCCCGGGAGGCCGATCAGTTGGAGCGGGCGCTGGAGCAGGGGCGGCTCGACCTGAGCCTCGGGAGCGATTCCCCGCAGGAAAAGGCGCTGCACGCGGGCGTGACCGCCGCCGTCTGCACGATCAGCGCAAACCGGCTGCTCGCCGGGGCGCACAAGGGCGGGGAGAAGGCGCAGCAGGGCTGAGAAATTCAGCAGGCGCGGGAGCATGAAGCCTGCCGGATTCGTCATATATATAGGAGGAAGCACAGCGGACGGGCTTTTCCGGGCGGAATTTGACAAAAGCCTTGAAATGTGCTTTCGTTGTGGTTTATACTACTGCCAGAGGATTAACGAGGAGGGCTGACCATGTTTTGTCCCCACTGCAATAACAAGATTCCGGACGGATCCAACATCTGTCCGCTTTGCTATGCCAATCTGGCCGGCGTGAAGCCGCAGGCCGAGCCGCACAGCGCCGCGCAGGAGCGCCCGCAGGCGGAGCCCTCCCGGGCGCGCACGGCGAAAAAGCCGGCCTATACCAAGGGCAGCCGCGGCGCGAAGAAGAGCGCGGACAGGACGCCCATGATCATCGCCTTCGGCCTGATCGTCATCCTGGTGATCATCATCGCGATGATCATCCGCTCGATGTTCGGCGGCGGCGCCCCCGCAGCGCTGAGCACGCCGGTTCCGCAGGCACAGGCGACGCCGGGCGCGAACTTCATCGTCTTCGGCGAGACCGCGACCCCGCAGGTGATCAGCGTGACGCCGAGCCCGACGCCGGCGATCGAGATCACGCCGACCCCCGCACCGCAGACGCCGGCCTACAAGACGCTGCGCAAGGGCGACCAGGGCCCCGAGGTTGTCACGCTGCAGCAGGCGCTCACGGAGCTGGGCTACCTGAGCGGCGCGGCGGACGGCAACTTCGGCACGAACACGATGAACGCCGTCAAGAAGTTCCAGTCGGACTACGGCCTTGACAGCGACGGCATCGCCGGTAAGATGACGCTGGAAAAGCTGTACACGGAGTCCTCGGTGACGCCGATCCCCGAGGTCACGGTCGGCCCCGGCGACATTCTGGATCTTCCGGGCTGAGAAGCACACGAGAGGCTGTAAAGAGGCTGGGAAAACCCTTTACAGCCCCTTTTCTATCCGCGGCGTCCACTTGCCGCCGCATGAACCATGGAGAGAAACATGATCAGACGCATTTTATCCGTTTTCCTGCTGCTGACGGCGCTCTGCGCCGGCGCGTTGGCCGCGCCTGTGCTCAGCGGCGTGCTCGCCAGCGATGCGCAGCTCATCGCGGGCCAGCCGGGCTGGTCCTTTGACTTCAGCCTCACCGAGGGCGGCACGCTCGCCATGCAGCTGCTCAGCGGCGAGACGGGCGAATTCGTCGCCGACCTGGGCGCCGTGGCCGTCGAGGCCGGCGCGGGGCGCATCGAATGGGACGGTTTGCTGCCAGACGGAAGCGCTGTGCCGACGGGCAGCTATCTGGTCGCGGTGCAGATGCGCAACTTCTGGGGCGAGGAGAGCGGGAGCGCGCGGATTTCGCTGCGCATCTTCGAGAACGAGACGCAGGCGGCGCAGGAGCGGCTCGACCTGAGCGCGCTGCTGCTGGAGGATGCCCCTGCCTGGGAGGATGTGCAATGGGACGCGGCCGAGCCCTGGGAGGAGACGGCCCCCGCGCAGGCGGATTCCGGCGCGGCGGCGGCCGCGTTTGATGAGGCGGGCGTGCCGGTCGCAACGAGCTTCTGGGACATGGATCCCGACGCCTACGACCTGACGAACCCCGCGCATCAGCAGGCGATCTGGGAGCTGATGATGCAGCCGATCACGGTGTTCGACGTCGGGCAGACGGAGCACGTCTATCCCACCAACGAGCCGGGGATCTCGCGCACGCCCTATGAGCAGAACTGCGCGGGCGAGCTGCATGGGCAGAGCCAGGGCGTCCATGTGCTGGAGGAGGACGCGGACGGCGACGGCTACGTGCTCATCGAGGCCTACTCCAACGACGGCACGAAGACGGACAACGCCTACATGGAGAGCCTGGACGCTCAGCTGATTCAGGGCTACGTCAAGAAGAGCCTGCTCTTTGAGGTCACGCCCTCGGACAAATACGCGCTGCTGGTGGACAAGCTGCGCCAGAAGCTCTACATCTTCGAGGCGGGCGCGATCATCGGCACGCTCGACGTCTCCACCGGCCTCAACAACCCCAGCCAGCCCTACAACGAGACGCCGGCGGGCGAGTTCATCACTGTCAGCCGCGTGGGCGATTTCCAGGCGGGCAGCCGAACCATCGGCGCGTATGCCATCCGCATCAACGGCGGCACGCTGCTGCACGAGGTGCTCTACGACAAGGCGGCCGACGGCACGAAGATCTACGACGCCTATGAGCCGATGCTCGGTCAGAAGGCCAGCCACGGCTGCATCCGCATTCAGCGGCGCAAGAACGCGCAGGGGCAGAACATGGCCTGGCTCTGGGAAAACCTCGAGCTCAAGACCAAGGTCTTCATCTGGGACGACGCCGGGCGCAGGGTCTTTGAGCCCGAGACGCCGGACGCGCAGACGCCGCTCTATCGCAACCCCAACGGCGGGAGCAACTACCACCTGGACGCAAACTGCTCCGGCGTCAAGAGCCAGTATCTGCCGCTGACCGGAGACTTTACCTACGGCGACCTGACGCTGGACGCGTTCAAAAAGCTGACGCCCTGCCCCTACTGCGGCGCGCCCGCACGGCCGGAGACGCTGCTTGAGCGCTACCTAGCCGAGGCGGAGCAGATCGGCTGGGAGGTGCCCGAGGACATTGAGGCGCAGTTCGGCATGCACTGACGAAAAGCCCCGCAGACGCCTGATCGGGACGAAATATGCGGAAATATTCACGAATATACGAACGATATACAAAAGACGGAGAGCGCTGCTCTTCGTTTTTTGTTTATTGGAAAAGAATTAAATTCGGGCAAGGAGATGAAAGAATTGACTGACTGACTGACCGAAATTTGGGGGTTATATGGAAATGAAGGGAAAGATTTGCATTTTTGAAAAATAAAACTTGCAAAAGCGGCGAAGCTGTGATATACTTGCCCTACGGCAATCGGGAAGAAACTGGCGGAGCGAAGGGGCTGCGAGGATGCGGCGGCTTTCGTTTTGAAGAATAGGACAGGAGTGTTCCGGCGATGATTCAACTGAAAAATGTCCATAAATCCTTCGGCCATCTCGAGGTGCTCAAGGGCATCGACCTGACCGTCGCCCGGGGCGAGAAGCTGGTCATCATCGGTCCGAGCGGATCGGGCAAGAGCACGCTGATCCGCTGCATGAACGGCCTGGAGGAGGTCACCAGCGGCGAGGTCTACATCGACGGCAAGCACATGACGCACAAGACGCGCGCGGAGCTCAACCGGCAGTATTCCTCGATGGTCTTCCAGCAGTTCAACCTCTACCCGCACCTGACGGTCATGGAAAATCTGACGCTTGCACCCATCCGGCTCAAGAAGATGGACAAGGCCGAGGCACAGGAGCTCGCGCTGACGAACCTCAAGCGCGTCGGGCTGGCGCAGAAGGCGAACGTCTATCCCACGACGCTCTCCGGCGGCCAGCAGCAGCGCATCGCGATCGCGCGCTCGCTGACGATGAAAAACCCGATCATCTACTTTGACGAGCCGACCTCCGCGCTCGACCCGGAGATGGTGCAGGAGGTTCTCGACATCATGATCGAGCTGAGCCACGACAGCATCACGATGGTCGTGGTGACGCACGAGATGGGCTTTGCGCGGGAGGTCGCCGACCGGGTCGTCTTCTGCGACGGCGGACACATTCTGGAGGAGGGCACCCCGGAGCACTTCTTCACCAACCCGGAGAACGAGAGAACCAGGGCGTTCCTCTCGAAGATCCTGCGCTGAGAGGCGGACGACAATGACCGCGGGGCGGAGCCGACGACGGAGCATCGGCGGGGAGGCCGGCGGTTGTTCATAAAAGCGACTGATTAAAAGGAGGAAAACCCTATGAAAAAGTGGATTGCTCTCGCTCTGGCTGCTCTGATGCTGCTCGGCCTGTGCGCCGTTGCCGGCGCTGACGGAACCTTCCGCGTCGGCGTCAAGCAGGACGTTTACGGCTTCGGCTATCTCGACGAGACGACCGGCGAATACTCCGGCATGGAAATCGAGCTGGGCGCGCTCATCGCCGACGCGCTGGGCTATGACGATGTGGAATACACGACCGTGACGGCGGCGACCCGCGGCCAGATGCTGGACAACGACGAGCTCGACTGCGTCATCGCGACCTTCACCATCAAGCCGGAGCGCAAGGAGAGCTGGGACTTCTCCACGCCCTACTACACCGACGCTGTGACTGTGCTGGTCGAGGACGCCTCTGGCATCACTGATCTCGCGGGCCTCAAGGGCAAGACCGTCGGCGTTTCCACCGGCTCCACCTCCGCCAAGGCGCTGGCGACCGCGATGGCCGAGGCCGGCGTGATCGACGCGTTTGACGCGGATGCTTTCGAAATCGCGACCTTCGCCGGCGGCGTCTCCTTCAAGGAGTTTGACGACTATCCGGCGATCTCCCTGGCGCTCGACGCGGGCGACGTGGACGCCTTCTGCGTCGACAAGAGCATCCTGGCCAACTACAAGACCGACGGCCGCAGCTTCATCGACGCCTCCTTCTCGCCGCAGGACTACGGCGTGGCGACCAAGAAGGGCTCCGAGCTCTCCGGCAAGATCGAAGAGCTGATCACCGGCTGGCTCGAGGACGGCACCATCGCGGGCCTCGTGGAGGAATGGGGTCTGTAAGCCGCTGCCCGGCAACAGACAGGGAATCCCGGGGGCGCGCAGTCGGCAGCTGCGCGCCCCGTTTTTCGGCGCGGGCCAACGGCGGCCCGGATCACGACAGAATCGAGGGTTGACGATATGGAGACAATCTTCAGCGCGAAGGCATGGGCGACGGTATGGCAATACCGCGGCACCTTCCTCAACGGCTTTTTCAACACGCTTCAAAGCGCTGTGGTCGGCCTGATCATCGCGCTGGCGATCGGCTTTGCGCTGGGCCTGATGGCGACCAGCGGCAAACGGCCGCTCCAGATCTTCGCCCGGATCTATGTGGAATTCTTTCAGAATACCCCGCTGATTCTGCAGGTCTGCTTCCTGTATTACGCGCTCGCGTATTCGGGCGTCAAGATCAAGGTCGTCGTCATCGGCTTCATCTCGCTGGGCCTGTATACGGGCGCCTACGTCGGCGAGGTCGTGCGCGCGGGCATCACGTCGATCCCGTTCGGCCAATTCGACGCGGCGCGCTCGCAGGGCTTCGGCTACTTCGATACCATGCGCCTGGTCATCCTGCCCCAGACGATCAAGATCATCCTGCCGCCGCTGGTCAACCAGATGATCAACCTCATCAAGAACACCTCCTGCCTGTATATCATCGGCGGCGCGGACCTCATCGCCACGACCTATAACTTCGTCACGGGCGAGAGCACAGGCGGCGCCTACGGCCCGGCGTACCTTGTCGGCGGACTGATGTTTTTCTGCGTCTGCTATCCGCTGTCGATGATGGCGGGGCGCTGGGAGCGCAGGCTCAAGGAGCGCGACCGCATCACCGTCACCCCGGAGGAGACGGAAGGCGCAAAGGAGGCGACGGCGTAATGGATTCGTTCATGACCGATCTGCAGGGAAGCCTGGGCATCCTCAAAAACCCGGAGGTCATCAGCTACCTGCTCAAGGGCCTGCTCTTCACGCTGGGCATCTCCCTCATCGCCATCGTCATCAGCGTCGGCGTCGGCGCCGTGCTGGCGCTCGTGCGAAACTACTGCACGCGCGGCGCCTCGAGGATCCTGGGCAGGCTCGCGGCGTTTTATATCGAGCTCTTCCGCAATACGCCGCTGATGCTCTGGATGTTCATCTGCTTCGTCATGTGCCCCGCGCCGGCGATCTCAAAGGGCTTTGCCACGATGCTGGGCTTCACCTCGACCGTCGCCGTCAAGACGCTGTTCAAGGCGATCGTCGCGCTCACACTGTTTGAATCCGCGATCATGGCGGAGATCGTACGCGGCGGCCTCAACTCCGTCGCGCGCGGCCAGTTCGAGGCGGCCTACTCGCAGGGCTTTGGTACATTGCAGACGATGACGCTGATCGTGCTGCCGCAGGCCTTCCGCAACATCATTCCCACGCTGCTCTCCCAGATGATCAGCACGATCAAGGACTCGAGCTATATGGCCAGCCTGGTGACGATTGAGCTGATGGGCTGCACGAAGCTGATCATCAGCAAGGCGAACGCCTATAACGGCACCTGGGTCGACCGCTTCAACCGCGGCACGATCCACGTCACGGACGTGTTTGTGCTCTTCGGCTTTGCCTTCCTCGTGTATTTTGCGATCAACTTCACGCTCTCCTGCGTCGTCAGAAGGATGAGAAGAGAAAAGCGCGCCTGAGCCGCTTGCCTGCCGCCAATGGCGGAAAGAGGCAGACGAAGCGTCGGGAATCGCAGGGAGCGCCGCGGCGCGACCATGCGAGTTCCCCGGACTGAAATCCCTCAGGCAGGTTTGGGCGGCAGCCCAACGTTTCCCCGGTGGCGAAGCCATTTCCTAAAGGCAGTCAGGGAGCGAAGCGTTACCTGACGGGGAAATTTGTTGAAGGCTCGATTTGATTTGAGAACAGTATGAGACGGGTTGTGTCCGCCATACAGGGCTTCAGAAGAAACCCAATATCATATAGAAGGAACGCCTCACGCAGACGTCCCTTCTTTTCTTTTGCACGAAGTGAGCGCATCCCCTCCGTCACTCCTCATCTGCTCTCCGTAAAAAAATTCAAACCGCGCAAACATCAGACGTCTGCTCAATACAGCCGGAACGCTTTAAAGCGCTAAAGCACGAAAGCACCTGGGCAAAATACAGGCGAGAGCGGACGAATCGGGAAAAATCTTTTTGTGCAAAACGACGAAAAATAGCCCCCGGGCGGGACGAAAGTTCATGGAAGTTTTTAAAATTGGATCAATGAAACGCCCGGATGCGTTTGCATGATGTCCGAAAATGACACGCCCGGATGCGTGTCCAATGGAAACGGATGGAAGAGACAGAAGAAGGATGC
>SFFC01000006.1 GCA_004556985.1 Clostridiales bacterium | reverse complement strand
TAGTAACCCGAAGAGAGCGCAAACGCGCCCAGCATGATGCGGCGCTTGACCTCCGCGCCAAAGCCCTCGCTGCGCGCGGTCGTGTACAGGTCGTGCAGATCCTCGAATTTCTCCGGTCGGAAGCCGTATTTGACGCCGTCATAGCGGGAGAGGTTGCTCGAAGCCTCCGCGCAGGCGAGCACGTAGTACGCCGGAATCGCGTACTCGAGCATCGGCATCTTGACCGGCACAAGCACAGCGCCCATCGACTCCAACGCCTTCGCCGCGTCCAGGACGCGCGCGCGCACATCCGCGTTGAGGCCCTCGCCAAAGTAATCCTCCGGGATACCCACGCGCAGCCCGGTCAGATCGTCCCCCCGCGGCATATCCGGCAGCGGCACGTCGACGGACGTGCTGTCCATCCCGTCCCGGCCCATGATTGCGCGGGTTACGGCCGCGGCGTCGAGCGCGTCGATCGTCAGCGGGCCGATCTGATCCAGCGAGGAGGCGTAGGCCAGCAGGCCGTAGCGCGAAACCGCGCCATAGGTCGGCTTGATGCCCGTCACGCCGCAAAAGGACGCCGGCTGGCGGATCGAGCCGCCCGTGTCGCTGCCCAGCGCGTAGAAGACCTCGCGCGCCGCGACCGCCGCCGCCGAGCCGCCCGAGGAGCCGCCCGGCACGCGCGAGGGATCCCACGGGTTGCGCGTCACGCCGAAATAGGAGCTCTCCGTCGAGGAGCCCATCGCGAATTCGTCCATGTTCGTCTTGCCCAGGCAGACCGCGCCGATCGCGTCAAGCTTTTGCACGACCGTCGCGTCGAACACGGGCACATAGTTTTGAAGCATTTTCGAGGCGCAAGTCGTGCGCACGCCCTTTGTGGAGATCAGATCCTTGATCGCCATCGGCACACCGGCCAGTGGATGCGTCAGCTCGCCCCTGTCGATGCGCGCCTGCACCTCGCGCGCGCGCTCCAGTGCTTCCTTTTCCGTCACGGTTACAAACGCGTTGACCGTGCCCTCCTGCGCGCTCATGCGGTCAAGGCAGGCGCGCGCCGCCTCTTCGACGCCGATTTCGCGCCGCTTGATCGCCGCGCCCAGCTCGAGCGCCGTCAGTTCGAACAGTTCCATGCGCTTTCCTCCTCCGCTCATTCGACCGTCTTGGGCACCAGGAAGCAGCCGTCCTTGGCCGCCGGGGCGTTGGCGAGCACGAGCTCGCGATCCATGCTGTCTCGCACCTCGTCCTCCCTGAACACGTTGGTCACGGGGAAGGCGTGGCTCATCGGCTCCACGCCCTCGGTGTCAAGCTCGGAGAGCTTGTCGACATAGCCGATCATCCTTGCCAGATCGGCAGCCGCCTGCGCGCGCTGCTCCCCATCGAGCTTGAGATGGGCCAGCTCCGCCACATAGGCGACCAGCTTATCGGTGATTTCCATGGGTTTTCTCCTTTTCTCCGCTGTGCTGCGGATGGTTTGAATCTGTTCCCGGTACCGGCCTCGTGCGCTCTGCCCGACATGATTTTCAAAGCAGCTTCGGAAGTGAAACCGGCGTCACGCCGGTCACGGCTCGATGCGCTGCTGATCGCGCGGGAAGAGGCAGGCCTCGCGGACGTTGTTCTCCCCGACCAGCTTGCTCGTCAGGCGCTCCAGGCCCAGGCCCAATCCGCCGTGCGGGCAGGTGCCGTACTTGTGGATCATCAGGTAGCCGGCAAAGTCCTCCGGATCCATGCCCTTGCGGATGAGCTTGTTCACCTGCTCGCCATAGTCGTGGATGCGCTGGCCGCCGGTCGTGACCTCCAGCCCGCGGAAGAGCAGGTCGAAGGAGAGCGTGTAGCGCGGATCCTCCGGGTCGTCCGCCGCGTAGAACGGGCGCTTCTTGCTCGGATAGTGCGTGACGAACACGAATTCGCTGCCGTAGTCCTCCGCGAACAGGCGGGAGATCAGCTGCTCCTCCTCCGGCTCCAGATCGAACGGATCGCGGATCTTCCGGCCGTATTTCTCGCTGACCATGCGCTTCGCCTCGTCAAAGCGGACGGCGGGGATGCTGTCCACCGCGGGCAGCGTGACGCCCAGCATCCGCAGCTGCGGCGCGTAGTCCGCTTTAAGCACGGCCATGATGTTTTGCAGCACCTTCGTCTCCATCTGCATGATGTCCTCGAAGCTGTCGATGAAGCCCATCTCAAAGTCCATCGAGGTATACTCATTCAGGTGGCGCTGCGTGTTGTGCTTCTCCGCGCGGAAGACCGGGCCGATCTCGAATACGCGCTCGTATACCGGCACCATCGCCTGCTTGTAAAACTGCGGGCTCTGCGCCAGATAGGCGCGCCGGCCGAAGTATTCCATGCGGAAGAGGTTTGCGCCGCCCTCGGCGTTCTGCGCGACGATCTTCGGGGAATGGATCTCCGTGAAGCCCTCGCGCTGCAGCGCCTCGCGGAAGCCGCGCACGACGCCCTCCTGAATCTTGAAGACCGCGCGCTTGCGCAGGTTGCGCAGCGTCACAAACCGCAGCGCCAGGTCGGTGTCCATCGAGAGATTCATCTTGTATTTGCCAATCGGCACGGGCATCGGCTCCGCCGCGCGGGAGAGCACGGTGAGCTTCGTCACATGCAGCTCCGCGCCGCCCGGCGCGCGTTCGTCGTGGGCCACCTCGCCCTCCGCCATGACGGCGTCGCCCTCGCGCACGGCAAAGCCGTCGCCCGAAAGCACGCACTGCAGCGCGCCCTGCGGCATCCTCAGCAGCATGAACCTCACGTCGCCCAGGTCGCGCAGCGTGTGCACGATGCCGTGCACGCTCGCCCTCTGTCCCGCCTCCATCGCCAGCACGGCGTCAAGCCCCGTCTGCGCCTGCGTCTTTCCGCTCATCGTCTTCATCGTTGTCCGCTTCCTTTCCTCTTTTCATCCGCCCGCACGGCTGCGCCTTGAAACAGAAAAACCGTCCCAAGCCAAAAGCTCGGGACGGGAATGCACAAGATACCCCCGCGGTACCACCCAAGTTGCCGCCTGCGGCCATCACCCGGCAAGCCACTCTGATCCTTAACGCGGATGGACGGGTATGCCTGCACGACGTGTTCGGCATACCGGCTCCGGAGTGTTCTTTCCTCCCGCGGGGTTTCTGCGCGCGGCTCTCAGTCCATGGCCACGCCTCCCTGGTCGAAAACGCGGGGTACTCGTCTCCTTCACGGCCGTTTTCTATGGTGTGCATTATAGCCGAATCGCATGCAGCTGTCAAGTAAAAAATTCCATTTTCTTTTCATTCTTCAATCAAATTAGACGGTTTATGAAATAGGCCATTATTTTCCCATCATTTTATACAGGAAATTGACAGAACCCGGTAAAACGGGTATACTGATCCCATGCCGCGGCAGGCGGCAAGGAGGTTAACACGATGGCTTATTCGCAGGAACTCGTCTCCCAGCTGCGCGATGTTCTCGACGGCGCAGGCTACCATACCGCGTTCGAAGTCCAGGGGGAAACGGGCATCTTCTCCCTTCGCATGAAGCTGCGCTGCCGCCTGCAAAGCGTGTCCATGCTCATCATCGTGCGCGAGGACAACTTCTCCACGTTGACGACGCTGCCGCTGACAGCGGACGAAAACTGCCGCCTGGCCGTGTCGGAATACCTGACCCGCGCCAACTACAACATGCGCAACGGCAACTTTGAAATGAGCATGGCGGACGGCACCATCCGCTTCAAGACCTATCATCACGTCGGCGACGCGCCGCTTGACGCGAAGGCCGCCCGGCTGGCCGTGCTGATGCCCTTCTTGATGATCGACCGCTTCGGCGACGGGCTGATCGACGTGCTCTTCGGGCTCAAATCCCCGCGCGAAGCGTTTGAGGCTGTCGGTCAGGGCTGAGCGCCCGTCTGGCATGCCGCAATCCTTCCAGAATATCAACGGGCTGACGAACCGGCTCCCTCCCGCTTGGGAAAGGGATCGTTCGTCAGCCTGTTTTATGCTCATATGCCCTTCTTCGCCTTTCCCAGCCCCTCGACCGCGTCCGCGAGCTGCGTGAGTGCCCGCTCGAGCGTCTGCCTCGGGCAGGCGAGCACGACGCGCTCGAACTGCTCCGCCCCGCCGCCGAAGATAGCGCCCGCGTCCAGCCAGAGCTTCGCTCGGCTCACGACCAGATCGCAAAGCGCCCGCCGGTCAAGCCCCAGCTTCGAGCAGTCGAGCCAGGCGAAGTACGTCCCCTCCGGCTCGATCAGGCGGATTTGCGGAATCCGCTCCTTCAGGAAGGCGCGCAGAAAGTCGAGATTGCCTCGAAGCGTCGCCCGGCAGGCGTCAAGCCACGGCGCGCCCGTCTCGTAGGCCGCCTGACAGGCGACCAGACCGAGCGCATTGAGCTGCGAATAGCCCGTCCTGTCGATCTCCCGGCAGAAGGCCGCGCGCGGGCGCTCGCCAGGGATGAAGATGTTCGATACCTGCAGGCCCGCGAGGTTGAAGGTCTTGCTCGGCGCCGTGCAGACGATCGTGCTGTCCGCCAGCTCCGGGTTGACCTCGAGGAAGACGCGATGCGGATGCTCCTCAAAGGCGAAATCGCAGTGGATCTCGTCGGAGACGACGAACACGCCGTGCCGCTTGCAGATTTCGCCGATGCGCCGCAGCTCGTCCTCCCGCCAGACCCGGCCAACCGGGTTGTGCGGGCTGCACAGCAGGAAGAGCTTCACCTGCTCCCGCTCGATCTTCTCCTCGAAGTCCGCAAAGTCGATCTCGTAGTGCCCGTTCTCCTCGCGAAGAACGCTCTGCACGAGCCTGCGCCCGTTATCGCGCACGACGCTGAAGAAGGGATAGTAGACCGGCGGCGTCACGAGGACGGCGTCGCCCGGCTCCGTCAGCGCGCGCACGGCCATCGCCAGCGCATAGACCACGCCCGGCGTCCTGACCAGCCATTGCGGCTGCGTCGCCCAGCCGAAGCGATCCCGGAACCAGCCGCTAACCGCGCGCACATAGTCCTCCTTCACGTCGCTGTAGCCGAAGATGCCATGATCCACGCGGCGGCGCGCGCATGTCAATCCATGATCCATCCGGCGCTCAGGCGCGCACGTCCCGCCACCGAAGCAGCGCGCCGGCGAGCAGGCCAAAGAGCAGCGTGGAGCCTGCGCAGGCGATCAGATACCCGCCAAGACCGCCCGCAAGCACATTTTCGCTCTTATTGGCATTCATGCCCAGCAGCATCAGCGCATACGGCCAGATCAGCCCCAGGTCCCGGCTGCACAGAAGCATGCCCACCACACCGCCGCCCAGCGCGAGGAGCACCGGCGCGGCAAACGAGCGGATGACCATCGAGAGCAGCAGCTGCAGCTCGATGACCGGCAGCGCGCCGCACGCGCCGCGCAGAAACCACGAAAGAATCTCCGCCGGCGGGAAGCCAGGCAGGCGGGCGAAGGCCTTGCCACAGAGCACATAGAGCGCAAAGACCCACAACTGCGTCAGCAGCGCCAGGGCCAGAACGGCCAGCCCCTTCGCCGCGAAGACCGAAAAGCGCGGCACCGGCGCTGCCATCATGAGATTCCAGTTGCCGCCCCTGTGCTCCAGCCGCCACAGATAGCCCGCATAGACGCCGACCATCGGCGCAAAGAAGAACATCGAGTAAAACAGCGTGTGCTGCGTGAAGAGGCTGTACCAGCTCTCGCTGAGGACGTCCTGATTCTGCAGGTAGTTGAACGTTCCGTAGATCGCCGAAATCAGGGGCACGGCGAGGAAGACCAGCCAGACGACGGAGCCGCGCAGCTTGCGCATCTCCGCCCGAAAGCAGCGAAGCACCATGCCCTACACCTCCTTTTGCCCGATCTCCAGGCAGGCGAGCACCGCAAACAGCGCGCCCAGCACGGCCGGCAGCAGCAGCGGCAACATGCCGGGCGTGCGTGGAACAAACGTGCAGATGCGCGTCGCGCGATCCCAGTCCATCGCCATGTTCGAGAGCGGCAGATAGTAGCTCCAGGGCATCAGGCAGCACAGCGCCGGCGGCATGAACGCCGTGAACACGCCCAGTAAACTGCCCGCCATGCCCATCGAGAGCGGGAGCAGCTGCGTGCCTGAGCGCACGGCGAGCAGCAGCTGCAGAAAGAGCAGCATTGCGTTGACCGCGAACGTGCTCAGCAGCAGCCATGCGGCCTGCCCCGCAGCGGGCGGGTGCGTAAAGCCCCTGAGCGCGCCCAGCGCGAAGAATCCCACGCCCTCCAGCAGCACGATCCACGCATCCAGCGCGAGCAGCCGCAGCGCCTTGGCGGCGAACAGATGCCCCCGCCGCTGCGCCGTGAAGAGGAGACGGCAGCTTCTTCCCTTCGTCTCCATGTCCCAGAGCCGGCTGGCCAGTGCAGCCATCCCCAGCGGCATGACGGCCGTATGCATCACGGGGATCGCATAGAGCAGCGCGGCGTAGCCGGAGGCCAGCGCATCCTCCGTCCTCATGCCCATGTTGGAGGCCCAAAGCAGGACGGAAAGCGCGATGCCCGACGCCAGCGGCAGGTCATGCTGCCGGCGCGCCTTGATGCGCTCCGCGCGGATAGCGGTCAGCATGGCTTCTCCGCCCCCTCCCGCTCATGCACGAGATCCAGGAAGATCTCCTCAAGCGTCCGCGCCCGACGCGTGACCACAACCTCGCCGCCGCGCTCCGCCATCAGGCGTTCGAGCGGCCCCTGCCAGAGCAAGCACCCCTTGTCAAGGATACCGACGTGATCGACCATCTGCTCGAGCTCGCCAAGCAGATGGCTGGAGAGGACAACCGTCGCGCCGCAGGCTTCGGGCAGGGCGCGGATCATCGCGCGCATCCTGCGGATCCCCTCCGGGTCGAGCCCGTTGGTCGGCTCGTCGAGGATCAGCAGCTTCGGCTGGCCGAGCAGCGCCTGCGCAATCCCCAGCCTCTGGCGCATGCCCAGCGAGAACTGGCCCACGCGACGATGCGCCTCGCCTTCAAGCTCCACCCTCTCAAGCGCGCGGTCAATCTCCTTTTCGCTGATGCCCTTGAGCAACGCGAGAATCTGCAGGTTTTCCCGGGCCGTCAGATGCGCATAGCAGGACGGCAGCTCGATCAGCGAGCCCGTCCGGCGCAGCAGCTCCAGCCGGTTTTTCTCGTTCATCTCCCGGCCCAGCAGACGAACGCTGCCGCGCGTGGGATGCACAAGACCAAGCAGCATCTTGAGGGTCGTCGATTTTCCGGCGCCGTTGGGGCCAATGAAGCCGTAGACGCAGCCCTCCGGCACGCACAGCCCAAGTTCGCTGACGACCGTCCGCTCGCCATAGACCTTGGTGAGCCCCTTCGTTTCAATGGCGTTCATGGATGTCTCCTTTCCGCGGGGGCCTCTGCCCGCCGCAGGGAAAGCATACCGCGCCCGTCTTTCGCTCCGCTTTTTCCTCGCTTAAGCTTTCCTTAATTCGCCGCAGCCGGGCGTTTTCCGCCCCGCCCGTATGGTATAATCACAGCGCAGTCCTTCGCTGCGCTTTTCTGCACAGAAAAGGACGATTCCGGTTCAAACCGGCATGCTGCCGGTTGCATCACCGACAAAATGATGCGACTCCCATCGCTTTACGACCGGGGCCAAAGCTTTGCAGAAGGACTTACAGCATAAAAGGAGGAAACGCCCGTGCATCGCATTCAGGACGCGCATATTCTGCTGGTGGATGACCATCAGGCGCTGCTTTTGCTGATCGTCCGCGCGCTCAGCGAAGCAGGCTATGTCCATCTGACCACGGCGGAGACGGCCGCTCAGGCACGGGAGGTCTTCGCCCGGACGACGCCCGACTGCGTCGTGCTGGATATCAATCTTCCCGACGGCGACGGCTTCTCGCTCTTTGGCGAATTCCGCGCGCGCTCCGACGTCCCCGTGCTCTTTCTCTCCGCGCGGGATGCGGATGCCGACCGGCTCTACGGTCTTGGCCTGGGCGCGGACGACTACCTGACCAAGCCGTTTCTGACGCAGGAGCTGCTCTTGCGCATCGCGACAATCCTGCGGCGAACCTATCGCGCCGCGCCCGCCTGCGAAGCGCCGCTGTGCCTGGGCGAAATCACGGTCGATCTCGCGGATGCCTGCGTCCTGCGCCCGTCGGGGCGTGTCGCGCTGACGGCGACCGAACGCACCCTGCTGCTCCGTCTCTGCGAGAACCGGGGGCGTATCGTCACCTACGACGCGCTCTGTGAGGCCGTCTGGGGCGCGGGCTATTATGGCTATGAAAACAGCCTGAACGTCCACATCCGCCACCTTCGGGAGAAGATCGAGGCGGATCCCTCCCATCCGCGCTTCCTCGTGACAGCGCGCGGGCTGGGCTACCGCCTGATGAAGGAGGATCGCGCATGAGGACCATCTCCAGCCTCTGCCGGCGGGTCGTCGCGGCGGCATTTGCCGTCGTGCTGCTCGTCTTTCTGGTCAACGCCGCGCTTCTAGGCGGTGTCATCCTCTCCTACGGCCTGCGCTCCCAGCAGCAGGGCACGCTGCCCCTGCGCAGCTTTTCGGATCGCTTCATGCCGGGCGAGGACGGCCTGCCCGTGCCGGAGCCGGGCGCTGTTGAAGAATGCCTGGGCGGCTGCGCCTTCGCCATGCTCCTGGATCCCGGCGGCAGCGTGCTCTGGCGCTGGCAGCTTCCCGCGTCGCTCGACCATCCCTACACGGTCGGCCAGGTCGCCGCGCTCTCCCGCTGGTACCTTGATGACTATCCTGTCTTCGTCTATCGCAACGACTTCGGCCTTCTCGTCCTTGGCATGCCCCCGGGCAGCATCACGCGCTTCAACTTCTACATGGACAGCGATATGCTGGGCACGCTGATCTCCGGCTTCGTGCCGCTGCTCCTGCTCGACGCGGCGCTGATTCTGGCCGTCTGCCTGTTTCTTGGCTGGCGGGCGGCGCGCTCGCTGCGCGCAATCGGCCAAGGGATCGACGCGCTCGCCCGGGGCGGGGACGTCCGTCTGCCGGAGCGGGGCGCGACCGCCGATCTCGCCCGGCAGCTCAACCGCGCCGGAGCGCTGATCGCCGCGCAGAAGGCGGAAATCGCCCGCCGCGACGCCGCGCGCACGGACTGGATCGCCGGCGTCTCCCACGACATCCGCACGCCACTCGCCGTGATCCTGAGCGGCGCCGAGGCACTTGAGCGCGAGGCTGCGCTTCCCGATGCCCAGCGCAGGCTGGCCCAGCAGATGCGCGCGCAGGCCGAACGCATCCGCGCACTGATCGGGGATCTCAACCTGACCTCGCGCCTTCAATACGACGCCCAGCCGCTTCGCCTTGCCCCCGTACAGGCGGGCGCCCTGCTGCGCGAAGCCGTCGCCGCCTTTGTCGACAGCCCGTCGGGCGAGGCCTGCGACGTCTCGCTGGAGCTCGACGGGGCGGCCGGCCGGCTCGTCCTAATGGCCGATGCGGCGCTGCTTCGCCGGGCCATCGACAACCTGCTATACAACGGCGCGCGCCACAATCCGCCGGGCTGCGCCGTCTTCGTGCACGCGCAGCGCGTGCTTCGGGGCGGCCGGGAAGCGCTGCGCATCGTCGTCGGGGATGACGGCGCGGGCTATCCGCCTGACGTGCTCGCCGTGCTGCGCGGGGAGAGCATCCCCTGTCCGCCGCACATACTCGGCCTTGGCCTCGTCGTTCGGATTCTTCGCGCGCACGGCGGGGAGGCGCGCTTTCAAAACGCGCAGGGCGCTCGCGCCGAGCTGATCTGTCCGGCCGCATCCCCCTCGCCTGAAGGGAGCCCTTGAAGCGCATTTCGATTTTCATTAAATCAATATTTCATATTTTATTGATTTGCAGCTTGATTTCCGTCTTTCATGCATGTATAATGTCTTCGTAATTGCATTTTGAAATCCACAGCGACCAATTCTTTTCGGAAGGGGAGCGGCTCTATGCAGCGTGACGAACTCGAAAGACAAAACATCGGCGAAAATCTCGACATGCTGATGACCCTGGATCCCCGCGGCTACGGCGTCTGCCGCATTCTCTACGCGGGCAGCCGCGCGTTTGCCGGCGAGCCGCTGACGATGCGCGCCGCCGCGCTGCTGTGCCGCTCCGTGCGCGAGGGCGACCTCGTCTACATCCTGACCGGCTTCGTCCTGCTGCCGCACAAGGTGCCGGAGATGGACGGCATGGTCAGCTCGCTGCTGCTGTGCCGCGCGCTGGTGCTGGCGTTTGGCGCCAAGCCCGTGATCGTCTGCCCGCAGGACTGCGTGGAGGCCGTCAAAAAGTGCGCCAGCGTCGTCGGGCTGCACATCTACGAGGATATCGAAACGGTGCGCGCGCTGCCCATGAGCATGGGCGTGTGCGCCTTCACAAAGGACGCCTCGCTCGCCAAAGCGCAGGCGGAGCGCCTGCTCGAGGGCGGCCTGCCTGCAGCGGCCATCGCCATTGAAGCGCCGGGCGCCAACGACGCCGGTATCTACCACAACGCCGCCGGACAGGACGTCACCGCGCTTGAAGCGAAGAGCGACGCCCTCTGGGCCGCCCTGCGCGCGCAGGGCGTACCGACCGTCGCCATCGGCGACCTGGGCAACGAGATCGGCATGGGCGCCATCGCCGACCACATCCGCGCCTACGTTCCCTACACGGCGCACGGCGAATGCGCCTGCGGCTGCGGCCACGGCATCCTCGCCGCCTCCTCGACCGACTGCATCATCACGGCGACCTGCTCCGACTGGGGCTGCTATGGCCTGATGGCCGCGCTCGCATACCTGAAGCGTGACATCGACATCCTGCACAGCGAGGAGATGGAGGCGGAGGTCATGCGCGTCGCCGCCCGCAGCGGCATGATCGACATGACCGGCTCGCTGCTGCCCGGCATCGACGGCTTCGATACGCGCATGAACACCGCCATCGTCAGCCTCATGCGCCAGTGCACGGCCTATGCGCTGCGCTTTTCGCATAATTCGGACAGGTGGTTTGTCTCCGTTCTGCAAAAACGCTTCTTTGAATAAGACCGGGCGTCCTGCCCCGGAAGGAGGGAGTCCATGGAGCTGCATCCCGTCGGCGTGAGCGGCGTGCTCGCCGTGCTGGGCGATGCGATCAGCGAGGAGACCGGCGCGCGCGTCGCCGCGCTGCGCGAGGCCGTATTGCGCGCGCAGATTCCCGGCGTGACGGAGAGCGTGCCGGCCTATGCGTCGCTGCTCGTCCGCTATGATCCCTTCCTGACCGATTACGACGCGCTCTGCCGCCGGCTTAAGGCGCTTGGCAGTGAGCTGAGCGCCTCGGCGCAGCAGGCCGGGCGGATTGTCGACATTCCCGTCTGCTACGGCGGTGCATACGGCGAGGATCTCCCCTTCGTCGCGCAGCACGCCGCGATGGCGCAGGAGGATGTGATCGCTCTGCACAGCGCCAGGCCGTACCGCATCTACATGCTCGGCTTCCTGCCGGGCTTTCCGTATCTGGGTGGGCTCGACGAGCGGCTCTTCACGCCGCGCCTTGCCTCGCCGCGCACGAGGATTCCCGCCGGGTCCGTCGGCATCGGCGGCCAGCAGACGGGCATCTATCCGATGGAATCCCCGGGCGGCTGGCAGCTCATCGGGCGCACACCGCTGCGCCTCTTCGTTCCCGGCCGGCCGCTGCCCTATGCGGCGGGCGACCTGATCCGCTTCGTCCCCATCGGGCCGGAGGAATTTGAGTCCATCGCCGCCAGAGAGAGGGGGGAGCAGCCGTGATCGAGCTCATCACCCCGGGCGCGCTTTCCACCGTTCAGGACGTCGGGCGCACGGGACACGCCGCGGAGGGCTTTCCGGAATGCGGCGCCTGCGACAAATACGCGATGGCGCTTGCCAACCTGCTGTGCGGCAATACCGACTGCCTGCATACCGCCGTGCTCGAGATGACGCTCATGGGCGCGACGCTTCGGGCGCAGCGCTCCATGCTCGCCGCACTGACAGGTGCGCAGGCCGTCCCCACGATCAACGGGCAGAGCGTGCCGATGAACAGGCCGTTTTTGATGAAAGCGGGCGACGTGCTCGAGATCGGCGCATTTTCAAGCGGACTGCGCGGCTATCTCGCTGTCAGCGGCGGCTTTGACGTTCCCGCCGTGCTTGGCAGCCGCGCCACGGACGTGAAATCCCGCATCGGCGGTCTCGAAGGCCGCGCGCTCCGCGCGGGCGACACGCTGCCCGTCGACCAGGGCGACGCATCCGCGCGCCGCCTGTCGGCGCTTTTGCGCGGCGCGGACGCGATCGCACAGAAGCCCTGGCTGCTGCGGCCGAGCACCCCGCAGGGCTTTCTGGGCGAAGCCGTGCTGCCGCTGCTGCGCGCCGTGCCGGGCCCGCAGGACGAAGCCTTTACTGCGGAAGGGCTTCATACGTTCACGCACGGCGTCTACACCGTCTCGCCCGATTCCGGCCGCATGGCCGCGCGGCTGAGCGGCCCGACGGTCGCCTCCCTCCGCGGCTCGGACATCCTCTCGGACGGCATCGTCGAGGGCTCGGTGCAGATTTCCGCCAACGGCCAGCCGATCGTCATGCTCGCCGACCATCAGACCACGGGCGGCTACGCGAAGATCGCGACCGTCCTCCCCTGCGACTTGCCCACCCTCGCGCAGACGCGCCCGGGCGCGCCCGTCGCCTTCCGCTTTGTGACCCCGGCTGGGGGCATGCAGGCCCTCCGGCTTGAACGCAGCAAATGGAGCTATATGAAGGAGCAAATGCCATGAAGACCATGACCCCGGCCGAGGCGCGCGCGCTCATCCGCGAAGGCGCCATCACCTGCCCGACGACGGGCATGTGCCCCGGCTACGCACAGGGTAACCTCGTCGTGCTGCCCAAGGAGCTGGCCTGGGACTTTCTGCTGTTCTGCCAGCGCAATCCCAAGGCCTGTCCGCTGCTCGAGGTTGCCGACGCCGGCAGCCGGACGTTTGCGCAGTTCGGCGCGGGCAGCGACATCGCGCGCGACATTCCCAAATACCGCATCTACGAAAACGGCGTGCTGATGAGGGAGACGACCGACGTCTCCGCGTATTTTGACGATCCCTCGCGCCAGCTCGTGAGCTTCCTCATCGGCTGCAGCTTCTCCTTTGAAAGCGACCTGCTCGAGGCAGGCGTCCCCGTGCGGCAGATCGAGGAGGGCGTCAACGTGCCGATGTACAACACGAACATCCCATGCCAGAGCGCCGGCGTCTTCTCGGGCAACATGGTCGTCAGCATGCGGCCCATCCCCCATGCGCTCGTCCCCGCCGCCGTCGCCATCACGGCGCAGATGCCTCGCGTCCACGGCATGCCGGTGCACATCGGCTGCCCGGAGGCCATCGGCATCGCCGACCTCGCCCATCCTGACTACGGCGACGCCGTGACCATCCGCGAGGGAGAGACGCCCGTCTTCTGGCCCTGCGGCGTGACGCCCCAGGCGGTCGTCATGCATTCCCGCCCGCCGTTTGTCATCACGCACGCGCCCGGGCACATGTTCATCACGGACGTGCCCAACGCCGTGCTCAAGCTCTGACGCCCTGCGCAAGGAGGAACCTTCTGATGAAAACCGTGGATCTCAACTGCGACCTGGGCGAGAGCTTCGGCGCCTACACCATCGGCATGGACGAGCAGGTCATCCCGCTGATCACCTCGGCGAACGTTGCCTGCGGCAGCCACGCCGGCGACCCGCTCGTCATGCAGCGGACCGTCGCCCTCTGCCGGGAAAACGGCGTCCACATCGGCGCGCATCCCGGCTTCCCGGATCTGATGGGCTTCGGCCGGCGCAGCATCGCCGTCACGCCTAGGGAAGCCAAGGCCTACATGCTCTATCAGCTCGGCGCGCTCTCCGCCTTCTGCCGCGCGGCGCAGATGCCGCTTTGCCACGTCAAGCCGCACGGCGCACTGTACAACATGGCGGCAAAGGACGCCGCGCTCGCCCGCGCCATCGCGGAGGCCGTCGCGGAGTTTGACGACCGGCTCATCCTGCTCGGTCTGAGCGGCAGCGAGATGCTCGCCGCGGCGCAGGCGATCGGCCTTCCCTGCAAAAGCGAGGTCTTTGCCGACCGCGGCTACCGCGGCGACGGCACGCTCGTCCCGCGCGGCCAGCCCGGCGCGATGATCACCGACGAGGACGAGGCCATCCGCCGCGTCGTGCGCATGGTCACGGAGGGCAAGGTGCGCAGCGTCGAGGGTACGGACGTCTCCCTGAGCGCCGATTCGATCTGCGTCCATGGCGATGGGGAGAAGGCGCTGCTCTTCACGCAGCGCATCGGCGAGGCCCTCGCCGCCGCCGGCATCGCGCTCAGGCCCATGAGCGCCTGATGCCATCGCCTGCGTCGCTTTGTCCCGCGCGAAGCGGGGCGAGATCAATCCGCATACAAAAAGGAGCCTTTCGGCTCCTTTCAAATTGTCGACAAAAGAGCTTTCTCTCCCCGAAGGGGAGAGAAAACATTCCATCCTTCCTCGAAGAAACGAATCGCGGAGGAAAAAACATCTGCTTATCTCAGCAGGCTGAAAGGCACCTTTCGGCTCCTTTTTATTGTGTCGGCTCAGCGCACGGCCCGGCACAGCCGGATGACCCGCATCTCCTGCGGAACGCCGAAGGTCTCCAGCACGGCGCTGATCTTGTCCGCCACGGAGACAATCCATCCCTCTCGCGTCTGCGGCGGAATCGGCGTCAGCGGAAACATGTGTCTGTGGATCACGTCGCGCTCGATCCAGTTGAGGGGGAAATCCCTCTCCGCCTCCCGCAGCGCCTCGCCCGGATGGGTAAACCCGTGCATCAGATGCGGCCGACCCGGATCGTGCCAGTCGTAGAGGAAGTAATCGTGCAGCAGCGCGCCGCGCACCATGCTCCGCTCGTCCACGCGCAGGCGAAGCCGCCCGGCGATGCGCAGGGCGATATAGCACACCGAAAGGCTGTGCTCATAGCGCGTCACCCTGCCATGATGCGTGAATCCCCGCAGCGCCTGTACCTTCGGCGAGGCGAGCACATCCGCGCCCAGCTCGCACATCTTCAGTATGGTCTCCTGTTGCAGCCTTGCAGCGTAATCCATCGGTACCACACCCTTTTTTGATCTCGTTCTCACTGGCCGATGATCGTCATCAGATCGGCCAACACGCCCGGATGCATGATCAGCCCCAGCGAAACCTTCGCCGCCTGAAGCGCAATCTCGCTCTTGAGCATGCCAAGCTCCTCATCGGTCAGATTCGTCACGTCGACGGCCACGCCGCCCTCGAAGACGGCCTCATCGAACTCGCTCTGCTCCATCGTCAGGTTGATCTGCATATCGGCCAGCCCGGCAGCCTGCAGGGAAGCATTCGCGCTGAGCGTGAGCGCATCGTCAGTCAGCACCGTCTCGCCGCTCATCGCCGCGGTCAGCACGTCCTCGCCCTCGCCATGACAGCTGACGGCCAACGCGCCCTCAAAGGCCTCCATGCTCTCGCCCGCCTCGCCGGCCTCCACCTGGCTGGTCAGGCCGGCGCTGATGCCGATGCCCTTCGCATCGCCGTCCTCGCCGACCAGGTCGAGCGTGCCGCTGAAGCCGCTCTGCTTCACGCCGCCGATATCCTGACCGAACTGGATATCCAGATCGCCGACCAGGCGATCCTCCTCGCTGACCTGCAGCTCGCCGTGGGAGGTATGCAGCCGCTGCGCGTTCTCGTCCGTCTTGATCGAATACTCAAAATTGCCTTCAAAGGGCCAGCCCTCGGTAATGAGCGGCACATCCGCGTCAAAGCCGACCATCTGGCCGTTGTCGTCATAGCTAACGATCATGCCCATCGGCAGATCTGTGCTCAGGTAGGAGAGATTATCGACGCTCTTCTCCAGCTTGCGCATGAAGTATTGCACGTCGCCCAGCTCGCAGAGGCTGCCGTCATCCTGAATGCTCCAAGAGGTCTGCACAAAGTCCGTCGCCGGATCGATCGTCTCCTCGGTCAGCAGACCGTCGATCACCTGGCGCGCCTGATAGCGCGTCACGCCCAGCTCGGCCAAAATGTCGGCCGTCGCCTGGATCAGCGGCCCCTGATCGTCGCGGAACGAGGAAACCACGTTCCACAGGAAATACATGAAGTCGTAGGTGCTGATCTTGCCGATCATCCGCTGCGCCACGGCGTCGCGGGTCGGCGTCGCGTCGATCGGCTCGTTGTCAAAGGTATAAAGCTCGCCGGTCTCCAGCTGCGTCGAGGACACCCAGCCCAGCAGCAGGTTGAGGAAGGTCGAGTTGGCGTCGACCGCCATGATCTTGAGGCGATCCTGTATCGGCAGCGCATTAAACTCCTCAGACGCCACCTTGATGCCCAGCAGCTCGTCCATGCTCCGCCCCACAAACGCGCCGGCCGGCACGGTCATCACATACTTGCCCGTCAGGCTCGTCATGATCTGCGCGGAGCCATCCTCAAAGACGAGCGCGTCCGCCGTCGCCAGCGTCACGCCGTCCGTCACGAGCTCCGCGCGGATGCGGGCCGTGCCGAAGTCGTCGTAAAAGGAGAGGTTCAGCGTGCTCTTGGAAAGCAGGGAGGCCATCGCCTTCACCCGCGCATCCGTCACGTCCTCCTGCAGCTCGACCGCAAAATCTGCGCTCACGTTGAGCTGCATGCCCGCCGCATAGCTTTCGGCAATCGCCGTGCCGGTCAGATCGCCCGCGGAGAAGCCGACGGCTTCCTCCGCGACCGAGACCACGGGCATCACGAGCATCAGCACGCTCAGCAGCAGCGCCGTCAGCCTGGTTTTTTTGTTCATGCGTGTTCCTCCCTCTCGGTACCGCAAGTTCATCTTGGTTCATCTGCGCGATTCTTACTCATTTTGGGGCAGCCCGGCGGCGATTTTTTCCTTCGTGTCCTCGCCGAGCTGCGCGTAGAGCTTCGCCGCCAGCTTCGCGACGGCCTCCTGCGCCGCCTTTTGGATTTCTTCAGGCGCGGCCTCGCTTTGCGGCGCCGGCCCGACGCCGGGCAGCGCCTCCCCGCCCACGGTCAGCGTCAGCGCGGCGCTGCCCTCGAGGAATGTATTGCTGTCCATCTCCACGGTGCATGTCACGCTGTCCGTCACGCTGAAGGAATCATCGCCCTCCCACGTGGTGAACTGCATGGCGTTGCGCAGGCTGGCCTCGACGAGATTGAGCCGCTGCATCCGCCTGCCGGGCGTCTTGTCCTCATGCGTCAGCGTGGAATTGACGACGACCTTTTCCGTCAGGCTCTCGCCGTCCGCCGTCCAGTTGTTGCGCAGGCAGACCGTCAGCCGCGAGGAGATCTTGCTTCCGGCCAGCTCGCCGGCCGCCCTCAGCGTCGTATCCACCTTGTTTTCGCCCGCCTTGTCCTTGCGGGTGACGTTGCTCTGGCGCGTGCTGCTGTAGGCGAGCTCAAAGTAGTTGTCCTCGTCCTGCGTGAGCGTCAGCTCGAAGGTGTCCTTCGGCGTACGGCCCGCGGGCTGCCTGAGCCAGCCAGAGAGCGTCCAGGGCGTCTCCCCCTCCCGGGCGAGCGCGCCGGTCACGTCGATGCGCGTCAGGCGCGTGCCGTCGTCGGACATCGTCCGCTCCACGGTGAACGCCTGCGTCACGGCGAAGCCGCCATCAAGCGCCACGCCCGTTTCGAGCGATTCAAACCACTGCGCGACGCTGCTGAGCGGCACGCGCTCCAGAATCGCCGCGCCCGTCAGCGGCGCAAGCGCGCCGATCATCGCGGACGCGCCCCCCGCGCCCGCCTCGTCGCCCAGGAGCGCACAAAGCAGCGCCTGCTCGTCCGCCACGCGGAAGACGGAATCGCCGATGGCGACGGCAGCGGCATCCTCGCCGCGCGTCACGGCGAGCGAAAAGAGCGTCTCGTCCTGGCGCTCAATGCGCAGGCTGTCGGTGTCTGGCGAGCTATCGCAGGCGATCGTCGTCCCGTCGAGCATGGCCGAGAGCACGGACAAATCGCGCGCATAGAGCGCGCTGTCCGCGTCCAGCGAGGCCTCCAAATGCACCGGCGCGCCGGAAGCGACGGCCTCGCTCATCGCGAGCAGCCCGGGCGAAAAGCATTCCACGCTGGGCAGCGTCTGCGCCAAAGCGCCCGCCGCCAGCATGAGCAGCGCCGCCGCCAGCAGCGCACAGCATCCTTTTTTCATGATTTCCTCCATGCCGCACCGGCAATCATCTGACGAATCACGCGCGGCGTTTCTTCCCGCCGCGGGGAAAAAAGTCATTCGTCGCGCTCCGCGGGCTCGTCCTCCCAGACGGCAACCTCATCAAGAGCGGCCTCGTCGAGCACGATCGTCCCCGCCTCAACGTCGACCGAGCGGACGACGCGGCGCAGCGCCGGGATCATCATCTCGCCCCGCGGCGTCGAAAAGACGTAGACGTCGCAGACGCTGTTGGGCGTCAGCACGTCGGTCAGCCGGCCGATCGGCGCGCCCATTGTGTCGACGGCGGACAGGCCGATGAGGTCGCAGACGAAGTTCTCGTCCTCGCCAAGCTCGATGGCGTGCGCCCTGTCGACGTACACGCCGCAGCCGCGAAGCGCCTCGGCGGCGTTGCGGTCGTCAACGCCCTCCAGCTGCAAAAAGGCGAAGCCGTCGTAGACGCGCCCCTTGCGCACTTTGGTCTCGGTATAGACGCCCTTTTTCTCGAGAAAAACAGTTTCAAGCCGCGCGTAGCGGCCCATGTCGCTGGTCATCGCGCGCAGCTTGACCTCGCCGCGAATTCCCTGCGGCTTCACAATCTCGCCAATCTGAATATATTCTGCCTGCATGCGTTTCCCTTTTCGTCACAATTCGCGCGGATGCACGGATGCCGCGCATCGCTGCGCGGCATCCGATATGCGCTTGAGTGGGCAGCCTGCCCTCTTTGCGCCCGGCGCAGCGGGGAAATCCGTTACATGATCTCCACGAACACGGGCTTCTCGTTTCGGGCGGTGGCCGCCTTGACCACGGAGCGGATGGACTTGGCGATGCGGCCCTGTTTGCCGATCACCTTGCCCATGTCCTCCGGCCCGACGCTCAGCTCAATGATGACCGACTCCGGGCCTTCCACGGTCTTTACCTGAACCTGCTCGGGATGATCCACGAGCGTCGAGGCAATATAGCGAACCAGTTCTTCCATCTATCAGCCCTCAGCTTTCCGGGCAATGCCCCAATCCGGCCAATCAGGCGATCGCGCCGGACTTCTTGAGCAGCGCGCGGACGGTATCGGTCGGCTGAGCGCCGTTCTTGATCCACTGCTGGGCCTTCTCGGCGTCAATCTTGAGCTCGACAGGGTTGGAAACCGGGTTGTAGTAGCCGATCTCGTCGACAAAACGGCCATCGCGGGACATGCGCTCGTCGGCGACGACGACGCGGTAGAACGGCTTCTTCTTCATGCCCATTCTCTTGAGACGAATCTTGACCATGGTGATATCCTCCTCTGATATTCAAAGAACAAAAATTTATATGACCACAATCTCTAGGATTGACGGCATCGGTATCAGCGCATCGGGAAACGGAAGCGGCCGCGCTTGCCGCGGGACTGATTCATCATCATCTTCATCTGCTTTTTCGCGTCCTCGAACTGGCGGATGAGCTGATTGACGTCCTGTACGGTCGTGCCGCTGCCCGCGGCGATGCGGCGGCGGCGGCTGGCGTTGAGCACTTCGGGGTGGCGGCGCTCCCTGGGCGTCATCGAGCGGATGATCGCCTCGGGCTTCTTCATCGCGTCTTCGGGGATGTCGATATCGCCGATGCTGCTCATGCCCGGCAGCATCTTGAGCACGCCGGAAAGCGGGCCCATCTTCTTGAGCTGCTGCATCTGGCTGAGGAAATCGTCGAGCGTGAAGTCCGCATTCTTCATGCGCTTGGCGAGGTCGGTCGCCTGCTCGGGGTCGATCTCGATGTTCTCCTGCGCCTTCTCGATGAGCGTCATCACGTCGCCCATGCCGAGGATGCGGGAGGCCATGCGGTCCGGATGGAAGGGCTCGACGTCGCCGAGCTTCTCGCCCGTGCCCGCAAACTTGATCGGCTTGCCCGTCACAGCGCGCACAGAAAGCGCCGCGCCGCCGCGGGTATCACCGTCGAGCTTGGTGAGGATCACGCCGGTGATCTCCAGCTTCTCGTTGAAGGCGCTGGCGACGTTGACGGCGTCCTGACCGGTCATCGCGTCGATGGTCAGCAGGATTTCGGAGGGCCTGACGGTCTGGCAGATCCTGTGCAGCTCGTCCATGAGCGCCTCGTCGATATGCAGCCGGCCGGCGGTATCCAGAATCACAACGTCATGCTGATGGCTGCGGGCGAATTCGACCGCCTCCCGCGCCGTCTGCACGGGATCCTGCGTGCCGCGCTCAAAGACCGGCACGCCGACCTGGCCGCCGACGACCTGCAGCTGCTTGATGGCGGCCGGGCGATAGATGTCGCAGCCGACGAGCAGCGGGCGCTTGCCGTCCTTTTTGAGCCAGCCGGCCAGCTTGGCCGACATCGTCGTCTTGCCCGCGCCCTGAAGGCCGCAGAGCATGAACACGGAAACCGGCGAGGAGCTGTACTGCAAGCGGGCGTTGCTGCCGCCCATCAGGCTCGTGAGCTCCTCGTTGACGATCTTGACGATCTGCTGCTGAGCGCTGAGGCTGTCGAGAATCTCCTGCCCGACGCAGCGCTCCGTGCAGGTCTTGACGAAGTCCTTGACGACCTTGTAATTGACGTCCGCCTCCAGCAGCGCCATGCGAACCTCGCGCATGACGAGCTTGACATCCTCCTGCGTGAGCTTGCCCTTGCCGCGCATTTTGCCAAATGCCTGCTGCAGCCGCTGCGTCAATCCCTCAAAGGCCATCTTACTCCTCCTCTTCCGAAAGCAGCCGCGAAAGAAGCGCTCTCGCGCGCTGCGCCTGCTCCCCGGGCGCATCCCGGAGCATGTCAAGGCTCTCTGTGAGGCCCTGCGTCAGCCTGCGGTAGCGCGCGAGCAGCCCGAGCTGGGCCTCATAGCCCATAAGCTGGCGCGCCGCGCGGTGCACGGCATCGCAGACGCCCTGGCGGGAGATACCCTCCCGCGCCGCGATCTCCGCGAAGGAGAGATCCTCCTCGCAGTAGAGCGAGAGCAGCGCCCTCTGACGCGTCGTCAGCAGCGGGCCGTAAAAGTCATACAGCCAGCCGGTCTCGATGCGATCCACAGCAACCTCCCGAAAGTGAAAACACTTGACAGCCTGATCATTATACGCTTTCGCGCGCAGGCTGTCAAGTGTTTTTGCTTGACAATGTGATTTTCTTTTCCCTGTCGGAGGAAATCAGCCCACCTCGGCGTCCCCGCCGTCCATCTCCAGCACGTTCAGGGTGGAGAGCATCGTCTCCACTGCCTGCGCGTCCGCGTTCTGCGGACAGACGGCGCTGAAGATCAGCGTATACGCGCCCGCGTCCACGAGCACGAGCGTCACGGCGAGGCTCCCGTCCTCCCCGCCCGTCAGGCGCAGTCCGCCGGCCGGGCAGCCGCCGACGTGGCGGATGTCGAGCGTCTGGGCGATCTCGCAGTCGGGCCAGTCGCTCTTGGCCAGCTCCTCGAGCGTCATGTCAAAGCTCGAATAGCGCAGCAGCTGCACCTGCGAGCCGCCCGCGAGCTGGTAGCTCTGGATAAAGTCGCCGTCCTCAAACTCGACGTTCTCCACACAGACGGCATCCTCCGGCAGCTCGACCAGCAGCAGCGGTCCGTCGCCAAGCGCCGCGCAGGGCCAGAGCAACGCGCACAGCAGCAGCGCACACAACAGTTTCTTCATCGTTCATTCCTCCTATTTCACTTCAAAGGCATACGTCTCCCCGCGCGTAAAGGCCTGGCAGGCCTCCACGGTGCAGCGCGCCATGTCGCGGATGGACACATCCGTGTAAAACGCGGTGTGCGGCGCGACGATGACGTTGGGGAAGGACGAGAGCAGCGCCAGCTCGCGGTTGTTCATCGCTTCGCCGGTGTGGTTGATGTAATACAGGCCGTATTCGTTCTCGATCACGTCGAGCGCCGCCGCGCCGACCTGGCCGGACTCCAGCGCGTCGATCAGCGCCATCGTGTCAATCAGCCCGCCGCGCGCCGTGTTGACGAGGATCACGCCCGGCTTCATCGCCAAAAGCGCCTCTCCGTCGATCATGTGGTGGTTGTCCTTCGTCGCGGGGCAATGCAGCGAGATCACGTCGCACTCGCGGTAGATCGTCTCAAGGTCGACCTGCTCGCAAAGACCCTGTGCCGCCGGCGCGGGCATCGGATCATACCCCAGCAGCCGGCAACCGAAGCCGGAGAGGTGCCTGAGCACCGTCCGCCCGATCCGCCCCAGGCCGATCACGCCGACCGTCATGCTGGAGAGCTCGCGTCCGCGCTTGCCGCGAAGCGAAAAGTCCTGCAGCCGCGCGCGCTCGAGCACATAGGGAAACCTGCGGCAGGCCATGAGCATGAGCATGATCGCGTAGTTGGCCACGGAGTCGGGCGAATACGCCGCGCTGGCCACGCGCAGCCCCAAACGGCGGGCAGCGGCCATATCGACATGCTCCGTGCCGATGGAGCGCGTGCAGATATAGCGCACGCCCTGCGCCGCCAGCGCCGTGAGCAGCGCCTCGTTCATGTCGCAGACGATGATGCTCACAGCGTCGCAGCCCTTCGCCAGCGCGGCGTTTTGAACCGAGGGATAGTCGGGGCAGGTCACATATTCCATGCCCGCCTGCGCGCAGAGCTGGTCAAACGCCTCTTTCTCGTCGAAATCACGAAAGCTGTACACCAGTATCCTCATCGCGATCCTCCTCGTCCGCTTCGTAGAGCCTGCGCTATTATAGCATTCCTTCGCGCATCCGTCAAAGGCCTTTTTCCCGCAGCCCGGCTGTGGTATAATGGAAGCGAATCTCTTCGGAAAGGGCCCATGAAGCATGAAGACCATCCTGATGATCGCCACCGGCGGCACCATCGCCAGCCAACCGACCAGCGGCGGCCTCGCCCCGCAGCTCTCCGGCGCGGACATACTGCGCTGCGTGCCCGCGCTCAGCGGGCTTTGCCGCATCGACGCGCTGCAGCTCATGAACATCGACTCGACGAACATGTCCCCCGCCTGCTGGCTCGCCATCGCAGCCTGCATCCGCGAGCATTACGACCGCTACGACGGCTTCGTGCTCACCCACGGCACGGACACGATGGCCTACACCGCCGCCGCGCTCTCCTACCTGATCCAGGACAGCGCCAAGCCCATCGTGCTCACGGGCTCCCAGAAGTCGATCTATTCCGAGGATACCGACGCGCGTCGCAACCTCTTTGACGCCTTCCTCGCCGCGCAGGACGACGCCCTCTTCGGCGTTCTGCTCGTCTTTGACGGCCGCGTCATTGCCGGCACGCGCGCCCGCAAGACGCGCACCAAGTCGATGAACGCCTTCTCCTCGATCGATTATCCTGACATCGCGCTGCTGCGCGAGGGGCGCATCCTGCACTACATCCGCGGGGAGAAGCCCACGGGCGCGCCGCGATTCTTTGATCAGCTCGACCCGCAGGTCTTCGTCCTCCGGCTGATCCCGGGCATGAACCCGGACGTGCTTTTGCTGCTGCTTGAGCGTTACGATGCGCTGGTCATCGAGAGCTTCGGCGTGGGCGGCCTGCCTTGCTATGAGCAGGAGGACTTTCTCGCCGCCGTGCGCGCCTGGAGCGACGCGGGCAAGCCCATCGTCATCACCACGCAGGTGCCCCACGAGGGCAGCGACCTGACGGTCTACCAGGTCGGCGCGCGCGCCGCAGGGCTGCCCGGCGTTCTGCAGGCGCAGACGATGACCGTCGAAGCCGTCGTCGCCAAGCTGATGTGGATTCTTCCGCAGACGCGCGACCCCGCCGCCATCGCCGCGCTCTTTGAGATGCCCATCGCCCACGACCTACTGTGCTTTGAATGAATCCTCTGTCTACAGGACGAATGGCGGCGCATGATCCCTGCCGGAATGTGAAATTTTGTCGAATTCACTGGGCAGGGGAAAAAAACTCTATGCGTTCCCCGGAGGTTGTGCTATAATAAAGCAAAGAATTATGGGAGGTTGAGTCCAATGGCTTCTAAGAATACGAAGACCGCCCGCGAGCTGCGCAAGCAGAAGATGGTTCGCGTGATCGCGATTGTGGCCTGCTGCGCGCTGCTGATGACGGCGATTCTGCCCTATGTGGCGTCCAGCCTGTTCTATTGATCCCTTGACGCAAAATGCGCCGCTTCCCGTAAGGGGGAAGCGGCGTTTGCTTTGTCCTTCAGTTTTCGCCCTCCTGCCGCGGCGGGAGGATATCGCCTGCGTCGGCGCGCAGCGCGTCGATGAGTGCTTTGATTTCCCCGGCCTGTGCGCCGGTGATCTCCTCCGGCTTCGTCCGGTTGACGGCCTTGCGCAGCGCGGCGACGTCGTCCTTGATCCGGTGTTTTCTGTCCTTATCAAGCTCCTTGTGTGCGGAGAGCGCCTGCTCGGCCTCATAGACAAGCCGCTCGCCCTCGTTGCGCACGGCGAGCGCGTCCTTGCGCTCCCTGTCCCAGGCCTCGTAGCGCCTGGCGTCCTCCATCGCGCGGCGGATCTCGTCCTCGCTCATGTTCGTGGTCGAGGAGATCGTGATCTCCTGCGAGTTTCCAGTGCCTAGGTCCTTGGCCGACACCTTGACGATGCCGTTCGCGTCGATCTCGAATGTCACCTCGATCTGCGGCACGCCCGCCATCGCGCGGCGGATACCCTTGAGCCTGAAGTTGCCCAGCAGCTTGTTGTCCCGGGCGAAGTGGCGCTCGCCCTGGAGCACCTTGATGTCCACCGCCGTCTGGAACGGCGCGGCGGTCGTGAAGATCTGGCTGTGCCTGGCGGGGATGGTCGTGTTGCGGTCGATGATCTTCGTCGCGACGCCGCCGACCGTCTCGATGGACAGCGACAGCGGGGTGACGTCCATGAGAATGATGTCCTGCGCGGGGGAGGCGACGGTCATGCCCGTACCCGCGCTGCTCCCGGCGAGCTTGCCGCCCTGCAGCGCCGCGCCCATCGCGACGCATTCGTCCGGGTTCATCGCCTTGCTCGGCGTCCTGCCGGTCAGTTTTTTGACCATCTCCTGCACGGCGGGCATGCGCGTGCTGCCGCCGACGAGCAGCACCTGCGAGAGCTGACCCATCTCAAGCGCCGCGTCGGTCATCACCTGGTTGACGGGGCCGCAGGTGCGCTCCACGAGGTCGCGGGTCATGCCCTCGAACTGCGCGCGCGTAACGGTCACATCCAGGTGATGCGGGCCGTTCTTGTCCTGCGCGAGGAACGGCAGCATGACCTGCGTGCTCATCTGGCCGGAGAGCTCGCGCTTGGCCTTCTCCGCCGCCTCGCGCACGCGCAGCATCGCCGCCGCGTCGCGCGTCAGGTCGACCTTCTCCGTCCGCTTGAATTCGGAGACGAGGTAGTCCGCCAGCCGGGCGTCGAAGTCGTCGCCGCCCAGGTGGTTGTCGCCGCTGGTGGCGAGCACCTCGATCACGCCGTCGCCGATCTCGATGAGCGAAACGTCGAACGTGCCGCCGCCCAGGTCATAGACGAGGATCTTCTGCGCCTGCCCGTGATCAAGGCCGTAGGCGAACGCCGCCGCCGTCGGCTCGTTAATGATGCGCAGCACCTCCAGCCCCGCGATGCGCCCCGCGTCCTTGGTCGCCTGGCGCTGGGCATCGGTGAAGTAGGCCGGCACGGTGATGACCGCCTGCGAGACGGGCTCGCCCAAAAACGCCTCTGCGTCCCGGCGCAGCTTCTGCAGGATGATCGCGGAGATCTCCTGCGGCGTATAGCCCTTGCCGTCGATCTTCACGCGGGTATCCTTGCCCATCTCGCGCTTGATGGAGACGACCGTCCTATCCGCCAATGCGGCCTGCTGGCGCCTGGCCGCCTCGCCGACGACGCGCTCGCCGCTTTTGGTAAAGCTCACGACGGAGGGGGTCGTGCGCCCGCCCTCTGAATTGGGGATGACGACCGGCTCACCGTTTTCCATGACGGCGACGCAGCTGTTGGTCGTGCCCAGATCGATGCCGATGACCTTGCCCATTATGATAACCTGCCTTTATCTTGCTGTTTGATTGGCCCAGCGTCTGCAGCGGCGGTCATAGCCCGCTTTGCTGCGCCTTACCTTTGTATTGTAACCAGCACAAAGCGTCATGACAAGGGCAGGATTGTGAAAAAACGTCGAAGTCAATCATCATTTCCATTTTCCCCGCACGCGGCGCGATCCGGCGCCAAGGGGTGCAAAAAAATTTTCTTTTGCCGCAATTTTCCCACGCTTCCTTCGTCTTATCATCAGAGGAGGTGACAGGCGCGATGGCAGCCTATACAGAAGAAGCGCGCGAGGCGGAGCTCATCCGCCTGATGGAGCAGTACGGCGACAGCATCAAGCACATGTGCTGCGTCTATCTGCGCGACCTGAGCGCAGCGGAGGATGCGTCGCAGGAGACCTTTATCAAGGCCTACGGCCATATCGACCAGCTGCTCAGCGGCGAAATCCGCTCGGAGCGCTCCTGGCTCATGCGCATCGCCATCAACACCTGCAAGGACACGCTCCGCTCCTCCTGGATGCGCCACATCGACCGGCGCAAGGCGATCGAGGAGCTGCCGCTGTGCGTCTATCCCGGGCACGAGGACAGCCTCGCCATCACCCAAGCCATCGCGGCGCTGCCGGTCAAGCTCAAGGAGATCGTGCTGCTGCACTACTACCAGGGGCTGAGCCTCAAGACCTGCGCGCAGGCGCTTGATATCTCCGCCGCCACCGCGACACGACGACTCCAGCAGGCGCAGGCCAGGCTGCGCAGACTGCTCAGCGACGAAACCCTCTCCGACATTTCCTAGAAAGGGGCTGATCTCGATGAAATCCAAAACATCCTGCCGCGAGGCCATCGACGAGAGCCTCTCCGGCGTGCGCTTCAACGCGAGAGACATGCGCGCCGTATTGAGCGCCGTGCGCGAGCAGGAGGCGCCGCAGGAGACGCCCGTCCGCGCCGGAAGGCATCGCCGGCTCGACTTCGTCTTCTCCCTGGCGTTGGTCGCCATGGTCGCCATTCCGGTCTCCCTCTTCGCAATCAACGCCCGCAACGCCAAGACGACGCCTGTCACCGTCGCGCCGGGCGTCGTCACCGCTGCGCCGACGGCCGCGCCCCTTGCCACCGTGCAGCCCGGGCCGCAGAGCATGATCAGCGAAGCGGAGGCCATCGCTGCCGCGCGCGCCTGCTTCGAGGCGAAATGCGATACGAGCGTCTTCTCCTTTGATGAATACACCGTCAGCCTGACGGAGACGGCAGAGGCAGACGGCTCCCCATCGATGACCGTGCTCATGAGAAGCATCTACGACAACGGCTGCTCCTTTACGGTCATGCTGGGCGCGCAGAGCGGCGACGTGCTGCGCTTTTCCACGCCGAGACTGGCGACCGTTCCGGCCTTCCTGAACAGCGAATCCGTCGAGGTGCAGGCCTGGTATGACAAGCTCGGCCCGTACACCTTCACCTGGTCGCAGGAGAATCAGGCGGAATTCTCCCGGCGCTACGAGGGCGCCGCGCTGCGCACGGCCCGCTCCGGCGAGCTCTCCGCTGCGGACGCGCAGACTGCCGCTCTGAAGGCGGCGAGCGATACGTTTGCGCAGCTCGGCGAGACCGGCGCCCATTACGCCTATCCGACGCTTTACGCCGAGCGCGCCAGCGCCGACGGCATCGCGCGCTACGTCGTGCGCTGCTATGCGCAGCCTGTGACGCAGACGCTGCCGTCCCCCTGCGTGCTCGTGACGCTGCGCGCCGGCGACGGCACGGTCGAATCCGTGCAGCTCGTCGAGGATGAGGCGCAGGCCGCGCAGCCCGCGCTGAATGCGGAGGAATAATTCTGTCAGCAGAAAAACGGATCATGGGGTCAAGGGGCTTCGCCCCTTGACCCCATGATCGCTTCGCGGCACACCCATGCTTATCCGCAGGTCATTTTCCCTCGTTCCAGTCCTCGATCATCTGTGCGCCGGAGCGCGTCATCTCGCGGCTGAAATCGCAGTTCCATTTGCGCTTGGTGAACGCCAGCAGCCAGCGGTCAAAGTCCTCGCCGGAGAGGCCCTGCCGCGCCTCAAGCATGGCGCGCATGCCCTCCGCCCCGCAGGCGCGATAGCTGTTTTCATGGACGACGTCATCGACGGCGAAGCGCGGGGGCTTTTTGCGCTCGCGCTGCTGCTGGGTCGGCTTGCCGATGACGGCCATGCACACGGGCTTGACGTATGCCGGCAGACCGAGAATCTCCTTCTGCGTCTCGCAGTTCTCGAGGATATCGCCGATGTAGCAGGAGCCGTAGCCCAGCGCATCCGCGGCGACCACGGCGGCATGCGCCGCGATGACCGTATCGACGGCGGCGAGCAGGAAGTCGCCCGTGCCGGGGCGGCGCAGCGGCTCGCCGAGCTGATCCGCCCCGATCGTCCCGAAGAGATCAAACCAGCGCTTGTAGTCCGCGCAGAAGACGAGCACCAGCGGCGCCGTCGCAATGAACGGCTGATGGTCGCAGGAGTCGGCCAGCGCCTGCTTCTTGCGCGGATCGGTCACGCGGATGGCCGTCCAGAGCGTCATGTTGCCGGCCGTCGGGGCCTGTACAGCCGCCTCGAGGATCGTGCGCACGTCGCCTTCCGGCATCGGCTCCTGCTCAAAGACGCGCACGCTCTTGCGCGCCATCAGCGCCTTGATCGTCGTGTTTGCTTCATTCATCCGTCTCATCCTCCCCGGTCATCTCCTCAAGGAAGCGCTGCACGGCTGTGCGCGCGCGGTAGACGTCGTTTCGCTTCGCGCCGCGCGCAGTCAGGCGCTCGCCCGCCTCGCGCCAGTCGCAGCCATCCATCAGCGCCTCAAAAAGCTGCGCCTCCAGGCTCGCGTCCGGCGCAGCCTGCGGCACGTCCAGCGTAACGCCGCTCATGTCAAGCACCAGGCAGTATTCGCCCTTCTCGGCCTTCTCGTTGGCGAGGAGCTGCTCGAGCACCTCCTCCGCCGTGCCTCGGATGGTCTTTTCATAGAGCTTCGTCAGGTCGCAGCTCGCGCTGATGCGGCAGCCCGGCAGCGTCTCTGTGACAGCGCGCACGAGGTCGATCACGCGGTGCGGCGATTCATGGACGACGGCGATGGGCACGCCGCTCTGCTTCATGGCGGTCAGCTTGTCGCGCAGCTCCTTCTTCTGGCGCGGGAGGAAGCCGTAGAACGCGAACTCGCGCGTGTCAAACCCGCTGACGGAGAGCGCGCTCGCCATGGCCGTCGGCCCCGGCACAGCCAGCACCTCGATGCCCAGCGCCGCGGCCTCGCGCACGAGCACGCTGCCCGGGTCGCTGATGGCGGGCGTTCCCGCGTCGGTCACGACGGCGACGGTCAGGTCCTCATCGATCATCCGCTGCGGCAGCGACGCGGCGCGCTGCTCCTCGTTGTGCTGATGGTTGGAGACGCAGGGCGTGTCGATTGAAAAGTGATTGAGCAGCGCGCGCGTCACGCGCGTATCCTCCGCCGCGATCAGGTCGCAGCTTCTGAGGATATCCAGCGCGCGCGGGCTGATGTCGGAAAGGTTGCCGATCGGCGTGGCGACGACGTAAAGACGAGGCATGTGCTTTTCCTCCCAATGGGTACTACCTTTGGATTATACCACATCCGGCGCACAAAAGAAAGCGGCAGAGGCTGCCCCCTCCTGAGCAGCTCCACCGCAAAGTGTCATACGCCGCCGTGCCGCTTCCCGCTGATCGCCTGCACGTCAAGGCGCAGCACGGTCACGGCCTCAAGCGCCGCCTCCGGATAGGCAAACGCTTTCCCCGGCTGATAGTGCGCCATCAGCACGTCGAGCCCGTGGCGCTTCTCCTCGCCCTCAAGCCGCGCAAGCACGCCGCTGCCGCAGACGCTCAGAAAGTCCATCGTACAGGCGGCAGGGTTGTCGCTTGGGCGAAGCGTCTCGCGTGTGTACATGGAAAATGCCGCGCGCGGATCCTGCTCCATCCGCCTGAGCTTCTCGCCCTCCCCCGCACAGTGCAGATACAGGCAGAACTGCCCATCCTTTTGCTCAAAGCCAAAGCTCATCGGCACGGCATACGGGCCGTCGCCGCCAAAGGCTATCGTCGCGTTCAGGCATTCGCCCATGATGGCCCCGATCTCTTCAAGATTCGTGATCTCCCTGTCCCTTCGCCGCATAGCCCGTTCCTCCTCGCTCACAGCTTTTCGCAGCCCCGAAGCATTGCGCTGCGCGACCTCGGGTTCTGCTCGATCTCTTCCCTGTCCGGCTTGATGCCGCCGCCCCCGAGCACGCGCACGACCGGCTTCTTCCCGCAGATGCACACCGGGATCTTCGGCGGGCAGGTGCAGGGATTCGCCAGACGCCGGAAGGTCTGCTTGACGATCCTGTCCTCGAGCGAATGAAAGGTCAGCACGGCCAGATGCCCGCCCGGGGCAAGCAGATCGACCATGTCCTCCAGCGCCTGGCGCAGCGGGTCGAGCTCGTCGTTGACGGCGATGCGCAGCGCCTGGAAGGTTCTGCGCGCGCTGTGGCCGCTGTCCTGCTGGCGGACTTTTTTGGGAATAGCCGCGTCGACGCAGGCGACGAGGTCGCCGGTCGTCTCAAGGGGCTTCTTCGCCCTGTGCTCGAGGATGATCTCTGCGATGCGTGCGGCCCATTTCTCCTCCGCGTAGTCGCGCAGGATGCGCGTGAGTTCCTCCTTGGGCCAGGTGTTGACGATCTCCGCCGCCGTCAGCGTCTGATCCTGATCCATGCGCATGTCCAGCGGCGCGTCGGCATGATAGGAAAAGCCGCGCTCCGCCGTGTCAAGCTGATAGCTGCTCACGCCCAGGTCGATCATCATGCCGTCGATCTGCGAAACGCCCTGCGCCTCCAGCAGCGCACGGACATCGTGGAAATTGCCCTTGATCGCGGTGAAATTGCCCGCGCCGCCCAGCCGCGCCGTCGCCGCAGCGAGCGCGTCGTTGTCTCGGTCGATGCCGTAGAGATGGCCTGTCCCATTCAGCCGGCGCAGGATTTCCGCGCTGTGTCCGCCGCCGCCGAGCGTGCCGTCGACATAGACGCCGCCCTCGCGGACGCCAAGCAGATCGACCGTCGGCCCCAGCATGACGCTCACATGGTTAAATGACATCTGAAAACTCCTTTTCCTGCCGCAGCAGCGTCCGGATTTCGCCGATCAGGTACAGCGAGCCCGCGCAGAGCACGATGCCCTCCGGCCCGGCCAGCGACCGCGCCCGCTCCAGCGCGCGCGATGCCTCCGGCTCCGCCCAGGTGCGCACGCCGAAGCGCTCAAACGACGCGGCCAGCTCCTGTGCCGGCAGCGCGCGCGGCACCTTCGGCGTCGCGCAGACCGCGCAGCGCACGCGCGTGCTCAGCCGCTCGGTCATCTTGTCCGTCTCCTTGTCGCGCATCATACCGGTGAGCAGCACGGTCTTCTCTTTGGGCAGCCAGGCGTCGGCGTAGGCGCACAGCGCCCGCACACCGGGATCGTTGTGCGCGCCGTCGAGCAGCACATGCCCGAAGTATTCAAGCCGCCCCGGCCAGCGCACGTTGGCCATGCCCCGGCGGATCGCCTCAAGCGGAATGCTCATGCCCCGCTTGCGCAGCGCGCTGATCGCGCCCAACGCGGCGCAGGCGTTTTCCGCCTGATGTGCGCCGCTGAGCGAGACCGTCAGGCCCTTGATCGTCTCCCCGGCCAGGCGGACGTCGAAGGTGACGCTTCGGCTCGTCTGCGTGACGCGCTCCGCGGTGGGGTCGATGACCGGCGCTTCCTTCCCCTTCGCCGCCGCCAGCAGAACGGCGCGCGCCGCCTTCTCCTGCGGCCCGAGCGCGACGGGGATGCCGTGCTTGATGATGCCGGCCTTTTCCAGCGCAATCTCCTCGATCGTCCCGCCGAGATACTGCATGTGATCCATGCCGACCTCGGTGATGACGCAGACCTGCGGCGTGATGATGTTCGTCGGGTCAAGCCGGCCGCCGAGGCCGACCTCGATGATCGCAATATCGGTCTTCTCCATCCAGAAATCGACGAACGCCAGCGCCGTGCCCAGCTCAAATTCCGTGATGAGATAGCCGTCGCGGCGGCAGGCCTCCACGGCCGGCCAGACGCGCTCCACCAGCGCGGCCAGCCGCTCGCCGCAGACCGGCACGCCATTGACGCGGATGCGCTCGTTGTAGCGCTCAATGTAGGGCGAGGTATACAACCCCGTCTTGTAGCCGGCCTCGCGCAGCACGCGCTCAATCATCGCGCAGCAGGAACCCTTGCCATTCGTGCCGGCGACGTGCACCATGCGCAGCGTGCTTTGTACATTGCCCAGCCGGGCCATCAGCGCGCGCATGTTCTCGATGCCGTTTTTCCTTCCCGTCGGATAGACGCTGTGAATCCGCTCGATGGCCTCCTGTTCGGTCATGGGGATTCTCCCCCCTTTCAAGCTCTTTCAAAACGCCCTCTTCGGGATCCGAAGAGGGCATGGGCTCACATGGCTTTGAGGTCTGCGATTCTCGCCTCGAGCTTGGCGACCTTGTCGCGCGTGATCTCGAGCTTGGCCTTCTCCTGCTCGACGAGCTGCGCCGGCGCTTTGGCGAGGAAGCCAGGATTGCCGAGCTTTCCTTCGGCGCGCGCGATGTCGCGCTGCGCGCTCTCCAGCTCCTTGCCAAGGCGCGCGATCTCCTTGTCGATATCCACGAGGTCGCCCAGCGGGATGAACAGCTCGGCCGCCTCGCTGACGGCAGAGACCGTCTTGCCCCCGGCAGCCTCATCCGCGCCGATGAGCTTCATTTCGCTGACCCAGGCCAGGCGCTTCAGATATTCGTCCGCGCCGCGCATGGCCGCTTCCCAGCCGGCCTTCGGGCGCACGATCAGATGCGCGCGCTTGCCGACGGCGACGTTCATCTCCGCGCGCAGGTTGCGCACGGCGCGGATGACATCCATGATGCCCTCCATCTCGCGCGCCGCCTCGTCAAAGTCAACCGCAGCGTTCTCCTGCGGCCAGTCGGCAAGCATGATCGTGCCCTCGGTGCCGGGGATATAGCGGTAGACCGCGTCCGTGATGAACGGCATGAACGGATGCAGCAGCTTGAGCAGGCTGATGAGCACATGGCGCAGCACGGCGCAGGTCGCCCTGCGGGCCTCCTGATCCTCGCCGTTGAGCGTCACCTTCGCGAGCTCGATGTACCAGTCGCAGAACTCGCTCCAGGCGAAGTCGTAGATCTTCTGCGCGGCCAGGCCGAGGTCGTACTCCTCAAAATGCGCCGTGACCTCACGGATCGTCCCGTTCAGGCGCGCGAGAATCCACTTGTCCGCCGTGGAGAAGGTCTTGTCCTCCATCGGCTCGGCGGTATCGCCCAGGTTCATGAGCACAAAGCGGCTCGCGTTCCAGATCTTGTTGGCAAAGTTGCGCGCGGATTCCACCTTGTCGGTGGAGAAGCGCATGTCGTTTCCGGGGCTGACGCCCATGACCAGCGAGAAGCGCAGCGCGTCCGCGCCGTACTGGTCGATGATCTCCAGCGGGTCGACGCCGTTGCCGAGCGACTTGCTCATCTTGCGGCCCTGCGCGTCGCGCACGAGGCCGTGGATGAGCACGGTATGGAACGGGGTCTTGCCCATCTGCTCGCAGCCGGAGAAAATCATGCGGGCGACCCAGAAGAAGATGATGTCATAGCCCGTGACGAGCACGCTCGTCGGATAGAAATACTCAAGATCCTCGGTCTTGTCCGGCCAGCCGAGCGTGGAGAACGGCCAGAGCGCGGAAGAGAACCAGGTATCCAGCACGTCGTCGTCCTGCTTGAGATGCGCGCTGCCGCACTTGGGGCAGACGGTGGGCGTCGTGCGCGAGACGATCGTCTCGCCACAGTCGTCGCAGTACCACGCCGGGATGCGGTGACCCCACCAGAGCTGGCGGGAGATGCACCAGTCGCGCACGTTCTCCATCCAGTTGAGATAGGTCTTGGTGAAGCGCTCCGGCACGAACTTCGTCTCGCCGTTTTTGACGCATTCGATCGCCGGCTCGGCCAGCGGCGCCATCTTGACGAACCACTGCTTGGAGACCATCGGCTCGATGACCGTGTGGCAGCGGTAGCAGGTGCCGACCTCGTGGGTCAGCGGCTCGATCTTCTTGAGGAGCCCCAGCGCCTCCATGTCCGCGACGACGGCCTTGCGGGCCTCCAGCGCGGTCATGCCGGCATATTTGCCGCAGTCGATCACGCGCGGCTCGCCGACGGTCGCCTTGCCGCTGTCAAAGATCGCGTCGTTCTCAGCCTTTTCGGCAGGGCCGGTCATGCGGCCGTCGTAGGTCATCACGCGGATGATCGGCAGATCGTGGCGCTGGCCGACCTCGAAGTCGTTCGGGTCATGCGCCGGGGTGATCTTGACGACGCCGGTCCCCTTGGTCATGTCGGCATGCTCGTCGCAGACGATCGGGATCTCGCGATTCACGAGCGGCAGCATCACGTGGCAGCCGTGCAGATGCGCGTAGCGCGGGTCCTCCGCGTTGATCGCCACGGCGGTATCGCCGAGCATCGTCTCCGGGCGGGTCGTGGCCAGCTCGAGCAGTTCGCCGGTCTCCTTGACCGGGTAGAGCAGATGCCAGAAGGAGCCCTCCTTCTCCTCGTACTCCACCTCCGCGTCGGAGATCGACGTGTTGCAGCAGGGGCACCAGTTGACCATGCGGTTGCCGCGATAGATCAGACCCTTTTCATACAGGCGATTGAAGACCTCGGTCACGGCCTTGGAGCAGCCCTCGTCCATCGTGAAGCGCTCGCGGCTCCAGTCGCAGCTGTTGCCCATGCGCCGCGTCTGGCGCACGATGCGCCCGCCGTATTCCTTCTTCCAGGCCCAGGCGCGCTCGAGGAAGCCCTCGCGGCCCACGTCGTCCTTGGTCAGGCCCTCCTTGCGCATCGCCTCCACGATCTTGACCTCGGTGGCGATGGAGGCATGGTCAGTGCCCGGCAGCCAGAGCGTCGGATCGCCCTTCATGCGGTGGTAGCGGGTCAGGCTGTCCTGCATCACGCCGTCCATGGCGTGGCCCATGTGCAGCTGGCCGGTGATGTTGGGCGGAGGCATCACGATGGTAAAGGGCTTCTTGCCCGCCACGCGATGCGCCTTGAACGCGCCGCTCTCCTCCCACTCGCGATACAGCTCGCCCTCGATGGCCTGCGGGTTATACACCTTGTCCATCTGTGCGGATTTGTTCGTCTCCATATTCATGTCCTTTCTGCGTCCGTTCCGCTTTTGCTGACGATGCTGTCTCAGGGCAGGAAGATCAGAATCGCGCCGATGATCGCGATTCCCGTGCCCAGCAGCTTGACCTGCGGCAGATTCTGCGGCTTGCGGCACAGCCATTTGGAAAAATAGACCGTCGCTGCACCGCAGAGCAGCACGCAGATGCCCGGGATCATCTCCACGCTCAGATTCATCGTCATCCTCCTCCTGACAAACCGGCAGGGAGCCGGCTGCGTTTCCGGCAAAGGGCCTTTCCTTGCGCAGCGCTGCACTCAAGAGCAGCGCTGCGCCCGAGAGATCTCTTTGCATAAAACAAGCGCTCCCGTCCCGAAGGACGCAAGAGCGCTTGCGTGGTACCACCTTGATTCACGTCCGCCCAAAGGCGGACGCCTCTTTGCGCTGTATCGGGCGCGCCCGCGCAGGTTGCTACCCCTGCGCCCTCCAAAGCGACCTTCCGCGCGTCTCCTGCCCGGGCGGCCTTTCAGCCGACGAACCGCCCTCTCTGATGGGGATGCGCGCGTACTCCTCTTTTTCAACGGGAAGCCGATATGTATTGTGATTATATCGCGGTTTTGTGCGGTTGTCAATGGGGTTTCTCTTAGGAAGCGGCTGTCCCCAGCCACCGCCTCTCCAGCTGCTCATACAGCGCCGATCCTGCCTCGACCTTGCGCGCGAACACGCAGCCCGACGCATCGATCGCGGGCAGATCGCGCGCATCAAGCAGCGCCGGCGTGCCGCGCTGCGGCTCATCCCAGATGGAAAAGCGCAGCGCGTCGCCCGTGATCTTTCCCTCCCACGGCGTACCCGCAAAGGCATTTTGGAAATAGAATTCCTCAGGGATATAGGTAAATCGGAGCTTTCGCAGCAGGCGCCTGTTTGGGGGCGCGAGAACGGCATGCTCCGCGGCCTCCCTGGGCAGGCTCAGCCAGACGAGGCCCTTGCGCGGCACGCTGAGCCTGCGCCGGACATGCAGCGCGTCCTGCCAGCGGTCGATGCGCCCGACCCAGTTCTGCGCGCGCTCCCCCATATCGCGGTAGTTGAGCCAGTGCATGAAATGGAAATGCTCATAGCGGTGGGCGAGCTCGGGGTAGTCCGCCGTGCGCAGGCTCTGCATGTGGATGCGCGTATCGCCCTCAAAGCGCCGCTCAAACGCCTCCGCGCTGACGCAGGGGAAATCCTGCGCCGAGATCAGGTGCAGATGCGTCACGCGCGGATCCTCAAGCGCCATGCAGCAGAGGTCGAGCAGCGCATGCAGGTGATACACGCTGCCCCAGTTGACCCTGTAGCGGCGAATCGCGCGCACGTTTTCCATCGCGTCGAGGCGGTCCGTCTGCGCCTGCGTGATATCGCTCTTGCGGTCGATATGCACGAAGCACAGCGCATGGCGGCTGAGCGCGCCCAGCATCCGGGAGAGCCCCTCGTAGTCCCTGTACGCCGTGATGATCATCGCCTGCACGTTGTTTCACGCTCCCCTCGCGCGGTGTCCGATGTTCTTCTTCTGCTGAATCCTTCTTTTGCGAATCGAACCCGTTTCAATCGTAGACCGCTGCGCGGTCTGCTCTGAAACTATGCTTTTTTCTGATTTTATGGGAAACGTTGGGCTGCCGCCCAAACCTGCCTGAGGGACTTCATCCCTCAGACTCCCTTCTTCGCTTCGCGCCTGTGAAAGTATTTCGCAATGAAGCCTGTCTTACAGGATGTACCGCTTCATATCGGCCTTTTTGGTGTCGCCGCCCAAGTGCTCGCGCACATATTCGCCGTTGATGACGACGTCCACGTCCGGCATGTCGCCGCCCGCGTTGAAGGAGATATCCTCAAGCATCTGCTCAAAGAGCGTGTGCAGCCGGCGCGCGCCGATATCCTCGCCCGTCTCGTTGGCCTGCTCGGCCGCCTCGGCCAGCGCGTCAAGCGCCGAATCCTCAAAGTGCAGGTGTACATGGTCGACCGCGAGCAGCGCCTCGTACTGGCGCGTGAGTGCGTTGTCCGTCTTGCCAAGGATGGCCTTAAAGTCCTCCCGCGTCAGCGGCTTGAGGTTCACGCGCACGGGGAAGCGGCCCTGCAGCTCGGGAATCAGGTCCGTCACCTTGGCGACGTGGAAGGCGCCCGCCGCGATGAAGAGCATGTAGTCCGTCCTGACCACGCCGTATTTCGTGTTGACCGTACTGCCCTCGACGATGGGCAGAATATCCCGCTGCACGCCCTCGCGGCTGACATCCGGGCCGTTGGCGGCGCGCCCGGCGACCTTGTCGATCTCGTCGATGAAGACGATGCCGTCCTGCTCCGCGCGGCGGATGGCCTCCTCGGTCACGGCGTCCATGTCGATGAGCTTGCTCTCCTCCTCGGCGACGAGCACGCGGCGCGCGTCGCAGACCTTCATGCGGCGCATCTTCGTCTTCTTGGGCAGCATGTCGCCCATCACGGAGCCGATGTTGACGCTCGCGCCGTTGATCTCGACGTCCTTGGGCGCGTCCTCGACCTCGATCTCGACCTCCAGATCCTCCAGCTCGCCGCGCATGAGCTGCCCGCGCAGCTCCTGCGCGCGCCGGGCGATCTGCTGGCGCTCGCCCTCGGGCACCGCCGGCTCCTTGGGCTTGTTGCCCAGCAGCACGTCGATCGGGTTGGCCGGCTTGCGGTTCGGATGCAGAATCAAATCGACAATGCGATCCTCCGCCAACACGGTCGCGCGCGCCTTGACCTTCTGGCTGGCCTGCTCCTTGCAAATGCGCACGCTCGCCTCGACGAGATCGCGGATGATGCTCTCCACGTCGCGGCCGACATAGCCGACCTCGGTGAATTTCGTCGCCTCGACCTTGACAAACGGCGCGTCCACCAGCTTCGCCAGCCGGCGCGCGATCTCCGTCTTGCCCACGCCGGTCGGGCCGACCATCAGGATGTTCTTGGGGACGATCTCCTCGCGGATCTCCTCCGGCAGGCGGCTGCGGCGGTAGCGGTTGCGCAGCGCCACGGCGACCGCGCGCTTGGCCTCGTCCTGGCCGATGATGTAACGGTCGAGCTCGCGCACGACCTGTTTGGGTGTCAGTTCCATAGCTTACCTCTTTGCGCCAGGCGCTTATGCGTCCTCGACGATCACGTTGTGGTTGGTGAACACGCAGATGTCTGCGGCGATATGCAGCGCCTTTTCCGCGATCTCATGCGCGGAGAGATCGGTGTTCTCTCTGAGCGCGCGCGCCGCCGCCATCGCGTAGTTGCCGCCCGAGCCGACCGCCGCGACGCCGTCGTCCGGGACGATGACCTCGCCCGTGCCCGAGAGGATCATCAGCGTCTCGCCGCTGGCGACGATGAGCATCGCCTCGAGCTTGCGCATCGCCTTGTCCGCGCGCCACTCCTGCGCCAGCTCGACCGCCGCGCGTTCGAGGTTCCCGCTGTACTGCTCCAGCTTCGCCTCGAAGCGCTCGCTGAGCGCAAAGGCGTCGGAAACCGTGCCGGCAAAGCCCGTGACGACCTTGCCGCCGTAGATGCGGCGGACCTTGTGCGCCGTCGCCTTGAAGATGGTGCTTTCGCCCATCGTCACCTGTCCGTCTCCCGCGACGGCAATCTTTCCGTCCTTTAAAACGGCACAGATCGTTGTGCCCTTGAGTGTCATGGTATCCCTCCGTCCCCGGGGCGCAGACAGCGCCCCGTATCGGTATTATAACATGCCCTTTGGCCCTTGTGCAGGCCTGTTGCAATGGGTCAGCCCGGCAGCCCCGCGTCAAAATCGCAGGCGAGCGGGTTGCTGCGCAGCGCCTCGATGGTGTCAAGCGCCCGCGCGGCAATCGCGCCATAGCGCTCCTGCTTGTTGCGGATGCGCTTTTCATACGGCTCGATCAGCCCGAAGTTGGCGTTCATCGGCTGGAAATCGCCCGTCGCCCCGCTGACATGATGCGCCAGCGCGCCGATGGCCGTCCTGCGCGTGAAATCGACCGGCGGCAGCTCAAGCAACCGGCGCGCCAGCGAGATGCCCGCGACCATGCCGCTCGACGCGCTCTCGACATAGCCCTCCACGCCGGTCATCTGCCCGGCGAAATACAGCCCGGGCCGCGCGATCATCTGATAGGTTTGATCGAGGAAGCCCGGGGAATGCAGGAAGGTATTCCTGTGCATCACGCCGTAGCGGAGGAACTCCGCGTGCTCAAGCCCGGGGATCATCGAGAAGACGCGCTTCTGCTCGCCCCACTTGAGCCGCGTCTGGAAGCCGACGAGATTGAACATCGTCCCCTCCCGGTTCTCCGCGCGCAGCTGCACGGCGGCGTAGGGCTCGCGGCCCGTCCTGGGATCGGTCAGCCCGACGGGCTTCATCGGCCCAAACGCCATGACCATCTCGCCGCGCGAGGCCATGACCTCGATGGGCATGCAGCCCTCGAAGACCTGCGAGCCGTCGAAGCCATGCACCTCCGCCTTTTCGGCCGTGAGCAGCGCCTGATAGAAGGCCTCGTATTCCTCGCGGTTCATCGGGCAGTTGAGGTAATCGTCCCCGCGCCCGTAGCGCCCCTGACGGAACACCCGGCTCATGTCAAGCGTTTCGCCGGAGACGATCGGCGCGGCCGCGTCGTAGAAGTTGAGCGTCTCAAGCCCCGGCAGCGCGGCGATTTCCTGGGCGAGGGCGTCGCTGGTCAGCGGGCCCGTCGCCACAACAGCGTCCTCCTGCGGCAGCTGCGTCACCTCGCGGCGCTCGACCGTGATCAGCGGATGCGCCTCCATCGCCGCGGTCACCTTTTGGGAAAATGCCTCCCGGTCGACGGCCAGCGCGCCGCCCGCCGGAACGCGCGTCCCGTCCGCGCAGCGCATGATCAGGCTGCCGAGCTGGCGCATCTCCTCCTTGAGCAGGCCGACCGCGTTGGTCAGCTGGTCGCTGCGCAGCGAATTGGAGCAGACGAGCTCCGCAAAGCCCGCGCTGTGATGGGCGGGCGTGAATTTTTCCGGTTTCATCTCGATCAGCGTCACAGGGATGCCGCGGACGGCGAGCTGCCATGCAGCCTCGCATCCGGCCAGCCCCGCGCCGATCACGGTTGCCTGTCTCATGCTTCCTCCCGCCGCGCCTCATGTCTTCGCGCGGCCTGTTTTTTGCCGGTTTCATTATAGCGTCTTTTGCGCCGCGTGTAAAGCGATGCCCGCCTCGCGCGCTGCGCGAAGCGGGCCGATGCTCTGCCTTATTCACAACTAAGGATCGTTTTGCAGGCAGGCCTTCCGCCTGGCGGCGCTTATTCCTCCTCGTCCACCGCAGGCGCGGCAACCTTCTCGCGGCAGGCCTCGTTCGCGCAGAGATAGTAGTTTTCCTTCTTGCCGCGCTTGAAGACCATGTAGCTGCCGCACTTGGGGCACTTTTCCTTCACGGGCATCTCCCAGGAGACAAAGTCGCATTCCGGATAGCGCTCGCAGCCGTAGAACTTGCGGCCCTTGCGCGAGGTCTTCTCCAGCAGCTTGCCGCCGCACTTGGGGCAGGGCGCCTCGATCTCGACCTGGATCGCCTTCGTGTTGCGGCATTCCGGAAAATTCGGGCAGGCCAGGAAGCGGCCAAAGCGCCCGAGCTTGTAGACCATCATCGCGCCGCACTTGTCGCAGACGACGTCGGAAACCTCGTCCTTGATCTCGACCTTCTCGATCTTCTGCTCCGCGTTTTGAAGCGTCCTTTCAAACGGGCCGTAGAAGCCCGCGAGCACCTGCCGCCAGTCAAGGCTGCCCTCCTCGACCTCGTCAAGCTGCGCCTCCATGCCGGCGGTGAACGCGATGTCGACGATGTCGGCAAAATACTCCTTCATCATGTCCGTGATCATCACGCCCAGCTCGGTCGGGAAGAGCTGCTTCTTTTCGCGCATGACGTAGCCGCGCGCGAGGATCGTGGAGATCGTCGGCGCGTAGGTCGACGGCCTGCCGATGCCCTTTTCCTCCAGCGCGCGCACGAGCGAAGCCTCGGTGTAGCGCGGCGGAGCCTGCGTAAAATGCTGCGTGCCCTCGGCGGAGAGCACCTTCGCCTGCGCGCCCTCGGTCACGTCCAGCAGCGTCCCGCGCACCTCATCCTCCTCGGCGGCGTCGTCGCGCCCTTCCTCATAGATCGCGGTGAAGCCAGGGAACTTCATGTGCTCGCCGCTGGCGCGCAGCACGGCGCCGGAGGCGGAGGAAAGCTCGACCTGCTGCGTCTCATAGACGGCGTCCGCCATCTGGCAGGCGACAAAGCGCAGGTAGATCAGCCTGTACAGGTTGTACTGGTCGCGCGAGAGCGACGCCTTGATCTCCTCCGGGCGCAGCGCGAGATTGGTCGGGCGAATGGCCTCATGCGCGTCCTGCGCGCTCTTGCGGCCCTTGTAGACGACCGGCTTCTCCGGCACATAGTCCGCGCCGAAGCGCTCGCCGATCATCGCGCGGACAGCCTCGACGGCCTCCTCGGAGAGGCGGACGCTGTCGGTACGGATGTAGGAGATCAGGCCCAGCGTGCCCCGGCCCTCGATGTCGACGCCCTCGTAGAGCTGCTGGGCAATCTGCATCGTCTTGGCCGTCGTAAAGCCGAGCTTGCGGCTCGCCTCCTGCTGCAGGTTGGAGGTCGTAAACGGCGGCGCGGGATGCTTGCGGCGCTCGCCGCGCTTCACGCTGGCGATCGAAAAGCCGCCCTGCAAAATGCGCGCCTTCGCCGCCTCGGCCGCCTCGCCGCTGGCGATGGCCACGCGCGTGCCGTCGAGCGCATGCAGCCTGGCGGTCAGCTTCTGGCCGCAGGCCTCCAGCTCGGCGGACACATGCCAGTATTCCTCGGGCTCAAAGGTCTCGATTTCC
>SFFC01000074.1 GCA_004556985.1 Clostridiales bacterium | reverse complement strand
ACCTCGGTATCGAGCACGAGGATGTTCACGTCCTCGCCCTGAGCGAGCACATGATCGACTCCGCCGTAGCCGATGTCGTAGGCCCAGCCGTCGCCGCCGAAGATCCACTGGCTCTTCTTGACCATCATGTCCTTCATGCCGGCGATCTGCTTGCACAGGTCGCAGTCCTTACCCTCGACGAGCTCAGCCAGCTTCGCAGAGGTCGCCTTGGACTTCTCGCCATCGTTCATCGTGGCAAGCCAGGCCTCGCAGGTCTCCTTCGCCTCGCCCTCGACCTTCTCGGAGAGCTCGGTCACGAGCGCAGCCAGCTTCTCGCGGCGCTGCGTGGTGGCCAGGTTCATGCCGAAGCCAAACTCGGCGTTGTCCTCGAACAGGGAGTTCGCCCAGGCCGGGCCCTGGCCCTTGTCGTTCTTGGTGTAGGGAACGGTCGGAGCGCTGCCGCCATAGATGGAGGAGCAGCCCGTCGCGTTGGCCACCATCATGCGGTCGCCGAAGAGCTGGGTAACGAGCTTGACATACGGAGTCTCGCCGCAGCCAGCGCAGGCGCCGGAGAACTCGAAGAGCGGCTTGAGGAACTGGCTCTCCTTGACGTTGGCCTTGTTGATGAGAGCAGGATCGACCTCCGGGATCGTCTGAGCGTACTCCCAGTTGGCCTCTTCCTTCTTCTGCTCAGCGAGCGGCTCCATGCTCAGGCACTTGCCCAGGCAGACATCGACGCAGTTGCCGCAGCCGGTGCAGTCGAGCGGAGAAACCTGAATGCGGAACTGCTTGCCGGCGAACTGCTTGCCCAGCGCCTTCTTGGTCACGAAGGTCTCGGGCGCCACACCCTCGTCCACCAGATACGGACGGATCGCCGCATGCGGGCAGACCAGCGAGCAGAGGTTGCACTGCACGCACTTGGTGACGTCCCACGCCGGAACCTTCACCGCGATGCCGCGCTTCTCGTACTTGGTGGTGCCGGTCGGGCAGGTGCCGTCAGCCGCGATCGCGGAGACGGGCAGCTTGTCGCCCTCCTGCGCAAGGATCGGCTTGATGAACGCCTTGTAGTACTCGTCGCCCTCGATCTCGACAGGCTGAGCGCCGGTGGTGGCATTGGCCCACTCTGCCGGCACCTTGACCTCGCGCAGACCGGAGATCGCGATGTCGATGGCGTCCCAGTTCTTCTTGACGACGGCGTCGCCCTTCTTGCCGTAGGTCTTCTTGGCATACGCCTTCATGTACTCGTCAGCCTGGTCATACGGGATGACGTCCGCGAGCTTGAAGAACGCGGCCTGCATGATGGTGTTGATACGGTTGCCCATGCCGACCTTCGCCGCCAGATCGATGGCGTCGATGGCATAGAACTTGATGTTCTTCTTCGCCAGCATCTGCTTCATGGAAGCGGGCAGCTGGGCGTCGAGCTCCTCATCGCTCCACTGGCAGTTGAGCAGGAACGTGCCGCCATCCTTGAGGGTGGAGAGCATGTCGTACTGCGTCACATACGCCGGGTTGTGGCAGGCGGTGAAGTCGGCCGCGTCGATCTGGTACGTCAGACCGCCGGACTTCTTGGAGTCGTAGGCGAAGTACGCCTGAGCGTACATGTCGGTGTGGTCGCCGATGATCTTGATGGAGTTCTTGTTCGCGCCAACGGTGCCGTCAGAGCCGAGGCCGTAGAACTTGCAGCTGATGGCGCCGGCCGGAGCCGCGTTGAAGATCTCGCCAACCGGCAGGCTGGTGTGGGTCACATCGTCCACGATGCCGACGGTGAAGTGGTTCTTCGGCGCGTCGAGCTTGAGGTTGTCAAAGACAGCCTTGACGTGGGTCGGCGTGAACTCCTTGGAGCCGAGGCCATAGCGGCCGCCGACGACCTCGATCTTGCGGCCCTGCTCGGTCAGAGCGGCCACGACGTCGAGATACAGCGGCTCGCCCAGGGAGCCGGACTCCTTGGTGCGGTCGAGGACAGCGATCTTCTTGACAGAAGCCGGAATCGCATCCGCGAAGCGCTTGGTGTCGAACGGACGGTAGAGATGCACGCTCACCAGGCCGACCTTCTCGCCCATCTCGCAGAGCTTGTTGACAGCCTCGGTCGCGACGTCGCAGCCGGAGCCCATCGCCACGATCACATACTCCGCATCCGCAGCGCCGACATAGTCAAACGGCTTGTGCGGACGGCCGGTGATCTTGCCGACCTCATCCATGACCTCCTCGACGATCGCCGGGGTCGCGTCGTAGTACTTGTTGGCAGCCTCACGGCCCTGGAAGTAGATGTCGGGGTTCTGCGCGGTGCCGCCCAGATGCGGATGATCCGGGTTGAGCGCGCGGGCGCGGAATTCCTCGACCTTGTCCCACGGCATCAGCTTCGCGATATCCTCATAGGAGATCTCGTCGATCTTCTGAATCTCATGAGAGGTGCGGAAGCCGTCGAAGAAGTGCAGGAACGGCACGGAGCTCTTCAGCGTCGCCAGGTGAGCGACGAGCGCCATGTCCTCCGCCTCCTGAACGGAGTTCGACGCGAGCATGGCAAAGCCGGTCTGACGGCAGGCCATGACGTCAGAGTGATCGCCAAAGATGGACAGCGCATGGTAAGCCAGCGCACGGGCGCTCACATGGAACACGCAGGGCAGCAGCTCGCCGGCGATCTTGTACATGTTCGGGATCATCAGCAGCAGGCCCTGGGACGCGGTAAACGTCGTGGTCAGGGCGCCGGCCTTCAGAGAGCCGTGAACAGCACCGGCCGCACCGGCTTCGGACTGCATCTCCGCGATGCGAACCGTCTGGCCGAACAGATTCTTGCGATCATGAGCCGCCCAGTCGTCCGCAACCTCCGCCATCGGCGAAGACGGGGTGATGGGGTAGATCGCTGCCACGTCGCTGAACGCATAGGCGACATGGCTGACAGCAGTATTGCCGTCAACGGTCATTTTCTTAGCCATTGGTATAACCTCCCTATGTAAATCAAGGATGAACACCTGTGTGAGGCCCGCCGCTGCGCAGGGATGAGCGCCAACGGCCAGTCCTCGACGTTTCTATTATAGCCTTCCGACAAAATCATGTCAAGGCAACGGGGGAAATTCACCCTCTTTCTTGTGCAGTTTTCGGATTTTTGGATTTCCCTCATGCCCGATCGGGCGATCCGAAATCGAAGAGGCTCAGCTGCCTGCCCTCCCGTGCCGACCGTCTGCACCAGGCAAAATTTTCCCTGATATCCGTGCAGATGCCGTGTCCGGCGCCGAAGTCGAGGAACGCGCGCATGAGCTGACCGGCGTTGTCGCTGGGGATTTCGTAGGCCAGACCATAGCGCTTCGCGTAGCGCGCGCGAAGGCCCGGGAAGAGCCTGTCGAGCTGGGCGTAATAGTATTCGCGGCTGCCCTCGCGCAGTGTCAGCCCCATGCCGAAGCAGAAGATATGCTTCACGCCCACCTCCTCGCAGCCCCGCAGCAGCGCCATGAGGTTGTCCATCGTGTCGTTGATATAAGGGAGAATCGGGCAGAGCCAGACCGCCGTCTCGATCCCCGCCTCGCGCAGGCGGCACAGCGTCTCCAGCCGCGCCTGCGTGTCCGCCACGTTCGGCTCCAGCATGCGGCACAGCGCCGGATCCCAGGTGGTCAGCGTCATTTGCGCGACGCAGCGCGTACGCTGCGCCAGCTCGCAAAGCACATCGAGATCGCGCAGGATGAGCAGCGATTTCGTGAGCACGGACAGCGCGCAGCCCCGCTGCAGAATCACCTCGGCGCAGCGCCGGCTCAGCCGGGTCTGCGCCTCCAGCGGCAGATACGGGTCGCACATCGACCCAGTGTGCACCATCACACGCTCCCTGCGTCCCGCCAGCTCGACAGAGAGCCGCTCTGCGGCGTTCTCCTTCACCTCGACATCCTCAAAGTCGTGCCGGATCCGGTAGCAGCGGCTGCGGGAATCGCAGTAGATGCAGCCGTGCGTGCAGCCGCGGTAGACGTTCATGGTGTTGTCCGCCGAGAGAATTCCCCGGGCCTGTACGGTATGCATGCGCGTCCCCCCCCTTCCGACCCAGTATAGCATTGCGGCCCGCCCCGGTCAACCGGCGCGCAGCCTTTCCCCAGATATCCCGCGCCCGGGCTTGACAAAGCGTCACCCGCTCTGTACAATAAGGAAGATTTTACTCTGCAAGTCCTTCTGCGAAGCTCCGGCCTCGGTTGCAAAGCAATGGGATTTACATCATTTCGGAGGACTTGCAGCCGGCATCATGCCGGTTTGAGAAAGAAGCACGAAAGGAGCCGTTTATGACGCTCACGCCGCTGCATTTTCTGATCGTCTGTCCGCTCGTCGCCTTGGCCGGCTTTGTCGATTCGATCGCCGGGGGCGGCGGGCTGATCTCGCTGCCTGCCTACCTGATCAGCGGGCTGCCTGTCCACGCCTGCATCGCGACCAACAAGCTCTCCTCCTCGATGGGCACGACCGTCGCAACCGTCAGCTATGCGCGCTCCGGGTTCATCGACTGGCATCTCGCCATTCCCTGCTCCGCGGCGGCGCTGGCGGGCGCGGCGCTGGGCGCGAACATCGCCCTGCTCATCAGCGACGCCGTCTTCCGCGCGATCATGCTCGCCGTTCTGCCGCTGACGGCGCTCTATGTGCTGCGCCGCAAGCATCTGTTCGACGAGGACGCGCGGGAAGCGCTCCCCTTCGCGCGCATGGCCCTGCTCTCCGTGGCCATCGCCTTTACCCTGGGCCTGTACGACGGCTTCTACGGCCCCGGTACGGGCACCTTCCTCATTCTGCTGCTGACCCGGTTCGCGCGTCTCGATCTGCGCCGCGCCAACGGCATCACCAAGGTCATCAACCTCTCCAGCAATGTCGCCTCGCTGGTGGTCTACCTGCTCGGCGGGCAGGTGCTGCTCCCGCTCGGTCTTTGCGCCGGCGCGTTCAGCATTCTGGGCAATTATCTCGGCTCCCGCTGCTTTACCAGCAAGGGCTCCGCCATCGCCCGTCCGGTCATCCTGCTCGTGCTGACCGTCTTCTTCCTGCGCACGGCGCTCGAATTGGCGGGCATCCTCTGATCCTCGACGCGAGGCATCGTCCCGCCCTTCTACACGCAAAGCCCCCTTTCCTCCGAGCTCTTCGGCCCGGAAGAAAGGGGGCTTTTCATCCTCCTGTCTATCGCTCTTTGCGCAGCGCGGGCATCGCGATCGCCCGGTTCAGCCAGGGAATGCCGTGCAGCGCAAGCCCCAGCAGCGCGGCCATCAGCCCCCAGCGCAGCAGGCCCCGCCCCAGCTCAAGCCGGCAAACCTCGCGCGTCACGATCCGCACGGCCGGCGCGCCGGCACCCGCAAGCGCCCAGAAGCGGCTTTCAAGCGAGCTCAGCTCGACGATCACCTCGGGAATCCACTCCGTGAACACGAGCAGCGGCTGAATCGAGAAGGAAGCGAGCGCCCACAGCGCAGCGGCCAGCATCCCATAGCCCAGCAGGCACATCGCCGCGCTCCCCGCGATGGGCAGCAGCATGTCGCGCGCATAGCGCGTTTTGAGTGCTTCATCAACGCGGCACACGCGGCCCCAGGCGAAGGCGTTCATCCGCCGCAGCAGGGCCAGCAGCACCGCCGCGCCCGCAAACAGCAGCGCCCAGCGCAGCGGCATGACCGCGCCGAGCTTCATTTTGCCCAGGCTGTAAAAGCTCCCGCCGCCCCGCCAGGCGGACAGCGTATCCTCCATGAGGATGGCCGAGCCGACGGCGCTCAGCGGCCTGGCCACGCAGACAAGGCTCTGCGCCGGCAGCGCATCGGCCGACGCCGCCGTCACCGGCACATAGGCGATGTATTCATCCGTCTCCCCGACGCGCCTGCCGCCGCGGATCACCCCCGCGACCTCATAGCGGACGCCGTTCAGCGTAACCCTCTGCCCGACAGGCTCCTCGCCCGAGAGAAGCGTCAGCGCCACGCGGCTGTCGAGCACGATGGCATGCTCCGCGCGCTGAATATCGCCCGCGCTGATCAGCCGCCCGCGCTCGAGCGTCTCATGCACGGCGTCAAAGTAGCCCTCGCCCATGGCGTAGACCGTCGCCGTGACGCTCCGGCCCCCGTCCGCAGAGAGTGCCTGTCCCTGCGCCCGCGCCGCCACGGCATAGGCGCCCAGCGAGTCCGCGAGCAAATCCATCTGCTCCTGTGCCTCCCGGGCGAGCGCTTCCAGCGCGTCCGCCTGCGCGTCCGTCGGCAAGCTCATCGCATACTGCAGCACGTCCGGCGTCGTCAGAAGCATCGCCGCGCCCAGCACCATCAGCGCCGCGCCCAGCGCCATCAGCAGCACGCCGTGATGCCTTCTCCCGGCCGGCCGCTTTCCTTGCGTCTCACTCGGCATAGGCCATGACCTCCGAGCCATCGGAAATCTCCCTGTCCTCCATATAGGCGATGCGCTGGCGGCTCAGGTCGGTCTCCAGCGAGGCCGTCGCGCCGACCTCCGCGAGCACCTTGACATCCTGACGGCTCACCTTCATCGTCTGCTCGCCCAGGGCATTCTGCTCCGTCGTGACGACATAGACATACCGGCTGTCCCCCGTGCCGCGCACAGCGCTGACGGGCAGCAGCGTTGTGGCGCTCTGCGCCCGGTAGCTCGCCGTCATGGCGATGGGCGTGGCCATCAGCGAGGCCGCGCCGCCGAGCGTCGTGATCTCCTTGTCCGTCAGCTCGATGTCGATGTAGGCCTTGCCTTCTTCATCCACACCGGTATCCGTCACCTTTTTGGTGACCGTCTTCGCGCCCTCCTCGCCGATGGTCACCTGCGTGCCCTTTTCAATCTTCCGGGGCAGGCTGCTCACGTCCGCGCGCAGCACGCCCTTCGTCCCTCCGGCGCTGAGCAGCATTGCGGCGCTCTGCCCTCCGTAGCTGTCCCCCGCCTTGACGTTGATCTCCAGCACATAGCCGTCGCTTGGCGCGCAGACGGCCTTCGCCTGCTCGCGCAGCACGTTCAGCTCCGCCATCTTCTCCTGCGCGTCCCCGATCTTCCTTTCAAGCTCCCGGGTCTTTTCGATCGTGCTGACGACGTCCTCGCTGATGCCCAGCCGGTTTGCGCTGGCAAAGCGCTTTTCCGCCTCCACGACGGCGGCGTCCGCCTCGTCCGCCAGCTGCTGGCTCTTGAGCAGCGCCTCGTCGCGTACGTCCTGCGGCAGGCGTCCGTCCTCCAGCGCGACGCCCGCCAATCTGGCCGCCGTCCGCAGCGCCGTGCCCGCTTCAATCTGCCTCTCCTGCGCGTCCGCCAGCGCGTCGTAGGCCTCCACCCAGAGCTCCTCCGTCCGCTTGAGGCGGAGCTCGCCGTTTTTGCGCGTGAGCTCCATCAGCTCCTTCTGCGCTGACGCGCAGGTGCCGCTCAGCTCGTCAAGCGCCGTTTCAAGCCCCGCGATCTCCGCCTCAAAGAGGACGTCGCCCTCCTTGATCCTGCGCCCCTTCGCGACACAGACGCGCCGGATGACGGCGCTCTGGTCATCGGCGAGGCCCTCAAGGCCGATCTCCTGCGTCCCTGGAAAGACGAGCGTTCCCGTGAGCCTGATCTGCTCCTCGAGCTTGCCCGTCTTTGCCGTCACAATCTTCACCTTCGCCGTGGTGATCGTCTTGATCGTCCCAGAGAAGAACATGCACAACGCGACCGCCGCCAGCAGCGCAATCAGCCCTTTGACCGCAAATCTCTTCATCGTCTCTTTCTCCGTCGTTCTCCTGCGGGCGCGGCGTCTTCCCTCCGCGCCCCTCTGGTTATTTCAGCTCCGTGAGCTGGACGCCCTCGAGGATGTCCTGCTCAAAGAACAGGTAGACAAACAACGCCGGCAGCATGTACAGCGCCGCGCCGGCAAATTCAAAGCCCGTGCTCTCCTGCGTCAGCTGGTTGAAGACCACGGAGAGCGGGTAAAGCTCCGTATGCGTGGTCAGGTAGGTCAGCGGCTGCTCGACCAGGTTCCAGCATTCCGCAAAGGACAACGCCGCTGCGCAGCCGAGCATCGGCCGGCAGACCGGCAGCACGACGTGAAAGAAGCATCGCACCGTGCCCGCGCCATCGATCTGTGCCGCCTCGAGCATCTCTCCGGGCAGCGACACCATGTACTGCCTGAGCAGAAAGATAAAAAACGGCGACACGGTCATCGGCAGGATAACCGACCAGGCGGTATCAAGCAGCCCAAGCCGCCGCAGCGTCAGCACGTTGGGCACCATCGTCACCTGAAATGGCAGCAGCATCAGCATGATCACGGCGAAGAAAATCGCGTCGCGTCCCGGAAAGCGGAAGCGGGAGAGCGCGTAGGCCATCGCAGGAATGATCAGCGTCTGCCCCAGGAGGATGGCGCAGGCATACATCGCCGAGTTGACAAAGTAGCGAAGCACCGTCATATCCTCGATCAGAATATGGTAATACTGGCTGAGCGAGAACATGTCCGGCGCGAGCTTGACCGCCATCCATGCCGTCTCGTCGAAGCTGCCGCGCGTGCCCAGAAATGCCCTGATCTCCGCAGGTGAAAAAAAGGAATACAGCAGCGTCAGCACGACCGGCAGCAGGACGACCACGGCCAGCAGCGACAGCATCAGCCGCGCAGCTAGATGTCTGCGCTTGAGGCGGACCCAAAAACGTCTCATCTCTCCCGCCCCCTCACGCAACACTGCGCGCTGCGCGCCGCTGCAAAAGGAACAGCGCGCCAAAGAGCAACAGCACGATGACCGCAAAGGTATACGCTGCCGCGGTCACCAGCTGATAGTTCATCTTGCCGAACATGTTGTTCATGTAGTTCTGCAGCGTGTAGACCGAGTAATCCGGATACGCGCCTGCGATGAAGTAGACCTCCTTAAAGATCTTGAACGCGTTGATCCATGCCAGCACGAACACGAGGAACGCGCTGGGCGTGATCAGCGGGAGCGTGATGCCGAAGGCGCGCCGGAAAAATCCGGCGCCCTCCAGCTGCGCGTATTCGTAGAGCGGCTGAGGAATCGACTGCAGCGCCGCCAGAAAGATGACGACGCAGAATCCGAGGTTTTTCCACAGGAACATCAGCACGATCGGGACGCGCAGCGCGCCGCTCTCCAGCCACAGCACGCGCTGCATGCCCAGCGCCGAAAGCACCCGGTTGACCGGCCCGCCGTAGTCAAAGACCACCAGCCAGACCAGCAGGATGGCCGAGGACGGCGCCAGATACGGCAGCAGCACGCCCGATCGGAAGAAGCCGCCAAAGGGCTTAATCGCCCCCAGCGCCGCCGCCAGCAGAAACGAAAGGAGCCACAGCAGCGGCGCGCCGATCAGCGAGAGCTCCATCGTGTTTTGAAGCCCCAGACGGAACATGCTGTTTTCAAGCAGCGTGCGGTAATTCGCCAGCCCGACGAACGCGTTTTTGTAGCTGCCGTCCGTCAGGCTGGAGCGGATGCCGTCCACAAACGGGATGAAGTCAAACACCAGCAGCATCACAAGCCCCGGCAGCAGAAACAGCAGCACCGATTTCTTTTTTGAAAACATGCCCGCCTCCGGCCTCAGTTGCCCTCGAGCCTGCGCATTTGCAGCGTCTTTTCCAGCTCCGATGCCAGCTGCTGCGCGCTCAGAGCGCCGTCGAGGTACTGCTGCACCTGCGTGTACGCATCCGAGCCCCAGATGGACTCCTTTTGCAGCGTCAGCATGGCTGCCTGCGCGCGGTAGCGCTCGATGGCCTCGGGCGAAACATCCCAGCGGCCATTTTCGAGGAAGTCCTCGCGATAGCCCTTCATGTCCTCCAGATTCTGCATCAGCTGCTCGCGGCTTTCCTCGTCCTCGGCCGTCTCCAGCGCCGTTTCCATCTCCGCGATGCTCTGGTCGTAGTAGGAGAGGCTCTCCTCGTAGTATTCGTTCTCGATGGGCTCGTTGATCGACGGGTTCATCTGCATCAGCGCACGCTGGTTCAGGAGGCCATAGGCCGTCTCCAGATACTCGATCGCCGCCTCGCGGTGTTTGGAGAAGGGGTTGACAAACGCGACCGTAGTGCTCATGGCGATGAGCGGCTTCCCGTCCTCCTCAATGGCCAGCGGCGTCGGCGTCTGCGATTCCTCATACCAGCTCCCCACGTCGATGGAGGTTGTGCTCATGATGATGTTTTCGGGGTTGTATTCCCAGGAGCCGTCGCTGTCGTATTCCTCCGGCATGCCGAAGCCGTCCCAGTCAATCTGCTCAAAAGCCTCGCACAGCCCGATGAGCACCTCGCTGCCGCGCGCGAGATTCGCCTCGTCCGCCTCCAGCCAGAGGAAGTAATCGTTGAGCATCAGTCCAAAGACCTGCTGGCGCGCGTCGTCGCGGATGTAGCCCGGGTCCAGCAGCGACGCCTCCGGCACATCCTGCATCCGCCCGTCCGCCAGATCGGCAAGCAGGGCAAACATCTCCAGCCAGTTTTGAGGCAGCTCCTCCTGTGTGAAGCCCAGCTTCTGCGTCAGCAGCTGCGTGTTGAGCGTCATGCAGTTTGCCCAGATGCCCATCGGCACGGCGTAGAGCTCACCGTCCTTCATCATGTTTTCGCGAAGCGCAGGATACATCGCCTCCACGCCCTCGCGCAGCGTCTGGCTCCCGCCCAGCTCCGCCATGAAGCCGCGCTCCATCAGCGCCTGAAAGCCCGAATCATCGCTGCTGAACGTGTACAGATCGATCTCCTCTGAGCGGTTCATCATGTCCTGGAGGACAGCGCCGCTGTCCACGCTGCTGATGGAAACCAGATACTCCGGATGCGCGTCCGTAAAGGCATAATACGCCGTGCGGATCTCCTCGTTCCCGCTTCCGTTTCCGATGCGCAGCCGCTGCTCCGGCAGCTTGTCAAGCGTCACGTCGCGCCCCACCACGCCCTCATAGCTCGAGACGACGTAGAGATCGCCCAGCAGCACGGCGGCGGCATCGGTGTACACCTCCAGCGGCATGTCGCCAAATTCCTCCGGGTCGCCGAGGCCCGTCTCCGTCACCGGGCAGCGCCAGACACTGCCCGACGCCGAATAATACAGCAGGCTGCGCGCCTCGTCGAAGACGACGCCGCCCGGATAGCTGTAGCCCTTCGTCGGCACGACGCCCAGCTCCGAGAGCGTCTCCCCGGCGATGTCGTAGACCAGCAGCGAGGTCACGGGGTAGTCGCCGCTGTAATCGACGGCGATCATCAGCAGGCGTCCCTCGCCATACGCCGCCAGGCCGTTGACCTCCAGATCGGTCTCCAGCGTCAGCGTGTCGACCGTTCCCGCCTGAACGTCGAGCACCAGAACCTCGCGCCCATTGTCGCCGTAGCTCAGCGCATAGAGCAACCCATCCGCGTAGCAGGGATTCTGTAAATCCATCATGCCGTAGCTGCCGTCGCCGTAATCCACCGTCAGCGCATCGCCCAGGTCAATCGCGCCGACAAAGGAGGGTGTGCCGTCCTCGGCGATGTCGATTTCAAGCAGCAGCGCGCGGGTATTTCCTTCCTCCCCGTAGACGCCGTAGAGACTGTAAAGCCTGCCATCCATCGGGATCATCGTGTTGTAGCGCGAGAGGCTCTCGCTCTCGTCAAACTCGAGCTCGTCCTCCCCGAACGTCAGCGTGTAGACGCCGTTCTCATCCGGTACGCCGTTGGGCATGCTTTGGAGCTCGTCGTAGCCCTCGACCGCAACGAGCTCGTCCGTCTCCGGCGACCAGAAATAGAGCTTGTCCCAGCTTGTCATCAGCAGCCTGTCACCCCAGACGAGCATGCTGGAGATGTAGTCGTCAAAGCCGTTTTGCCCCTGTACGGCGATGGTCTTGTTGCCCGCGGCCAGCGCCGAAGGCATCATCAGCATCATCAGCGCAGCTGCCAGCGCCGCAGCGCGGCAGAGCCAGCCCCTGTTTTTTTCCTGACTCATGTGCTTCCTTTCCGTGCGTCACTGCACATAGACGACAACCGTCATCCCAATGCGGACGGTCTCGTCGGGTTCAAAATCGATGTAGGCGACGTAGTTCGCCGCCTGTGAGGCCGCGCCCTCCTCTGCCTTTTCGCTCAGGTAGGAGATCGAGGCGATCGTCCCCTCGTAGCGCTTCCCGCTGTCAGCGTCCCAGTTGAATTCGATGCTCGCCTTGCCGCCGACGCGCACGTCCGGCAGATCCGCCTCGGAGATCTCCATGCGTACCTGCATGCGTTCCTCCGGGTAGATCGTCGCAATCTTCGTGCCCTTTTCGACACTCGTGCCGTTACCCGCGTCCACGCTGGCGATGACGCCGGCCGTGTCGCTGACCACCTGCTTGTCCGGCGCATAGAGGCCGTCGAGCGTGCCGTTGACCGTCTCAAAGAGCAGCTCGCCGCGCTCGACCTTGTCCCCAGCGCGCACATGCATGCGCAGCACGCTGCCCTCGCCCGTGACGGCGACGGGCGCCGTTCTGCCGACATCGCCGCGCCCGATGCGCGATTCCGTCGCGTAGGCCGCATCGCGGAAGACACCGACGCTCTCGCCCATGTAGAATTCGCCGCCCGTGACCTCGACGGTGAATTTGCTCTCGTCCTCCTTGTCCACAGCCGTCACGATGCCGCGGCCCTGGTGGCTGCCGTCCTTCGTGCAGGAGAGATAGACCGTCTCGCCGATGTGGATGTAGCGGTTCTCGCTCGAGTTGTAGGCCTTCTCCGTGCTGCAGGAGAGCGTATAGCGATTGATCGGCTCGATGTACACCAGCGCGCCATAGCGCTCTTTGATGCCCTCCGCGCTGTCGCCCTCGCCGGCAAACACGCCGGATACCGTGCCGTCGGTCATGGCGTAGGTCTTGCTCGTCTCAATGACGGCGATCGGGTCGCCGATCTTCACGCTGTCCCCGGCGCGCACG
>SFFC01000073.1 GCA_004556985.1 Clostridiales bacterium | reverse complement strand
CCTCGCGGGCCTGTGCGCCGAGGGCGAGACGCTCATCGACGACGAGGGCGGGCACATCGACCGCGGCTACTGCCGCATCGAGGAGAAGCTCTCGCAGGTTGGCGGCGACGTGCGGCGCGTCGAAAAGCCCACTTAAGAGAGTTTGCCCCAAAAACAATTTTTCTCCCCCGTTTGGGGGAGAAATTTCGCGGCAAGTCTGCTTCGCATCCTTGCCGCGGGAGAGGGACGAAAAACATCATTTCTCGCGCGCCCTTCGGGCACACTCCAAATGATATCGGAAGCAGACTGCGTCTGCTCCTCGCGACGCGCATGTCGCCGCTGCGGATTTCACATGAAGGGGCTGCGGCCCCTTCATGCATCCCCGAAGCGTTGCGCTTCATGCCGCCCGGCAGTCCGCCAACCTCTGCTGTTATTTTGTCGCCTCATAGATCACGGTGACGTTCGCGCTGACCGTCACGCTGCCGGAGCGGATGCCCGTGTCGATCGCGCCGCTGGATGCGCGTTTTCCGTGATCTGCTCGATACCGGTGATCGTCAGACCGCCGGCCGCCGCCATCTTGGCGGCCTTCTCCTCCGCCGCCGTGATGGCCAGCGCGAGCGCGTCGCGGTAGAGCTGCGCGCGGGTCGAGACGTCATAGCTGACATCGTAGATCTCGGTCATGCCGTTCTCGGTGATCGTCGTGATGACCGCGTCGAGCGCCTTCGTGTCCCGGCAAGTGATGCGCAGCGTGTGGTTGGCCTGGTAGCCGTTGATGACGCCGTTGCCGGTGCTGTAATCGTAGGCCGGATAATAGGTGTAGTTCGTCGTGACGAAGTCCTCCTCGGTCAGGCCGAGCGCCTTGAGCCCGTCCGTCACGGCCGCGATAATCGCGCTCATCTGCGTCTGCGCCTCGGAGACCGTCGCCGCCTGCACGCTGGCGTTTGCCGTGACGCTCACGACATCCGGCTCGGCCGTGATCTGCGCGCTGCCCTGCGCGGTGATCTCCGCTTCATCCCCGTCCGCCATCGCGCCGGCCGTCATCGTCAGCAGCATTGCCGCCGCCAGCAGCATCGCTATCCATTGTTTCATCGTGTATCCTCCTTCTGGCGCCTCGCGCCGTCGTCTATAGCCTTTTGTTCCTGTCGAGGGCCCGTTTGGGCATCCTCTGCCATAAAGACGATGCGGCTGCGCCGATTCTTCCCCAATTTTTCCCGGTTCACAAAAATGTCACGATTGGGCGAAAACTGATTGATTCCTCATGCTTTGCGAAGCAGACCCGTTTCAATCGTAGGCCGCTTCGCAGCCTGCTCTGAAACTACGTTCTCCTTTTATGATCAGGGCTGCCGCCCTGAAACCTGCCTGGGGCGCCGCCCCAGCCCCCGCAAGGGGCTTGGCCCCTTGACCCTTCTTCGCTTCGCGCCGTTTAAAGCCTCTCAAGCGCAAAAACAGGCGGCCCATGCAGGCCGCCTGTAAAACCCATATCCGGTTATCCCTCGATGATGCTCTTGCCCGTCATCTCCTTGGGCACGGGCAGGCCGATGTAGGGCAGCATGGTCGGCGCGATATCCGCCAGGCAGCCGCCCTTGCGCAGCTTCACGTCGCCCACGCCTGCCGCGAGGAAGGGCACGGGGTTGGTCGTGTGCGCTGTGAACGGGGAGCCGTCCTCGTTCTTCATCTTGTCCGCGTTGCCGTGGTCGGCGGTCAGGAACATGCAGCCGCCCATCTCGCGCGCGGCCTCCCAGACCTTGCCCACGCAGGCGTCGACGGCCTCGACCGCCTTGACCGCCGCGTCGAACACGCCGGTGTGGCCGACCATGTCGCAGTTGGCGAAGTTCAGGATGACGACGTCATACTTGCCGCTGCGGATGCGCGCCGCGCACTCGTCCGCGACCTCGTAGGCGCTCATCTCCGGCTTGAGGTCGTAGGTCGCAACCTTCGGGGACGGGATGACCTTGCGATCCTCGCCCTCGTAGGGGGCCTCGACGCCGCCGTTGAAGAAGAACGTAACGTGCGCGTATTTCTCGGTCTCCGCGATGCGCAGCTGCGTCTTGCCGTTCTTGGCAAGGTACTCGCCCAGCACGTTCGTCAGCTCGACCGGCGGATAGGCGACCTCGACGTTGGGCATCGTGGCGTCGTATTCCGCCATGCAGACGTACTGCACCGGGAAGCGGCCATAGCGGCGCTCAAAGCCCTTGAAATTGTCGTCGACGAAAGTGCGCGTGATCTGGCGCGCGCGATCCGGGCGGAAGTTGAGGAAGACGACGGTGTCGCCCTCGCTGACGCGGCCGCCCTCACAGGTGACGCAGGGCACGACGAACTCGTCCGTCACGCCGTCGGCGTAGCTCTTCTCGATCGCCGCGAGGCCGTTTTCGGCATGCTCGCCCTCGCCGTAGACAAACGCCGCGTAGGCCTTCTCGATGCGGTCCCAGTTGGAGTCGCGGTCCATCGCGTAGTAGCGGCCGGTGACGGTCGCGATCTTGCCGATGCCCAGCTCGTCGAGCTTGGCCTGCACGCGCTCAAGGAAGCCCTTGCCGTCGTGCGGGTCGGTGTCGCGGCCGTCCATGATCGCGTGGATGTAGACGTCCTTCGCGCCCAGATGCTTGGCCAGGTCGAGCAGGCCAAAGAGGTGGTCGATGTGGCTGTGGACGCCGCCGGTGCCCTGCAGGCCCATGAAGTGGATGGCCTTGCCGCCCTCGATGGCCTTCTTCATGTTGCGCACGAGCACGTCGTTTTCCTTCATCGTGCCGTCGAGGATGTCGAGGATGGACTTGGTGATCAGCGTCAGCTGCTGATAGACGATGCGGCCCGCGCCGATGTTGGTGTGGCCGACCTCGCTGTTGCCCATCTGGCCGTCGGGCAGGCCGACGGCCATGCCGGAGGCGTCGATGGTGGTATAGGGGCACTCGGCAAAGAGCTTGTCGAGATTCGGCTTCTTCGCGGCGGAAATCGCGTTGCCATAGGTCGTCTCCGGCACCCAGCCGAAGCCGTCCATGATACACAGAAGAACAGGTTTCTTGGTCATAATTGCTCCTTCTCAAGCCCCCGGACGCATGCCTGCTGCGCTGATGCAGCCCTTGCGCGGCCCGCCCGGATCAAGTTCACGATGTCGCCGGAATCGCCTCCGGCACCACGCCGGTTACGCGTCGAAATGCACGACCTTGGAGAAGTCCTCCGCCTTGAGGGACGCGCCGCCGATCAGGCCGCCGTCGATCTCGGGCTGCGCCATCAGGCCCTTGCAATTCTTCGGGTTCATCGAGCCGCCGTACTGGATGCGCACCTCGTCGGCCGCGTCGCCGTAGACGGAGCGGACGGCCTCGCGGATGACGCCGATGGTCTCGTTGGCCTGCTCGTCGGTCGCGGTGAGGCCCGTGCCAATGGCCCAGACCGGCTCATAGGCGATGACGACCTTCGCGACCTCCTCGGCGGTCAGGCCGGAGAGCGCGATCAGGGTCTGATAGGTGACCAGCGCGTTGGTGTAGCCCGCCTCGCGCTCCTCCTTCTTCTCGCCCACGCAGATGATCGGGGTGAGGCCGGCCTTGACAGCCGCCAGCGCGCGCAGGTTGACGGTCGCGTCGGTCTCGCCGAAGTACTGGCGGCGCTCGCTGTGGCCGAGGATGACGTATTCAACGCCGCTCTCCTTCAGCATCGCGGCGCTCAGCTCGCCGGTGAACGCGCCGGATTCCTTCCAATGCATGTTCTCCGCGCCGAGCTTGATGTTCGTGCCCTTGATCACCTCGCTGACCGCGGCAAAGTCGACGGCCGGCGTGCAGACGACGACGTCGCACTTCGCGTCGGCGACGAGCGGCACGAGCGCGGAGACGAGCGCCTTCGCCTCGCTGGGGGTCTTGTTCATCTTCCAGTTGCCGGCAATGATCGGTGTACGCATGGTGTTTTCCTCCATATCATGAGCCCCGGAGCGGCCCCAAGGCCGTCCGGGGCTTTTGAGTTGCATGAAATTGTGTGCCTCCGGCGCAGCCGATGATCAGGAAAGCTCACAGAGCACCGGCCTCGTGCAGCCGGGACTGTTATCCTTCACAGTCCCGTCGGAAGCGCCCCGGCGCCAGCCGGTTATTTCTCGTCCAGGCACGCGACGCCCGGCAGCACCTTGCCCTCGAGATACTCGAGGGACGCGCCGCCGCCGGTGGAGATGTGGGTCATCTTGTCGCCCAGGCCCATCTGCTCGACCGCCGCCGCGGAGTCGCCGCCGCCGATGATGGTGACAGCCTCGCTCTCGGCCATCGCCTTCGCCACGGCCAGGGTGCCGGCGGCGAGGGTCGGGTTCTCGAACACGCCCATCGGGCCGTTCCAGATGACGGTCTTCGCGGTCTTGACCGCCTCAGCGTAGAGCGCAGCGGTCTTCGGGCCGATGTCGCAGCCCTCCATGCCGTCCGGGATCTTGTCGGCGTCGACGACCAGGGTCTCGACCTCGGCGTCGATCGGATTCGGGAACGCCTTCACGCAAACGGTGTCGACCGGCAGCAGGATCTTGACGCCCTTGGCCTCGGCCTTGGCGAGCATGTCCTTGCAGTAGTCGATCTTCGTCTCGTCGAGCAGGGAGTTGCCCACGCCGTAGCCCTGCGCCTTGAGGAAGGTGAAGGCCATGCCGCCGCCGATGATCAGGGTATCGACCTTCTCCAGCAGGTTCTCGATGACGCTGAGCTTATCCGCGACCTTCGCGCCGCCCAGAACGGCGACGAACGGACGGTCGGCGTTCTCCAGCGCCTTGCCCATGATGTCGAGCTCCTTGCCGATCAGATAGCCGGCCACGCAGGGAGAGAGGAACTTCGTGACGCCCTCGGTGGAGCAATGCGCGCGGTGGCAGGAGCCAAACGCGTCGTCGACATAGCAGTCCGCCAGGGAAGCGAGCTCCTTGGAGAAATCCTCGATGTTCTTGGTCTCTTCCTTGCGGAAGCGGGTGTTCTGCAGCAGCACGACGTCGCCGTCCTTCATCGCGGCGACAGCGGCCTTCGCGTTCTCGCCGACGACGGTGTCGTCATCCGCAAACACGACGGTCTGGCCCAGGTACTCGCTCAGGCGCTCGGCCACCGGCGCGAGGGAGAACTTGGCCTCCGGGCCGTTCTTCGGCTTGCCCAGATGGCTGCACAGAATGACCTTGCCGCCGTCCGCGATGAGCTTCTTGATGGTCGGCAGCGCCGCAACGATGCGCTTGTCGTTGGTGATCTTGCCGTCCTTCATCGGCACGTTGAAATCGCAGCGGACGAGCACCTTTTTGCCGGTCACTTTGATGTCTTCAACCGTCTTCTTCGCCATGGGAAACTCCTCCATTTCAATAACTGTCGTATCCCGATATGTCCTCAGGCGCGCGCATCGGGATCTGCGCCGCCCGTGAAAGCCTCGGGAATCCGGGCTTTTCCGCAGGTTGACAGCGGCGAAGACACAGCTCCGCCGATCATATCTAGTGTAGCATCTTTTATCCTAATTGTCAAAGATTTCTCGAAAAAAGCAGGCGGCTCAAACGCGCAGCAGCTCCATCATGCGCTGCGCGGCGCCCTCGTCGGTCACCAGCAGGCTGTGCGGATGATGGGCGCAGACCGCGATGACCGCCTCCGCCTTGGAGCTGCCCGCGGCGACCGCAGCGGCGCGGCTGCTGCGTCCCAGGCTCTGCACGTCGAGCGCCAGCGAGCGCCCGCCGCCAATGACGCGCCCCTGCGCGCCGAAGTAGAAGCCCAGCGCCTCCGCAACCGCGCCCTCCCGGAAAAGCGCCTCGCGCTCCGCCGGGCCGACGCCCCGGCGCGCGGCGATGTCCTGCGCCCGGCCGATGCCGTAGAGCAGCACATCCGCGCTGCGCAGCAGCTCGAGCACCTCGCGCACCTGCGGCAGCCGCGCAAGCCTGTCCGCCGCGTCCGGCGTAAGCCCGTCCGGCAGATGCAGCAGGCGATGGCATCCGCCCAGCTTGCGCGCGAGCAGCTCCGCCTGCGTGTTTGCCTGCGTGCGCACGCCCGTCCCCATGCCGCCCTGCGCGGGCACGACGGTGATGTCCATCGGCGCGGCCTCGGTCAGCGCCTCCGCCGTCATCGCGATCGTCCTCCCACCGGAGACAGCCAGCACATGCGCGTCCTGCAAAAGCGGGCGCAGCTGCCGCGCCGCCGCGCGCGCGACCTCGCCCAGCACGCTCGGGTCGAGGTCGCTGTCCCCGCTGACGATGCACACGCGCCGTGCCCCCAGCTTGCGCGCAAGCGTCTGCTCCATCGATTGCAGCGTCCGCCGCCCGCGGCTGACGGCGCGCGCCGTGTCGACAAGCCGCAGCCCCTGCGCGGTCAGCTCCATGCCCGCCGCGCTCTGCGTCAGGCAGTTTGCCGCCTTGAGCGCCTCCGCCGCCGCGCGCACCTCCCGCTCCGTCAGGTTGAGCCGCGCCGCCAGCGCGCGCCGGCCAATCGGCCCCAGCGCCGCGACGCGCTCCAGAATCAGCGCACGCAGCTCCATCTCCTCCATCAGGTCAGGCGCGATCTGCGAGAGAATGTCGAGAATCAATGTTTCCATGTCCGCCTCCGCGTCGTGCGGGTCAATTTGTCCCCGCGTTCCGTTTTTGTCCCGGATAGGATAGCATATTTTCTTTCCCGCCGCAAGAGGCGCGCAGGCAGGAAATTCTGCATTCCGGCGCGAATGAACCCTTCGCGCGGAAAGCCTTCCGCCCCCAATTTTGCATGACAAGGAGTTTATTCCTATGACTGATCTGCTCATCGTCGTCGACATGCAGCGCGACTTCGTCTCCGGCGCCCTCGGCACCGCGGAGGCCCGCGCCATCGTCCCCGCCGTCGCCGCGCGCATCCGCGAGGCTCGCGCCGAGGGCACGCAGGTGATCTTCACCCTCGACACGCACAGCGAGGATTATGCCGGCACCCGCGAGGGCCGGCTCCTCCCCGTTCCGCACTGCATTCAGGGCACCGAGGGCTGGGCGCTGGAGCCCGCCATCGCCGCCGAATGTGCGCACGGCATGATCTCCTTTGAAAAGCCGACCTTCGGCTCCACCGAGCTGGCTCACCACGTCGCCATGCTCGCCCGCTCGCAGGGCGCGCCCGAGGGCGCGGGCATGACCATCGAGCTGTGCGGCGTGTGCACGGATATCTGCGTCGTCTCCAACGCGCTGCTGATCAAGGCCGCGCTGCCGGAGGCCGACCTGATTGTGCGCAGCGCGCTCTGTGCGGGCGTCACGCCGCAAAAGCACGAGGCCGCGCTGGAGACGATGCGCTCCTGCCAGATCTGCGTGCTCTAATCCTATACTTACTCTGTAAATCCATCTGTAAAGTTCCAGCCTCGGCTGCAAAGCAACGGGATTTACAATACTTTTGTCGGTGATGCAACCGGCATCATGCCGGTTAGATAGAAACAAATCATCAGCACGAAGCGATGCAGGGAGTTTGAGGGGATCGAAGTCTGCCGCCGCCAATGGCGGAAAGAGGCAGACGAAGTGTCGGGAATCGCAGGGAGCGCCGCAGCGCGACCATGCGAGTTCCCTGGACTAAAATCTCTCAGGCGGGTTTGCGCGGCAGCCCCATGATTTCTGATCGTATGATTGCGGTTTACATGCTCAGTAAGGGCATGCAAAGAAACGCGGCTGGCGTGTCAAGCGCCAGCCGCTCTTGATTATCTCTCCACAGCCCGCTTCTGCATCGCGAACATCGCTGCCTGCAAGGCCGTCACGGCCAGTGCGAAGAGCGGCAGCACGCCGTAGCCCGCCGCATTGGCGAGCCAGCCGAAGAGCGTCGGCACAAACGTCGAGCCGACGTAGGCCGCCGCCATCTGCACGCCGATGGCCGCCTGCGAGTTCTCCGCGCCGTAGTTGACCGGCGTGTCCTGGATGATGTTGGGATACACCGGCGCGCAGCCCAGCCCGCAGACGATGACGCCCGCGAGCATCACCACGTTCACCGGCGCAAAGAGCATCAGGCAGCCCGCCGCGCTCACGGCTTGCCCGAGGCGCACCATCTGCTTGGGCGAGAAGCGCAGCGTCATGAAGCCGGAGGCTGCGCGCCCGACCGTGATGCCGATGCAGAAGAGCGCGCCGAACGACGCCGCCGTGTCCTCCGCGATGCCGCGCGCCTCGACCATGAACGTCGGCGCCCAGAGGATCATCGTCGACTCCACCGCGCAGTAGCATAGAAACGTCGCCATGCCCGCCTTCGCGCCCGGCAGCGCGAGCACCTGCGGCACGGAGAGCACGCGCGCCTTCTCCTCCTCCCGCGCTTCCTCCCGCCTCCACAGCGGCAGCGTCGCCAGAAGCACGGCGCACAGCAGGCACTGCAGCAATCCGATGACCCAATAGCCCGCGCGCCAGGACGCGCCCGCGCTCAGGCAGGCCGAGAGGATCATCGGGCCCGTGATCGTGCCGACGCCCCAGAAGCAGTGGAGCCAGCTCATGTGCCGCGGCTGGCAGTGCAGCGCGACGTAGTTGTTGAGCGCCGCGTCGACCGCGCCCGCACCCAGCCCCAGCGGGATGCCCAGCGCGATCAGGAATGCGTAGTGCTTCGCAAACGAAAAGCCCAGCAGCGAGAGCGCCGTCAGCAGCACGGAGAGCGCCGTCAGCTTTCCCGTGCCGAAGCGGCGGATCAGCCGCGCGCTGTTCAGGCTTGAGACGATCGTGCAGAAGGAGATCGTCATCTGCACGATGCCCGCGCTCCACAGCGGCGCGCCCAGGCTCCCGCTCATCAGCGGCCACGCGCTGCCCAGCATCGAATCCGGCAGGCCGAGGCTGATGAATGAAAGATAGATGATGACCAGAAGTGCCGTCGTGACCATGTGTTTTTTCCCTCCCTGTCTGTGTGCCCGCACGGAGAATGACCCAAGACCTGCCTGGGGCGCCGCCCCAGCCCCCGCAAGGGGCTTAGCCCCTTGACCCTTTTTCGCTTCGCGCCTAATACTGTTCTCAAATCAAATCGAGCCTTCAACAAATTCCCCCGTCAGGTAACGCTTCGCTCCCTGACTACCTTTAGGAAATGGCTTCGCCACCGGGGAAACGTTGGGCTGCCGCCCAAACCTGCCTGAGGGATTTTATCCCTCAGACTCCCTTCTTCGCTTCGCGCTTATAACTCGTTTTTATCCGAGAATAATATCAGCCGCTCTATTGTATGTCCGCACACGGTCAGCGTCAAGTGCGTTTTGGGGCATAGAAAACCCCCGGCCACATCCATGACCGGGGGCAATCGAAGTGCTTACTTCTCGGAAGCGGTCTCGGCTTCCATGTTGATGACCTGCTTGCCATCGTAGCGGAAGAGCCATTGTTTACACCTCCTCATCCTCATTCAGCAAAGATGCTAATGCCGAAAAAGGATTTCTGTGGGTCAGATCCTTCTGGCACGAACACTCGTTGATGTTCAGGTCCTGGCCGCACTGGGGACACAGCCCGCGGCAGTCCTCCCTGCAGAGGATGCGCGAGGGCAGCTCCAGAAGCAGCGCGGTGCGCACAGCCTCGTCCAGCTCCAGCACATGACCCGAATACATGTATTGGTCGTCCCCGGGTTCCCGCTCCTCGCCCTTGTCGCGGATGAACGCTTCGTCGAGCTCGGCGGTCACGTCGGTCAGCGCCGGCTTCAGGCAGCGGGCGCAGGGGGACTCAATGCGTGCGCTGGCGGTGCCGCGCACGATCACGGTCTCATCGGCGAGCATATAAGTGCCGGAAAAGGAAACGGGACGGACATACACAATCGTATCGCCGTTCCAGTGATCCTCGCCCCAGGGTTCGAGAAGATCAAAGGCCACTTCAACGCCCTTTTTCTGAATGCCTCGGGTGATATCCAGCTTCATCGTTCCACCTCAAAGTTGACCGTTCCATATTATACGCAGTTTGCGCAGGCTTGTCAAGCCGTATTTTGCTTTGGCACAACTTGCCTTCAAAGCCCGCCAAGCGCCGGCCTCACCCGCAGAGCTGTATTTTCCATCACAGCCTTTCGGAAGCGGGGCCGGCAGCATGCCGAAAACCAACTGTCAAAGCCTGCAGAACTCCGGCCTCGTTCGCCAAACATGAATGACCTTTCCGGCCATGTCGGAAGCGGGGCCGGCAGCATGCCGAAAACCAACTGTCAAAGCCTGTAGAACTCCGGCCTCGTTCGCCAAACATGAATGACCTTTCCGGCCATGTCGGAAGCGGGGCCGGCAGCATGCCGGTGCCGGTTACAGGTTGGAGACGATCTCCAGCGTGTCGCGAGCGATGAGCAGCTCCTCGTTGGTCGGGATGCGCAGCACCTTGATGGTCGAATCGTCGGTGCTGATGACGGCCGCGACGCCGCGCTTGTTCTTCTCCGGGTCGACCTTGACGCCCATGAACGCGAGGCCCTCGATGACCTTCGCGCAGGAGTCGGTGTCGTTCTCGCCGATGCCCGCCGTGAAGACGATGGCGTCCGCGCCGCCGACAGCGACGTTGTAGGCGCCGATGTACTTCTGCAGACGATAGCACCAGACGTCCAGCGCATCCTGCGCCTGCTTGTCGCCCTGCTCCGCCGCAACCTTGACGTCGCGCATGTCGCTGGAGCAGGACATGCCCGCAAAGCCGGACTTCTTGTTGAGCGTGTTGAGCATCTGATGGATGTCCATGCCGGTGTTGTCCATGATGTACTCGAGGACGGCCGGATCGACGTCGCCGGAGCGGGTGCCCATCAGCACGCCCTCAAGCGGCGTGAGGCCCATGGAGGTATCGACGACCTTGCCGTCGACGATCGCGCTCAGGGAGGAGCCGTTGCCCAGGTGGCAGATGATCAGCTTGCAGTGCTTGGGATCCATGCCCAGCAGCTTGGGCGCCTCGCCCGCGATGAAGCGGTGGCTGGTGCCGTGGAAGCCGTAGCGGCGAACCTTGAGGTCGGTGTAGTACTCGCGGGGCACGCCGTAGAGGAACGCCTTGGGCGGCATCGTCTGATGGAAGGAGGTGTCAAACACGGCGACGTTCGGCTTGGTCGGCATGACCTCCTGGCAGGCGCGGATGCCCGCGATGTTCGGGCGCTGATGCAGCGGGCCCAGCGGGATGAGCGCCTCGATCTCCTTCATGGTCTCGTCGGTGATCAGCGCGGAGGCGGAGAACGTCTCGCCGCCGTGGAGCACGCGGTGGCCGCAGGCGCCGATCTCGTCAAGAGAAGCGATCGCGCCGTTGTCCTTGTCAATCAGCGCGTCAAGAACCGCGGCGATCGCCTCGGTGTGCGCCGCCATGTTGCGGGTGAACTCGATGACCTTGTCCGTGCCCGGCACGGTCTGCTTGAAGTGGGTGCCCTCGATGCCGATGCGCTCGACCAGGCCCTTCGCCTTGACGGACTCGTCGTCCATGTCGATGAGCTGATACTTGAGGGAGGAGGAGCCGGCGTTGATAACCAGAATTTTCATGGGAATTCTACCTCCGTTCTGTTGTGGGGGAGCTTACGCCTGCGCCTTGACCGCCGCGATGGCGACGACATCGACGATGTCCTCGACCGAGCAGCCGCGGGAGAGGTCGTTGACCGGCTTGGCCAGGCCCTGGATGACCGGGCCCACGGCCTTCGCGCCGCCCAGACGCTGCACGAGCTTGTAGCCGATGTTGCCGGCCTGCAGATCCGGGAAGACGAGCACGTTCGCCTTGCCGGCGACCGGGCTGCCCGGGCACTTGAGCTCGCCGACGGAGGAAACCAGCGCGGCGTCGGCCTGCATCTCGCCATCGACGTTGAGCTCCGGCGCCTGCTCGTGCACGAGCTTCACGGCAGCGGAGACCTTGTCCACGAGGTCATGCTTGGCGCTGCCCTTGGTGGAGAAGGAGAGCATCGCGACGCGCGGCTCCATGCCCAGCAGGGCCTTGCCGGTCTGCGCGGAGGCGATGGCGATGTCCGCGAGCTGCTCGCTGGTCGGATCGATGTTGACCGCGCAGTCGCCGAAGACGAGCACGCCGTCGTCGCCGTACTTCTTGTCCTGCACCTCCATCAGGAAGCAGGAGGAAACCGTCTTGATGCCGGGCGCGCCCTTGATGATCTGCAGCGCCGGGCGCAGCACGTCGCCGGTGGTGTTGATCGCGCCCGCGACCATCGCGTCCGCGTCGCCCATCTTGAGCATCATCGTGCCGTAGAACAGCGTGTTCTTGAGGCAGAGCTCGGTCGCCTTCTCCAGGGTCATGCCCTTCTTCTCACGGATGTGGAAGAGCTGCTCGGCATATGCCGCCGTCTTGTCGCTCGTCGCGGGATCGGCGATGCTCACGCCGGTCAGGTCAACGCCCAGCTCGGCCGCCTTGGCCTCGATCTCGGCCTTCGCGCCCACGAGCGTGATCTTGGCCAGGCCCAGCTTCACGATCTTCTCCGCCGCCTGCACGGTGCGCGGTTCGCTGCCCTCCGCCAGCACAACGTGCTTGACGTCCGCAGCCGCTTTTGCCCTGATTTTGTCGATGACAGACATTTGTAAATCCTCCTTGGCGTGATATAATAGACTTACGGGATAAGTCCTGGGTAGACAAAACGATACAGGATGATTATACCGCATTTTGGCTGCTTTGAAAAGGCGGCATGGGAATTTTATTGACAAACGTCGTTCTTTCCTCTGTAAGTCCCTCTGCAAAGCTCCGGTCTCGGGCACAAAGCAACTGGACTTACGTCACTTCGTCGGAAATGCCACCATGTCACTTCGTCGGAAATGCCACCGGCATCATGCCGGTTTACTCTGTAAGTCCCTCTGCAAAGCTCCGGTCTCGGGCACAAAGCAACTGGACTTATGTCACTTCGTCGGAAATGCCACCGGCATCATGCCGGTTTAGGAGGGGTTTCATGCGCGTTGTGGGCGTCGTCTGCGAATACAACCCGTTTCACCGGGGCCACGCGCTGCACCTCGCCCGCGCGCGGGAGGCCTGCGGGGGCGACTTTGTCGTCTGCGCGATGAGCGGCGCCGTCACCCAGCGCGGCCGCTTCGCCCGCTATGACAAGTGGACGCGCGCCCGCGCGGCGCTCATGGCCGGGGCCGATCTCGTGCTCGAGCTGCCCGCGCGCTTTGCCTGCGCCCCCGCGCCGGAATTCGCCGCCGGCGGCGTCGCGCTGCTTTCCTCGCTGGGCGTCGTGACGCATCTGTCCTTTGGCTGCGAGGCGGAGGCCCTGCCGCTGCTGAAGCGGGCCGCCGGCGTGCTGCGCGAGGAGCCCCCGGCCTTCCGCAAGGCGCTGCGCGAGGGGCTTGACCGGGGCCTCTCCTATCCGCGCGCGCAGGCGGAGGCCGCCGGGGCCGCGCTCGGGGAACCGGAGCTTGCCGACGCCATCGCCCGGCCCAACGCCGCGCTGGCGCTTGAATACCTGCGCGCGCTGCCGCAGGGCGTCTGCGCCGTGCCCATCGCTCGCGAGGGCGCAGGCTATCACGACGAAACGCTCGGGCCGCTTTCAAGCGCCTCGGCCGTGCGCGCCGCCTGCGCGCGGGGCGAGCTGCGCGCGGCGATGGAGGCCCTGCCCTTCCCGGAGGGCTTTGAGCGGGCGGAGACGTCGGGCTTCGTCCATGAGGAGGAGGCGCTGACGCAGGCGCTGCTCTACGCCCTGCGCACGACGGACGCGCAGGCGCTTACGTCCATCCGCGGGATGGACGAGGGGCTGCAAAACGCGTTTTTGTCCGCCGCGCAGACCGCCTCCTCCCGCGACGCGCTGATCCTTGCCGTCAAGAGCAAGCGCTACACCTATGCGCGCCTGTCCCGCGCCTGCTTGAGCGTGCTGCTGGGCCTGACGAAGGACTTTGCCCTTTTGCATCCCGCGCCCACCTATGCGCGCGTGCTCGGCCTGCGCCATAGTGCCCGGCCGCTGCTTTCCGCCATCAAAAAAAGCGGCGCGCTGCCGCTTCAAACCCGGGCCGCGCGCCTGCGCGGCGACCCGCTCTTTGCGTATGATCTGCGCGCGCAGGATCTGTGGAGCCTCGGCTGCACGAATCCCGATCTGCGCCAGAGCTGCCGCGACTTCATCACCGGCCCCGTGATCTTGTGAATCCACTGTTTAAGGGAGGCATTCCCATGCGCATTCTCGCCCTGCCCGCCGCGCTGGCGCTGGCCTTCTGCCTGTATCTTCCGCTGCCCCAAAGCGCGCAGGGGATCAGCGAGGCGCTCTTGCGCCTGTATCATCTCGCGCTGCGCCTCTTCACGCGCCGGGACGGCCGCTCCGATGCCGCGCCGGCGCTCTGTGCGATGCTGCTCCTGCTGGGCGGCGCCGTGACGCTGCTGGGCGCGATCCATCCGGCGGTCTGCGCCGCGGCGATGGCGCCGCTGTTTTCCGCGCTCTCGCTGCTGCCGCAGTGCGCCGCCGTCAAGGAGGAGCTCGACTCCGGCAAATACGCGAGCGACATTCCCGAGTACGAGTCCCGCGTGCGCACGGCCTGCGCCTCCCTGGGGCCCGCGTTCGCCCTCGACGCCTGCGCGCCGCTGCTGCTGTGCGCCGTCGGGATGCCGCTGTGGCTGGGCTGCGCGCTGGGCTGGGTCTTCCTCGCGCTTCGCGCCGTCTGCGGCGAGCTTCCCCTCGCGCGGCGTCTGCTCGCGCCCGTCCTGCGCCTGTCGGAGGGCGTCTTCTGCGCGATGCTGCTGCTGTGCGCCTGCGCGGTCGGGCGCAACCCCTTCCGCACGCGGGGCCATGGCGCGCGCGAGCGCCTGATGAGCATCCTCGGCATCGCCGGGGACGGCACAGACACGCACGCGCCCATGTCCGGCGACATCGCGCAGGGCGTTTTCCTGTGCTGCCTGTGCATTGCGCTGCTTTGCTTTATGCTCTGCGCCGTGTTCTTTATGCTCTGCTGAGGCGCGCAGCGCAGCAGGCCGGGCCGCAAGACTCCCCGTTTTGCGGCCCGGCCTGTTTTTTTGTTTTTCTTCAGGTTATTGCAGGCTCATCAGCCCCGCGATCACGCTCTCCGACCAGGCTTCAAACGTCTGCGCGTTCAGGTCGTAGAGCACGCCGGTGCAGTCGCTCGCGCCGAGCGTCAGCGCGGCGATGCTCTCGCCCAGCTTGCCCGAGGGGGCGGCGGCGAGACTGGCCGCGTTCTCCTCCCGCAGCAGTGCGCTCACCAGTGAGAGCGCCGCCTCGCAGCGCGCGTCGTCCTCCCAGCAGGCGCGGGTGATCGTCAGGCCGAAGCAGGGCGTGCCCACGGCGAGCGTGCGCGCCTGCCCGTCCGGCGCGGGCACGTTCATCACGACCACGCTGTCCCATCGCGCCTGCGCGACGCTCTCGGCGAGCCAGTCCGCGTCGATGCGCATCGCCGCCTCGCCGTCGAGGAAGCGCCTCTCCGCTTCCGCGTCTGTGACGTTCCAGGCGTCCGCGCCGAACGCGCCCACCTGCGTCAGCGCCGTGAGAATCTCCTGCGCGCCCTCCAGCGAGGTCTGCAAGCCGTATTCCGCCTCCGGCGCGCCCGCCAGCGCCATGCAGTCGAGCGTGATCTCGGCCCATTCGCACAGGGCGTTGGAGATCGCGACGACGCCGTTTTGCGAGAGCACGGCGCAGGCCGTGATCAGCTCGTCATACGTCGTGGGGACGTTCAGGCCGTACTTCGCCAGCACGTCCGTGTTGACGTAGAGCGCCTCCCAGTTCAGCCGCAGCGGAATCAGCAGCACGCTGCCGTCCTTCTCGCGCATCGAGGCAAACGTCCGCGCGGACGTCCCGCCGAGCGCCTGCGTGAGCTCCTGCGCCGTGAGCACCTGCGCCCCGGTCAGCGGGGAGCCGACCGGCACGACGGCCACGTCCGCCTCGCCCGAGGCGACCATCCGGCTCATCTGGTCGATCCAGCTCTCGTCCTGAAGCCCGGAATAGTCCTCGACGAGATTGCCCGTCTCCGCCTCCCAGGCCGTGACCATGTCCATGTAGCTCTGCGCGGCGAAGTCCACGTCCGCAAACGGCGTGAACACGCGCAGCGTGACGCCCGCGGCGCACGCGCCGGCGCAGACGCCCAGCAGCGCCAGCATCACAAGCATCGCAACAATTCCCTTTTTCATGTCAGGCTCCTCGCTTTCGTCAGTTCTGTTTTCCGGGTTGCCTTGCGGCCCGCCCCAGCGGGCCCTTTCGTATGTGTCCGCGCCCGGCTCACAGGCCGAGGTTGATCGCCTTTTGCAGCGTCCTTCGCGCCAGGGGCGCGGCGACCGTTCCGCCGGCCCCGCCGTTCTCCACGAGCACGCAGATCGCGTAGGGCGCGTTGTCGTTGGTGATATAGCCGACAAACCAGGCGTGCGCCGCGACGCTCTTGTCGTCGCTGACCTCCGCCGAGCCCGTCTTGCCCGCCACAACATAGCCGTTGCCCAGCGCGGCGTGCGTGCCCGTTCCGGATTTGACGACCCGGATCATCTCCGTTTCCAGCCGCGCGGCGACGCTCTCGCTCATCACGCGCCAGCCGGTTTCGCTCGCCGGCAGGGCGCGCGTGCCGCCCTGCGGCGTCGTGATTTGGCGAAGCAGCCGCGGCTCGTTCATCACGCCGCCGTTGGCGACTGAGGCGGCGATCATCGCCATGTGCAGCGGCGTGGCGAGCACGCGCCCCTGGCCGACCGCCGACCAGGCCAGATCCTCCGCGCTCAGGCCGTCGATGGGGTAGCTCGAGTTGTAGACGATCAGGTCGTCGAAGAGGAAATTCTGGTTGAAGCCGAGCCGCTCCGCCGTCGCGCCGAGCATCGAATACCCCAGCTCCTGCGAGAGCGCCGCAAACGTCGTGTTGCAGGAATTCTTGAACGCGCTGGAGAGCGACTGCACGCCGTGCGCGCTGTTGTCCGTGACGGCGTAGCTGCCCACGGGATAGTAGCCCGTGCAGTCAAAGGCGAAGCTGTCAAGGTCCGGCAGGTTTTCAAGCGCCGAGGCCAGCGTCACGATCTTGAACGTCGAGCCGGGCGGATAGAGCCCCTGCGTCGCGCGGTTGATGAGCGCGCCGGCCTCCTCGTCCTCAAGCGCGCTGTCCATGTCCGTGGGATCAAACTGCGGCATGGAAACCATCGAGAGGATCTCCTCCGTCCTGTAGTTGAGCACGACCACCGCGCCGCGCTTGCCCGCGGGGAACTGCTCGCTGATGTAGCGCGAGAGCTGCGCCGAGACCGTCAGCTGCAGATCGTCGCCGCGCTGCGTCGTGCCGGTGATCGCGTCGCCCAGGCGCTCGAAGATGCTCGCCTTGAAGCCCAGCAGGTACTGCGCGTGGAACGTGTCGACGCCCGTGGAGGCCTTGCCGCCGCTGTCGCCGATCACCTGGGAGACGGCCCTGCGCGTCGCCTCGCTGCCGTTATAGCGGCGGCTTCCGCTCTCGTCCGTGTAGGCCAGGACGGCGCCGTCCCTGTCCGTGACCGTGCCCATGATGACGCTCTGCTTGCGGTTGCTGATGCGCGGATTGTACGGGTTGGCGACCCAGCGGCCGCCGTAGAAGTAGACCGAGTAGCAGCAGTAGGCGACGGTGACGGCGAAAAACGCCGCCGCGACCGCCAGGAGCATGCGGATGCGCCGCTTGATGACCTTGATACAAATCCCTCCCCGTCAGGCGCCCAGGATGTCCTCCTCGAGATTGTCCTGCGCGCGGGCGCTGATGCCATGCAGGATGCCGATCATCGCCAGGCAGGAGATCAGCGACGAGCCGCCATAGCTCATCAGCGGCATCGTCACGCCGGTCAGCGGGATCATCTTGATGACGCCGCCGACGATCATCAGCGTCTGAATCGCCAGCATCGCCAGCACGCCGCAGCCCAGCAGCATGTCAAACGAGCGGCGCGCCCGCGTGATGACCGTCACACCCCGGGCGATGAGCAGCAGATACACCGCCAGCACCAGCAGGCCGAAGATCAGGCCCATCTGCTCGCAGATGACGGCGAAGATGAAGTCGTTGTAGTAGGCGGGAATCTTCTCCGGCGTGCCCTGCCCCAGGCCCACGCCAAACAGCCCGCCCGAGCCGATGGCCAGCAGCGCCTGGATGATCTGGTAGCCCTTGTCCAGCGGATCGCTCCAGGGGTTTTGCCACATCGCCACGCGCACCTTGACATGCGCGAACATCTGGTAGCCCATCACGGCCGCCGCCGCACCCCCGCCGATGCCCAGCACCGTCAGCGGCACGTTGCCGCAGGCGGCGTAGAAGAGCACCAGCGTCGTCAGATAGTAGATCAGCGCCGTGCCCAGGTCCCGCTGGAGCATGAGCAGCAGCAGGCAGGCCCCGGCAAAGAGGATCGCCGGCATCATCTGCGCGACGGTTCTGTGCGCGCTGAAGTAGTAGGCCAGCGTCAGCACGACGGAGAGCTTCACCAGCTCGCTGGGCTGAAACGAGCCCAGCCCCGGCACGGAGACCCAGTTCTTCGCGCCGTTGTTCCATTCGCCGAAGAGCAGCGGCAGCACGAGCGCCGCGATGCCCAGCACCATCGACAAAAGCGTCAGCCCCTTCCATCGCCGCTTGCGCGAGACGATGACGGCCGCAAGCAGCATGACGGCCAGCCCCCCGGCGTAGAACACCGTCTGGCGCACGCCGCGCTCCGGCGAAACCGTGTAGAGGATCACGACGCTCACGCCGCACAGGAAGTTTGTCAGCGCCATGATCAGCGCGTCGATGGGCAGCGCGCGCGGCAGCAGCAGCGTCGTCGCCAGCCCCAGCGGCACCATCACCGCCATCAGCACGAGCGCCTGCGTGTCCATTGCGCCCTGCGTGCGCAGCGCGGCCAGCAGCAGCCCCAGCATTTCAAACATCGCCGTCAGCAGCGCGATCATCGTCACGCCGAAGTCAGCGCCCCGGCTGACCGCGCGCCGCCGGTCGCGGAAGATGGCGTCCTTCTTCCTTTTCTCCTTGAGCGCACGCTTCTGCGCGCGGCCGGATGCCGCGCCGCTCTGCTTTGCGGGGCGCACGGCCGGCCTTTGGGGAGGAGCTTCCGTCTTTTTGGCGGAAGAGGCCGCCTTTACGCCCGTCTTCGCCGCCTTTGCCGTCGGCTTTTGGGCGGCCTTGCCGCCAGCCTTTTCATCCTCCCTGACGAGGATCTTTTTGGGGAGCATGTCCTTTCCGGGGGTGCGGACCTCCTCGTCCGCCGCCCTCCTGCGGGCGGTATAGACCTCCTGCTTGCGCGCCATGCGTTCACCCCTTCTTGGCGGCGCCCGTTCTGCGCGCCCTTTCCGTCGTCCTGCTCTCGATCTTCCGCTCGCGCCGCGCCTCGCCCTTGCCGGGCGCGCCCAGCCCGTCGCCGCGGCCCTGCTGCGCCTTGCTCCGCCTGGCCTTCGTGACATACGGGCCGACGCTGGCCTCGCGGTCCGCCGTGCGCCCCTTCAGGCGCAGCGCCAGCCGGATCTCCCCGATGCACAGCACAGCGCCGTCGCGCAGCACGGCCTCGTCGCCCGGCTCCACCGGCACGTCGTCGGCCATAAAGCCGTCCCTGTGGAGGGCGACCATGTGCAGCGCGTCCTTCTCCATCCAGAAGAAGGCCGAGCGCATGTGCACCCTGCGCACGGGGATGCAGACGTCGCAGCTGTGCGCCGAGCCGAGCGTCCCCTCGTAGGGAACGGGGATCTCCGTCCCCGCGCTCAGCCGCCGCTCCCCCGCCGTGAGCACGCAGAGCGTCCCGGCCGCGCCGCAGCGCGGCAGCTCCCGCCCGACGCGGCGCCAGAGCGCCCTGTCCCCGGCGAGCTTGCGCACGCCCAGCAGCGCGATCACCGCGATCATCGCCGCGCCCGCATACCCAAAAAGCAGGGAAACCACCTGATACCACGCCTGATTCAACCGACCGCGCCTCCTCTCCGCCGGAGGGTGCGCTGCCGGCGGGACATGCATTCCCACCGATTATACCATACAACGAAGCAGACTTCCATTTTCATCCCAAAAATTTCCATTTATGCCCCGGACGCCCCGCCGCCGCTTTGCGCAGGGGCCGCATGTCTTGACATCAAAACGCCCGCGTTGTACAATGCAGACAGCATTGGGGGCCTCCCCGTCCGACCGGCAGCCCCGCACACGAAAGGAAACCTGACTATGCGCTGCTTCGTCTTCCCCGCGCTCCGGCTCCTCTGCCTTGCCTGCCTGCTGTCGCTGCTCGTCCTCCCCGCCTGGGCGGAGGACGGCGCGCTGCGCATCAGCGAGGCCCAGAGCAACAACGATACGGACTTTCTGCTGGGCTTTCACGACTATGTTGAGCTCTACAACGGCGGGGACAGCGCTGTGATGCTCTCGGACTACTTCCTCTCGCGGGAGGCGGACGATCCCTTCGCCTGCCATCTGCCCGCCGTCGAGCTCGCGCCGGACAGCTATGCGCTGCTGCTGTGCGATGTGGATCTGCCCGGCCTGCGCCTGCCGAAGGAGGGCTGCGAGCTGTATCTGTTTGATCGCGGCGGCACGCTGTGCGACGAGGCCGAGCTGCCCGCGATGGAGAACAACGTCTGGCAGGCCGGCCTGGGCCTGACGCAGCAGCCCTCGCCCGGCTACGCCAACACGGCGGAGGGCGCGGCGGCCTACCGCGCCTGCGTCACGAGCGGGCAGACGCTGGTCGTCAGCGAGGTCGTCTCCTCCAACAGCAGGCTGCTGCCGCTGGATGGCGAATACAACGACCTGATCGAGCTGCAAAATGTCGGCAGCGAGCCCCTGCGCCTGAGCGACTACTACCTCTCCGACAAGAAGAAGAACCCCTTCCTCTGGCAGCTGCCGGACATCGAGCTCGCGCCGGGCGAATGCTATGTCGTGCAGGCCTCCGGCAGGGAGGCGCCGCGCGAGGCGCCCTTCAAGATCCCCGCCACCGGCGAGGCGGTCTACGTCAGCGATCCAAACGGCCAGTGCGTCGACGCGCTCTATGTCCCGCCGCTGACGCCGGATACCTCCTACGGCAGGAGCGGGGACGCCCTCTGCTACTACGAGACGCCCTCCATCGGCCAGCCCAACCCCGAAGGCCTGACGGGCGTCACAGAGGCGCCCCAGGCCAGCCTGAATAGCGGTGCAGTCAGCGCCCCCGCCGCCGTGACGCTCAGCGGCGAGGGCGCGATTTATTATACGCTCGACGGGCAGCTGCCCACGCAGAAGAGCGCGCTTTACGACGGCACGCCCATCGCCGTCACGGAAAGCTGCGTGCTGCGCATGCGCGCCCTGGCCGAGGGAAAGCTCTGGTCGCCCACGGTGACCTGCCATTACCTGTTTGACGCGGAGAAATACGAGCTCCCGCTGCTGTGCATCAGCGGCGAGCCGGGCGCCATTCTCGGCTCCAACGGCATCTACACGCTCTATGAAAAGCGCAACCGAGAAATCGCCGTCAATCTGACCCTCATCGAGGACGGCCGGACGGCCTTCAGCGTCGACTGCGGGCTGAAGATCCACGGGCAGGGCAGCCGCGAGCTGGAGAAGAAGAGCTTCTCCGTGCGCTTTCGCGCCCAGTACGGGACCGGGCGGCTCGAATACCCGCTGTTTGAGGATTCGCCGGTCACCTCCTTCAACTCGCTCGTGCTCCGCTGCGGCTCGGAGGACGCGAACCGCGCTTTTTTTCGCGATGAATTCCTGACCTCACTGACGGCAGAGGCGATGCCGGAGGTGCTCTGTCAGCACTACAAGCCGGTCAACCTCTTCATCGACGGCGCCTACTTCGGCGTCTACTACATCCGCGAACGCGTGTCGGACGACTTCGTCGCCTCCTATCTGGGCGGCGAGGAGGAGGGCGTCGACATCATCTACGGCTGGACGAAGGCCGAGGCCGGCGACCGGGACGACTGGTTGGCGCTAATGCGCTACTGCAAGCGCAGCGACCTCTCCCAGCAGGAGCATTTTGACTACGTCGCCAGCCGGCTCTGCCTGGAGAGCTTCATGGATTACTACATCGCGCGCGCCTACTCCGGCGACCGCGACTATCCGAACATCCGCCACGTCCGCTCCAAAGGCGGGGACGGCCTGTGGCGCATCGTGAATTTCGACCTCGACTGGGGCTTTGGCTCACAGCCCGCCGCGCTGCATCAGATGATCGGCAAGGTCAGCGAGGAATCCGCGCTCAACACGGTGGTCATCAACGCGCTGCTGGAGAACGCGCAGTTCAGGGATCAGATGATCCGCCGGCTCGTCTGGCATCTTGAGAACACCTACGCGCCAGAGCGGGTCATCGCGCATATCGACGCCATGGCGCAGGAGGTCGCGCACGATCTGCCATACAACTACGAGCTCTGGGGCGGCTCCTATGCCGCCTGGCAGGAGCATGTGCAGTTTTTGCGCGACTTCGTCAAAAGCGAGGAAAACGACCGCGTGGCGACGATGGTGCAAAGCGCGCAGCGGGCCTTCAAGCTCAGCGACGAGGAGATGGAGCGCTATTTCGGCGACCTGTATACGGCGCAATAAACCGGCATGCCCTCCGAAATACCGGGAATCCTCCGGCTCTGTGCCCGAGGCTGAAGCCGCGCAGAATCAAACAAAGCGGCCCCACCGCGCTTTTCAAAGGCGCGGCAGGGCCGCTTTGTTGCCGTTCACCGGTCAATCGATCTCGGAGAACGCATCCTTGCCCAGGCCGCAAACCGGGCAGACCCAGGAATCCGGGATGTCTTCAAAGGCCGTTCCGGGGGCAATTCCGTTGTCGGGATCGCCGATCGCCGGATCATAGATGTAGCCGCACGGGCACTCGTACTTCTTCATGACGCCGCCTCCTTTCCAATATTTGGCTGACCCCGCGCGCGGGCAGGCGAAGCGCTCCGCCCGGCATGGGTCATGCATGATATTATACCTCAAACGGGCGGGAAGCAACAAGGGCTTTCCCTATAAAACCGGCATGATGCCGGCTGCATTTCCGACCAAGTGGTGCAAGTCCCATGGCTTTGAGGCCGAGTCCGAAGCTTTGCAGAGAGACTTTCAGAGTAAAAAGGCGATTTTTCATCCCCTTTTTGTGCGGTCATGACGAATCTGTGCAAACGCATTGAACTTGCCGCGCATTGCTGATAATATATTTGCGAAGTCAGGGGAAAACCAATCATGAGGAGGAAGATAACCATGACCATCCGTCCTGAAATCGTTTATGTGGGCGTGAACGATCACGACCTCGACCTGTTTGAAGCGCAGTACGCCGTGCCGCACGGCATGTCCTATAATTCCTATGTCATCACGGATGAGAAAGTCGCCGTTCTGGATTCGGTGGAGGCGCGCTTTGGCGGCGCCTGGCTGGAAAACATCGCCCGCGTGCTGGGCAGCCGCCAGCCCGACTATCTCATCGTGCAGCACATGGAGCCGGATCACTCCGCCAATATCCGCCTGTTCTTGGAGCGCTATCCCCAGGCGACCGTCGTGGCGTCCGCCAAGGCGCTCGCCATGATGAAGGGCTTCTACGGGGATTGCGGTGAGGGGCGCAGCCTGACCGTCAAGGACGGGGATACGCTGCCGCTGGGCGGCCGCACGCTCCGCTTCATTGCCGCGCCGATGGTGCATTGGCCGGAGGTCATGATGACCTATGACGAGAAGGAAGGGGTCGTCTTTTCTGCGGACGCCTTCGGCAAATTCGGCGCGCTCGACTGTCCGGAGCCCTGGGAGGACGAGGCCCGCAGATACTACTTCGGCATCGTCGGAAAATACGGCGCGCAGGTGCAGGGCGTTCTGCGCAAGCTCTGCGCGCTGACGGTCACGGCGATTGCGCCGCTGCACGGCCCCGTGCTCACCGACAACCTGCCGCGTGCGCTGGAGCTGTATGGCATCTGGTCCTCCTACGCGCCGGAAAACGACGGCGTGACCATCGCCTACGCCTCCGTTTACGGCCACACCCGCGAGGCCGCCGATCTGCTTGCAGAGCGCCTCTCGGCGCAGGGGCTGTCTGTCCGCTTGTTTGACCTGGCCCGCTGCGATTGGGCCGAGGCCGTGGCGCAGGCCTTTGCCAGCCGCCGCCTCGTGCTCGCCGCGACGACATACAACGCCGATGTCTTCCCGTGCATGCGCGCGTTCATCGGGCATCTGACATCCCGCGGATACAAG
>SFFC01000209.1 GCA_004556985.1 Clostridiales bacterium | reverse complement strand
CTGCATCAGAGGGATTCGCATGACCATACCGACTGATTCAGGAGGAAAAGCATGAAGAGGAAAGACCTGCTCGGCCTGGACGGCGTCAGCCGCGAGGAGATCACGGGCATCCTGGACACCGCGCTGACCATGCGGCAGATCGTGCGCAGCAGCAACAAGAAGACCGCGCATCTGCAGGGCAAGTCCATCGTCACGCTGTTCTACGAGAATTCCACGCGCACGCGCATGTCGTTCGAGCTGGCCAGCAAGTACATGTCCGCCGCGGCGGCGAACATCTCCGCCAGCGCCTCCAGCGTGGCCAAGGGCGAGACACTCATCGACACCGGCGTCACGCTCGACCAGATGGGCACGGACGTGATCATCATCCGCCACCCGATGTCCGGCGCGCCGGCGCTGCTGGCCCGCCATGTGAAGGCCAGCGTCATCAACGCGGGCGACGGCATGAACGAGCACCCGACCCAGGCGCTGCTGGACATGCTGACCATGCGCGAGCATCTGGGCGGGCTGGAGGGCGCGAAGGTCGCCATATGCGGCGACGTGATGCACTCCCGCGTGGCGCGCTCCAACATCTACGGCCTGACGGCGATGGGCGCGAGCGTCGTGCTCTGCGCGCCGCCGACGCTCATCCCCGTGCAGATTGAGCGGCTGGGCTGCACCGTCGCCCCGACCATCGAGGACGCTTGCGAGGGCGCGGACGTGGTGATGGGCCTGCGCATCCAGCGCGAGCGCCAGCAGAAGGGACTGTTCCCCTCCGTCGCAGAATACTGCGATAACTGGGAGATCACGCCCGAGCGCGTGGCGCTGGCGAAAAAGCACGCGCTGGTCATGCACCCCGGCCCGATGAACCGCGGCGTGGAGATCGCCTCCAGCGCGGCGGACGGCCCGCAGTCGGTCATCACCCAGCAGGTCGAAAGCGGCGTGTCCGTGCGCATGGCGCTGCTCTACATGCTCACCAGAAGGGAGGCCTGAGCCATGAAAGAGGACAGGATTCTGATTCGCGGCGGACACGTCATCGACCCCGCCAACAACGTGAGCGCGGCGCTCGATGTGCTCATCGAGGGCGGCAAAATCGCGGCGGTAGGCGAGGGACTGAGCGCGGACGGCGCGCGCATCATCGACGCGGCGGGCCGCGTGGTCGCCCCGGGCTTTATCGACCTGCACTGCCACCTGCGCGACCCCGGCCTTGAGTACAAGGAGGACATCGTCTCCGGCACGCGCGCGGCGGCGCGCGGCGGCTTCACGGGCGTGTGCTGTATGCCCAATACGAAACCCGTCAACGACAGCGCGGCGGTGACGCGCTACATCATCGAGAAGGCCGAGACAAAGGGCAGCGGCGTGCACGTCTACCCGGTCGGCGCGGTCTCCAAGGGCCTTGAGGGCGTGGAGATGGCCGAAATCGGCCGGATGCGCGAGGCGGGCATCGTCGCCATCTCCGATGACGGGCGGCCCGTGACCAACTCCAACCTGATGCGCCTGGCGATGCAGTACGCCGACCACTTCGGCATCTTCATCATGAGCCACAGCGAGGACAGGAACCTCGTCGGCGACGGCGTGATGAACGAGGGCTACATGTCCACGAGGCTCGGCCTGCCGGGTATCACCCGCGCAGCGGAGGAGGTCATGGTCGCCCGCGACATCCTCGTCGCCGAGGCCGAGGGCAAGCACGTGCACCTGTGCCACCTCTCCACGAAGGGCGGCGTGCAGCTGGTGCGCGAGGCGAAGGCGCGCGGCGTGCGCGTGACCGCCGAGACGACCCCGCACTACATCGGCGCGACGGACGCATGGGTGGCGGGCTATGACAGCAACTGCCGCGTCAACCCGCCGCTGCGCGAGGAGAGCGACCGGCTGGCCTGCATCGAGGGCCTGGCGGACGGCACGCTCGACGCGATTTCCACCGACCACGCGCCGCACCACGAGGACGAAAAGCGCGTGGAGTTCCCCCTCGCCGCCAGCGGCATCAGCGGGTTTGAGACGGCGTTCTGCGTGAGCCACACGAGGCTGGTGCGCGACGGCTACATGACGTTCAGCCAGCTCGTTGAGAAGATGAGCGCAAACCCGGCGAGGCTGCTGGGCGTGCCGGGCGGCGAGCTGAGTGTGGGCGCACCGGCGGACATTGTCGTGCTCGATCCGGACAGGGAAGT
>SFFC01000208.1 GCA_004556985.1 Clostridiales bacterium | reverse complement strand
TGTTGTAGATATAGTGCGACATCGTGATGGTCATGTTGGCCGGTCCGCCGCGCGTCAGGTTGACAGACTCGTCGAAGAGCTGCAGCGTGCCGTTGGTGGACATGATGGCCGTCACGAGGATGATCGGCTTGAGCAGCGGGATCGTGATCTTGAAGAGCTGCTGCACCTGGTTCGCACCGTCGATGCGCGCCGCTTCATAGATCGAATACTCGATGCCCTGCATGGCAGAGAGATAGAAGACCATGTTGTAGCCCGTCCAGCGCCATATCAGACCGATGATGATGACCGCCTTCGCGTAGACCGGATCGTTCAGCCAGTTGATCGCCTCAGAGATCAGGCCAAGCTTGAGGAGCAGGGCGTTGATCATGCCGTCGTAGGTGAACAGCGTGCGGAAGATCATGGAGTAGGCAACCAGGCCCGTCGCGCAGGGCAGGAAGATGCAGGTACGGAACACGCCGCGGAACTTCAGATCCCTGTTGTTGAGCAGGGTGGCGAAGATGATCGCCAGGATCAGCATGATCGGCACCTGAATGATCAGGTAGGAGAAGGTATTCTTGACGGACTGGATGAACACCTTGTCCTTGAGCATGTAGGCGTAGTTGCGGTACAGCGGATCGGAATACTGAAGCGCGGTCGGCAGGCCCCTCTTCATGGAGGTCAGGAAGGCCTGGAACATCGGCCAGAAGCTGAAGACGAAGATCAGCAGCGTCGCGGGGAGCAGGAATGCCCATCCGGCAGCGCTCTGCTTGCGCTCCATTGTCCAGAAGCGTTTCTTCTTCGGCGCGGGAGTCGCGTTGGTCATTGGGAATCCACCTCTCTTTTCTCGTTGCTCGCGCCGCGCCGGAGACCTTCCCCCAAGCGGCGTTACGGAGAACTGCCGCCCCGGTACGCCGGGGCGGCAGCAGCCTCACGAAAAATCTGTGAATCAGAAGCCCATGGCGAAATTCACGGTGTCCTCAGCGGTCTGCAGCTCGGAGTCGAGATCGCCGCCGTTGATGTAGTTGGTCAGCGCGGTGCCCAGCGCCTCGCGGGCGTCGTAGTAGAACGCGCCGGTGGTGTTGGCCGGAACATGCGCGGTGTACTCAACGATCTTGGCGAAGATGGCGTCGCCATTGTAGAACTCGTTGCCCGCCTGATAGTTGGAGCCTTCCTTCGCGCCGGCCCAGGTGCCGATAGCCGAGGTGCTCGGGAGGATCTCGTTGTAGAAGTCGACGTTGCGATACATCTGCATGAAGTCAAGCGCGAGGTCGATGTCGGTGCCGTTGGTGAAGACCCAGGAGGAGCCGCCGTTGTTGGAGTAGTTGGTCGCGCCCTCGATGCCCGGCATCGACGGCATGTTGGTCAGCGCCCACTTGCCGGCCTGCTCCGGAACGCCCATGATGGTGCCCAGGATCCAGCAGCCGTTGATAGTGCCCACGACGGAAGCGTTGGAGAGGGTGCCGCAGTACTCATCCCAGGTGTTGACCTCGATGAAGATGCCTTCCTGCACCATGGTCTTGTAGTACTCGAGAACCGCCTTGCAGGCCTCGTTGTTCACGAAGTTCACGGAGCCGTCCTCGTTGAACATGGACGCGCCGCAGGACTGCATCATGATCAGCACGGTGTCGATGGCGCCCGCCTGGCCGGAGAGCATCGGGCGGCCGGTCTTGGCCTTGACGTCCTTGCCGATCTCGATGAAGCGATCCCAGTCGATGTCGGTCAGGTCATCGATGGTGTAGCCCGCCTCGGCGAGGTAATCGGTGCGGTAGGTGCCCACGACGGTGCCCGCGTCAAACGGGATGCCGTAGTTCTTGCCGTCGACGATGGTGTAGGCGAGCTTGCCTTCCGCGAAGTCGGTGAAGTCATACTTGCCGGTGATGTCGGCGTAGACCTCCGGATAGCTCAGCACGAACTTCTGCGCGGAGTTGTCCTGAATGAGCATGATGTCCGGCAGGTTGGAGATGTCGCCCGCAGAGGCGGCGGTGATGACGCGGGTCTCAACGTCCTCAGAGAGAACCTCCTCGATATTGATCTCGACGTCCGGATGATCCTTCTGGTACATCTCCTTGGCGACCTGCATCGCCTTGATGTTGAAGTTCTTGTCCCAGGTCCAGATGGTGATCTTGCCGTCTTCCGCGGCGGAAGCCATGCCGCACAGCGAG
>SFFC01000207.1 GCA_004556985.1 Clostridiales bacterium | reverse complement strand
GCGGGAATACGCCTCGGCACCAGCTGTCGGACCGCGCGACGGGGAGGTTCCGCAACATCTACGTCCCAGCGGACTTCGCGGAGGACGTGGCGGCGTGGTCGGCGAACTGGGCGGAGGCGAAGCGCCTGCTGAAGGAGATGAGCGAGATTGCCCGCGCCGAGCTCGTGGAGGCGATCACGGCGAGGACGGGGCGCAGGACCGTCGCGAAGCCGGGAAGGGGCGCGAAAGGAAGCGCGTCGGGCGGCCCCCGGCGGAAATGCCCGACGGCGACGCGGCGCTCGAAGGGCTGACCGCCTTCCTCGCCCGCTTCTGCAAGATCCTCAACCCGCTTTTCGACGGCATTCGCAAGGCGCGGGACATGGAGAGGTGCCTCTACGAGGGGCGGACGTTCCTCTGGACCTTCATCGTCGGGCACCTGGTGCGGCTCGGGTCGCGCAACGCGATGGACGCGAACCGCAACGACCCGAAGTATGCCGACGCGATCCTGAAGCTGGCCGACCAGAGCGTCTGGCCGGAGGGGGAGCGGAAGACCGCGCCCTGCACGCTCAGCTGCTGCAACTTCCTCTCGCGGGGGTGCACGGCGATCATCGAGAAGGCGCTCGTGGACATCGTCTCGCACATGATCCGGCTGAAGCTCTTCGAGAACGCGCGGTTCCGCGGGCTTTTCGTCATCGCGGTCGACGGGACGAAGCAGGAGCGCATCCGCTGCTGCAAGTGGCTCGGGAACCGGGCCAATCGCTACGTCCTCGAGGCGAAGCTGGTGACGCCCTGGGGCTCGGCCTACTCGGTCATGTCTGTGCCGATTAAGCCCTGGCACGACAAGGACGATAACGAGAAGCAGGACAGCGAGTACCGCGGGTTCCTGCGCCTCGCGCCATTGCTGAAGGATGCGTTCCCGCATCTCGGCATCTGCATACTCGGGGACGGGCTCTACGCCTGCAAGCCGATCATGGAGCTGTGCGAGAGCTACGGCTGGGAGTACATCTTCACCTTCAAGGAGGGGCGCACGCCGACAGCCTTCGCCGAGGCGCGAGACCTGATGGAGCAGAACCCGTCGAACTCAGGGACGCTTGTCCGGCATGACGCGAAGGGGAGGCGGGTCGAGTGCGGTCGGCTCGCGTGGGCGAGGGGCGTGGAGATCGCGAAGGGCGCGGACGACTGGCACGTGTTCAACGTCGTCAGGGTGTCGGAGAACGACGCGAACGGCGCGCCCTACGAGGGGCAGTTCGCCACAAGCCTGGAGGTCGCCTGCCTGAAGGACGCGGACGACGTCTGCAAGTGGGGGCGAAGGCGCTGGGACATTGAGTCCAGCTTCCACGTGGAGAAGAACGGCGGCTACGGCCTCGAGCACAACTTCTGCAACAAAGCCCGCGTGAGCCGCAACATCTACCTCCTGATGCAGATCGCGCACAACCTCTGGCAGCTGTTCAACAGCACCTGCCTCCTGCCCCTTCAGAAGAAGCGGAAGAACCGCAACATGACCCAGCGGAAGTGGGTGGAGGTCATCCTTCAGAAGCTGATCGCCAGGGGGATTGCCCTCGCGCTCGACGAACTGCCCCGCAGGTACGTCTCGCGCGAGTTCCTGACGCTTTGAATCGCAACGGGCGGTCGGGCTGCCCGCAATACACGCCCGGGAAGGTCCCGTCGGCAACCCGTCGGGTGGCCGCGCATTGCCTGGAAATGGCACACACGACTGTGGCACACCCGCAAAATCGATTGCAAATGGCCCGCGCGGCGCGGCGGAGCCGGGCTGCGGGGGGCATTTGTAATTCACGGATTACAAATCCCTAATTCTTCGCACAGGTAGGCCGTAGGAGGCGACCTTTGTCTACAGGGCCGGGATGGCGTCTCGCCATCCCGGCCTGTCTCGCATATTTTGACTTTTTTACAGATTTCCCCTTGACTTTTGCCAGAAAGGTCTCTATAATATGAGACCTATGATAAAAAAAAGAATGTCGGCTCCCTACAGGGAGGTTTCGAGCAGGCTGAAGAGGCTGCTCACGGAGGGAAGGGTCATCGAGGGGTCGCTGTACCGCTCGGACCGCGGGAATACGCCTCGGCACCAGCTGTCGGACCGCGCGACGGGGAGGTTCCGCAACATCTACGTCCCAGCGGACTTCGCGGAGGACGTGGCGGCGTGGT
>SFFC01000206.1 GCA_004556985.1 Clostridiales bacterium | reverse complement strand
ACCGCCTGCGCGATGATCTCCGGGCCGATGTAATCGCCCGGAAGGGTGACGATATGGGCGTTCATGGGAATGACCTCCATGGGAACAGAAATGGGAAGGCTGACTTCGCAGCCCCAAAGGCAGCGAAAATGAACTGCTGCAAGAATGCGGAAACCGGTTTATTGAGTCCTCGGGGCGCAGCCCGGGGCATTTCAAGGGGACAGAAGGCGCAGGAGAGCTGAGGGGGGAAATTGCCCTTCCTGCCCTCCTGCCCCGGAGTTGGGGAACGGAGCCTCCACCCCGTCTCCTGCAGGAATACGAAAACCGGTGAAGCTCAGAAGCGCATCTGCTTGTGAAACGAGCGCTTACCCGTTGATCTTCTTCTTCACATAATTCGCGATGCCGCCGCAGCTGACGATCTCCTGCACAAAGGGCGGCAGCGGCGCGGCGGTGAACGTCTTGCCGGTGGTCACGTCGCAGATGACGCCGGAATCCATGTCCACGCTGACCTCGTCGCCGTCGGCAATCGCCGCGGCAGCCGCCGGGCACTCGATGATCGGCAGGCCGATGTCGATGGAGTTGCGGTAGAAGATGCGCGCGAAGCTGTCGGCGATGACCACGCTGATGCCGCTCGCCTTGATGGCGATGGGCGCGTGCTCGCGCGAGGAGCCGCAGCCGAAGTTGCGTCCCGCGACGATGATTTTGCTCGTTTCGCTCTTCGCCTTGAAGTCCTTGTCGATGTCCTCCATGCAGTGGGAGGCCAGCTCCGCGTGATCCGTCGTGTTCAGATAGCGCGCGGGGATGATGACGTCCGTATCGACGTGATCGCCGTACTTGATGACCGTGGACTGAACCTTCATATTACAGCACCTCCTCGGGCGTCGCGACGCGGCCCATGATCGCGGACGCCGCCGCGACCGCCGGGCTGGCCAGAATGATCTCGCTGCCGGTGTGGCCCATGCGGCCCACGAAGTTGCGGTTCGTCGTGGAGACGGCGCGTTCGCCGTCCGCCAGCACGCCGCAGAAGCCGCCCAGACACGGGCCGCACGTGGGCATCGTGAAGATTGCGCCCGCGTCGATGAACACGTCCACCAGGCCCTCGGCCAGGCAGTCCTTGACGACCTGCTGCGTGCCCGGAATCACGATGCAGCGCACGCGGTCGCTGACCTTGTGGCCCTTGAGGATCTGCGCGGCGACGCGCATGTCGCTGATGCGGCCGTTGGTGCAGCTGCCGATGACGACCTGGTCGATCGCCAGATCGGTGCATTCGCGCGCGGGCTTCGTGTTCTCCGGCAGGTGCGGGAGCGCGACGGTGAGGTCGAGCTGGTCGAGGTCGATCTCCACGACCTTGGCGTACTCGGCGTCCTCGTCCGGCTCAAAGGCGGTGTACGGGCGCGTGACGCGCTCGGAAAGGTACGCGCGGCAGATGTCGTCCACCGGGAAGATGCCGTTCTTGGCGCCCGCCTCGATGGCCATGTTGGCGATCGTGAGGCGGCCGTCCATGCTGATGCTGGACACGCCGTCGCCGGTGAACTCCAGCGACTGATAGAGCGCGCCGTCCACGCCGATCTCGCCGATGAGATGGAGGATGACGTCCTTGCCGCTGACCCACGGCTTCATCTTGCCCTTCAAAATGACCTTGACCGCCTCCGGCACCTTGAACCAGCACTCGCCGGTGGCCATGCCGACGGCCATGTCCGTGGAGCCGACGCCCGTGGAAAACGCGCCGACCGCGCCGTAGGTGCAGGTGTGGCTGTCCGCGCCGATGATGACCTCGCCCGGGGCGACGAGGCCCTGCTCGGGCAGCAGCGCGTGCTCGATGCCCACGCGGCCGACCTCGTAGTAGTGGACGATCTGCTGCGCGCGCGCGAAGTCGCGCATCTGCTTGGCCATCGTAGCGGACTTGATGTCCTTGTTGGGCACAAAGTGGTCCGGGATCAGCGCGATCTTCGCGGGATCAAAGACCTTCGTGGCGCCCATTTTGACGAACTCGTTGATCGCCACGGGCGCGGTGATGTCGTTGCCCAGCACAAGATCCAGCCTGCACATGAGCAGCTCGCCCGCGCGGCAGCTTTTTACGCCGGCTGCGCGCGCGAGGATTTTCTGAGTCATGGTCATTCCCATACGCTCGATTCCTCCTGAAGCCTACTGAGATGGGGAAAGAAAA
>SFFC01000205.1 GCA_004556985.1 Clostridiales bacterium | reverse complement strand
AATCGCCCTGGAATACCGTCGACCCTGCCGGAAGAGCCCATGCCAGCATCTCGCGAGAAAATCCGCGCCCGCAACCGCCAGGTCGGGCTTGCAGCCTGCACCGCGCTTGCGGCGGCGGCCCTGCTCTTCGGCGGGGGCGCGTATCTCATCAGCAAGGCCCAGGCGCCCCAGGGTGGCGCCGGCGCCCCTGCGGTTCAGACCATGGTGCTTTCTGCCGGCTCGTTTTCCAGCGACCTCGACGTCACCGGCTCCATTCAGTCCGCCAGCGAGTCCGCCGTGTCCTCGGAGCTCGAGGGAACCGTCCTCGAGCTGCTCGTGGCCGAAGGCGACCGCGTCGAGAAGGGCGACCTGCTCGCCGTCCTCGGCAACGAGCAGGTCGAGCAGGCGACGGCAGAGGCGCTCACCTCCTATCGCGAGGCCCAGGCCGCGCAGCGCGCCGCAGAGGCAGACCTGAGCGCCACCGAGGAGAAGATGCCCGCAGTGAGCAAGGCCCTCTCCAAAGCCCAGGCCGCGCTCGACCGCGCGCGCGAGGAAGCCCAGCAAGCCCAGGAGAAGGACCCGGGCTATGTGTTCGATGAAGAGCCGCTCCTCAAGGTCCTCGAAGCCGCCCAAGCGGCCGTCGATGCGGTCCAAGGCGAGCTCGACCAGCGCTCTGCCGCACTCGCCAAGGCAGAGAAGGCCGCTGCCAAGGAGAGGTCCGCATACACCAAGGCGCGCCGCACGCAAGACAAGCTCAAGCTGAGGGCCCCCCAGGCGGGTAACGTGGTCGACCTGACCGTCGAGCCCGGCGCGCAGGTGGGAGGAGCAGCGGGGGAGCCGCTCATGCGCGTGCTCGATACCTCCAACGTCAACTGCGTCGTGCAGGTCCCCGAATCCAAGGTGGGCAACATCTCCAAGGGGCAGCAAGCGCGCGTGTCGTGTGACGGCGGCGAGCAGCTGAGCGCCGTGGTCTTCAAGGTCGCAGACACCCCCAGCGCCAGGAAGGCGCCCGCTGGCCAGCAGGCGCCTGGCTCCTTCATGGGAGACGCGAGCAGCAACGGCACCTTCTACGACGTGACGCTCGTCTTCGACGAGAGACAGCGCGGGCTCGCAGTGGGCATGCCTGCGAAGGCTACCATCACCATCCAGGACTACGGGACGGTATACTACGTTCCCGCCACAGCCGTCGGCAGCGGCAGCTCGGGGCTGTACCTCGAGGCCGTCGTCGACGAGACCACCACTAAGCAATGCAGCGTGACCCTGATAGGGACCGCCCCAGACGGCCAGCTGGTCGTGCAAGGGGTGTCCCTGGCAGAGGGCATGCGCGTCATCACCGAACCCTAGGGGAGCCTGATGCCCTGTGACTAGCAAGAGAATCGCACTGGCCTTCGACACCGCAAGCGACATGCTCGCCCTTTGCCTGGGCGACGTCTCTGGCGGGCAGCCGCAGCTCATCGCCGCTGCAGACGCCCCGGCCCCGCGCAGCTCGGACCAGGTCCTCCTGACGAGGGCGGGTGAGCTGCTGGCGGGTGCGGGGCTTTCGCCGGCAGACATCGACCTGGTCATCGCCGGCAGGGGCCCCGGCTCGTTCACCGGCGTGCGCATCGGCATCGCCACCGCCAAGGGCATCGCCTGCGGCCTGGGCTGTCCTGCCTTCGGGGTGTCCACGCTCGACGCCGTTGCCTGGCATGCATGGAGGGGAGGCCTGCGCGGGCGCGTGGGAGTCGTCGAAGACGCCATGCGCAAGGAGGTCTACCCCGTGCGCTTCGTGCTCGATGAAGGGGGCGTGACCCGCCTTGACCTCGACTCCGTGTGCAAGCCCGCCCAGGTTGCACAAACCTGGCGTGAGGCGGGGGAGGAGCTGACGCTCATCGGCGACGGCCTGCGCAAGCACGCCGCCTGCTTCGAGGAGGGCCCCTTCACCCTCGGCCCCGAGCAGCTGTGGACCCCGGACGGCCTCGGCCTGCTGCAGGCCTTTGCCGCCATGGAGGGGGCCGGCGAGCTCGGCAGCGGCGACCCGGCCGTGCTGCTCCCCGTCTACACGCGCCTCTCGGATGCCGAGGAGGCAGAGCGCGCCCGCCTCAAGATCGCGGACTCCCTGCCTGCGAGCGGGGTTGCGGACGGCCGCGCAGTGGGCGGCCTCTTCTTGCACCCGCTCTCTGTCAACG
>SFFC01000204.1 GCA_004556985.1 Clostridiales bacterium | reverse complement strand
GCAGTTCTTCAGGGCGAATTTCGTCTGCGAGCAGTGCAGGCGGAGCATGGCGCGCATCCGCGAATACGACGCGCAGAACCACGCGAGCCTGGAGCACACGGCGCGCGTGTATGTGCAGCTGCACATGGAGGTGGCGGCGGCGGCGAAGGCGCTGTATCAGCACCCGAACACCGTGCGCTACCGGCTGGGCAAGATTCAGCGGCTGATGGACATGGAGGACGACGCGCTCTTTGAGCCGACGCTGAGCCTGCTGGTGAACCTGACGCGGATACTGGAGAGCGAGGAGCGCGCCTGACGCGCGCCCGGGAGCCGAGAAAAAGAGATACAAAAAGAGATACGGAAAAGAGGCATGGACTGCGGCATGGAATACGGCTTGAATCAGACGGAAAGGGAAGCGGAGGGGACGCGGGCGGAGCGCATGGCCCCCGGCGACGTGGTGCGCCACTTCAAGGGGAAGCGCTATCAGATCCTGTGCTTTGCGCGCGATTCCGAGACGCGGGAGGAGGCCGTCGTCTACCGCGCGCTCTACGGCGAGCGCGGCGTGTGGGTGCGGCCGAAGGCGATGTTCTTTTCGCCCGTTGACCGGGAGAAGTACCCGGACGCGCCGCAGGCATGGCGCTTTGAGCGCGAGGAGGGCGGCGATGTCTGACGCGGGACAGGCGCGCCGCCGTGCGCTGCGGCTGTCGCTCCCGGTGCTGGCCGGGTATATCGTGCTGGGCATCGCCTTCGGCGCGACGCTCGCGCAGGCGGGCTACGGCCCGGCGTGGGCGCTGCTCATCAGCACGACGGTGTACGCCGGGAGCCTGCAATTCGTGATGGCGCCGCTGATGGCCTCCGGGGCTTCGCTGCTCACCGTCGCGCTGACGGCGCTGATGGTCAACGCGCGCCATGTGTTCTACGGGCTGTCGTTTGTGGAGCGGTTTTCGGGGCTGGGCAGGCTGCGGCCCTATCTCGTCTTCTCGCTGACGGACGAGACGTACTCCGTCTTCTGCGGCATGGACGAGGGCGAGAGCGGCGGCGTGATGGTGCGCGTGGCCGCCTACGACCAGCTGTACTGGATCGCCGGGTCGGTCGCGGGCGCGCTGATGGCGCAGGGGCTTCCGTTCGACCTGACGGGCATCGACTTTTCGATGACGGCGCTGTTCACGGTCATCTGCGTGGAGCGCGCGATGAACCGGGGCGACCGCCTGCCGATGGCGCTGGGCGCGGTCATCGCCGTGGCGTCGCTGCTGCTGCTGGGGCCGGATCGGTTTCTCGCGCCCGCGCTGGCGGCGACGGCGCTGGCGCTGACGGTGATGCAGCTGCGCGCCGTCGGAGAGGGGGAACGGCATGAGGATTGATATGCACGCGCTGGCCATCGTGGCCGTCTGCGCGCTGGTGACGCTGCTGCTGCGCGCGCTGCCGTTCCTGTGCTTCGGCGGCAGGCGCGGCGCGCCGAAGGCGGTGCTCGCGCTGGGGCGCGTGCTGCCCCCGGCCATCATGGCGGCGCTGGTCGTCTACTGCCTCAAGGGCGTGCCCACCGGCACGGCGGCGGATGGAATCCGCCAGCTCGCCGCGGTGGCCGCCGTCGTGGGGCTGCACCTGCGCTTCCGCAATACGCTGCTGAGCGTCGGCGCGGGCACGGCGCTCTACATGGCGCTGCTGCGGCTGTGAACAAAGCGTTATTCTGATGAGGTGAAACGATATGAACATCATCGCCCGCGCGGCGATTGCCATTTACGACGGCAGCGCGTCCGCGCCCATCTTCCCGGCCAGGCCCGACCGGCCCGACGAGGAGGCCGGGGCCTATCTCTCCGCCGTGGCGGACAAGCTGATGGGCTCCGATACCAGCCGCACCACCTGCGTGCAGAGCGGCGGCGCGCAGGAGGAGCTGCTGCGCCAGTTCCTCAGCCGCCCGTTTGGCGAGGCGGCGGACAGCCTGCTGCGCGCGATGGACGACGCGATGCAGACGCTGGAGATCCCGCGCGAGGGCTTTGACCTCGCCGTCTTTACCTTCGATCGGGACAACGAGCCGCACCTGTGCGCCGCGATGTTGCCCTACCGGCAGGCCGTCGTGCATCAGGTGGAGCCCGCCGGGGAGGAGGGCGCGATGCTCACCCGGCTGCTCGGGCACGGCAGGGTGCTGCCGCCGCCCGGCGCGAAGGGCGTGGCGGG
>SFFC01000203.1 GCA_004556985.1 Clostridiales bacterium | reverse complement strand
TGATGGTGTGCGTATCCCGGTCGAGCAGGAACTCCGCCTCGTCCACCGCGCCGTTCACGCGGTCGTGGATGTCGTTTTCGCGCAGCAGCGGCGTGCGCACGCGGTTTTTGCGCACGTCGGTCTTGTCGCCGATGATGATGGCCGCCGCCAGCGGGTTGATCGGCAGGCCCGTGCTCTCGTCATGGTTGCCGATGGCGCAGACGACGTCGAGCACCTCCCCGGCGGGCATTCCCATCTGCGTGAGGATGACGTAGGCCATCAGCGCGCCGCTCTGCGCGTGGTCGCAGCGGTTGACGTTGTTGCCGATGTCGTGCAGGTATCCGGCGATGCGCACGAGCTCGACGGTGCGCTCCGGATAATTAAGCATCGTGAGGATGGCCGCCGCGCGCTCGAGCACGATGCCCACATGCGCGAAGCAGTGCTCCGTGTAGCCGATGGACTTGAGGCAGTCGTCGGCCTTCTGAATGTGAATGCGGATGTCCTCGCGGTCCTTGAGGTCCTTGAGCGTGATCGGATTGGGCATGGAAAAACCTCCTTTGCTTCGGGGCGCGCCGCCGCCCCGATGGGACAATGCAGCCGGCTCCCTGACGGGGGCCGGCTGCGTCTCGTTACCGAGACCGGGCGAAAATGGGAGATGATTTTACCATGTTTGTTCTGAAAACGCAAGAGGTCTGAGAAAATAAATTTTCTGATTCTCCTGTTTTTTCTGAGCGCTCAGAAGCCGATGCCCATGCGGTGCGGCGCGCCCGCATCCGGCTGCGCGCCGAGCTCCTCCAGCGGGATGCGCCGGATGCGCGTGCGGTTGAGGCAGCTCGCGTCCCGCCGCGTGTCGCCAGCGCAGTAGGCCAGCAGCAGCGCGCCGCCGCACACGGCCATCGCCGTGTAGCAGTAGCCCGCCAGCGGATCGTCCTCCAGCACGGTGGGATCACTCCAGGTGCGCGCCTCGTCCCCGCTCATCGCGTAGACGAGCGGCGTGCGCCCGCCGGTGCGCGGATCGGAGCCACGCGTCTGGTATTCCGGCACGGGGTTCCACAGCGCCATGAGCCGGCCATCCGGCAGGCGCTTCATCGACAGCGGGGACAGCGGCGAGGTGAAGTGCGAGGGCACGGCGGGCGTAAAGCTCTGACCGCCGTCGTGGGAATAGAAGGCGTACTGCACGCACAGATCCGTGCGCGCCCAGCCGTAGAGCGCGCCGCCGGTAAGCTCGACCAGCCCCGGCTCCTGAAGGCCCGAGCGGGACGGAATCCCCGACAGCGTCAGCGGGGCGTTCGCCTCGCGCCAGGTCAGCCCATCGTCGTCCGAAAAGAAGCTGGAGACCGTCGCCGCGCTCATGTGCGCGCGGCCCTCCGCGTCGAAGGTGGCCACATGCTCGGCCACCGGCACGACGATGCGCCCGGAGGACAGCCGCAGCACGCGGTCGTTGTTCATGACAAAGTAGCCCGTGCGCGTGGAGCAGCGGGTCTCCGGGCCGAACGTCTCCCCCTCGTCATGGGAGCGGCGCAGGGCCACGCACATGTCCTGCCAACTGCGCCTGATGAGGAAGAACAGGCCGACGGCCCCGTCCCGCATCCGCAGCAGAGACACGCTCATCACGTTCATCGCGCCGTACTCCGCCGCGCGCACGATGATGCGCGGCGCGCTCCACGTCCTGCCGCCGTCGGCGGAGGTGATGGCCGCGAGGTCGGCGTGCGTGAAGTCGCGCGCGCGCTCCCCGGTGAACGCCGCATACACGAACAGGATGCGTCCGTCCCGCAGCGTCAGGAACGCGCCCTCGCTGTTGCGGGGATTGCCCGGCCCCGGGGCGATTTCATACACGTCCATCATCCGTAATACCTTCCTCCCGCCACGGCGAGGTCGCCGCGCAGCGCGTACAGCCGCGCGCCGCGCGCGCGCAGCTTCACGCAGAGCGTGGGCACGCGCAGATCGAGCGCCGGGCGCGGGAAGACGATGCGCCGGTAGCCGTCCTCGCCGGGCAGCAGGCGGCAGTCCCCGAAGTCAAAGCCCTCGTAGGGCTTTCCGTCCCAGCGGTCATAGAACGCGACGGATACCTCGCCGCCCTCGTCCACGTCGCACAGCAGCTCGAGGTTGTCGCCGAACACATGCACGCGCGCCGTGGCGACGGTCATCTCCCGCTGCGCGTCGCGCGGGCAGACGCAGGCGAACTTATCC
>SFFC01000202.1 GCA_004556985.1 Clostridiales bacterium | reverse complement strand
CTGGAGCGTCACGCGCCCCAGCTTGCCCGCGCGAAACTCGTCGAGCACCACCGCTGCGCCCCGGTCCGTATCGCACACGCCGCCGGGCAGCAGCCAGCCGCGCCCGCGGCACACGGCCTCCAGCAGCGCAAGCCCCGTCAGCGGCTCCCCGTCCGTCTCCCGGATGCGGAAGCGGGCGACCGCCGCGTCGCGCTTCTCCTGCATCAGCCACTCGAGCAGGCGGATGGCGAGCAGCTGCTGGTCCATCGCCTGCTCGCCGATGGTGCCCACGAACGCGAGCGCCTGCGCGTCGCGCTGATCCTCCAGATTCGGCCAGAGCAGGCCGGGCGTGTCCAAAAGCTCCAGATACGGCGTGATGCGCACCCACTGGTTGCTGCGCGTCACGCCGGGGCGGTCGCCCGTTTTGGCGATGGCCGTGCCGTTGATGCGGTTGGTGAACGTCGATTTGCCCACGTTGGGCACGCCGACGATCATCACGCGCACGGTTGCCCGCGCACGCTGTCAAAGCTCATCGCCTCCAGCTCCTGCGCGCGGAAGGCGGCCAGCCAGGCGCGCGTCTGCGCCTCCTCGGCCAGGTCGGCCTTGCCAAGCACCAGCAGCCGCCGCTTGTCCGCAATCAGCCTGCCCAGGTCGGGGTTGCGGCTGGCCCTGGGGATGCGCGCGTCGCACAGCTCCACCACCGCGTCCACGCGGCTGAGCTGCTCGTCGAGCAGGCGCTTGGCGCGCGCCATGTGTCCGGGGTACCAGTTGATCTTTCTGTCCTGCGCGCGCAGCATGGTCTCCTCGTTCATCGTCTACCTCCGGTGACTCTCCGCCTGTAAAGACGGATCAAAGCAGGGGAAAATTGCAGAAAATGGAAAAAAAGAACCGCCGGCGCTCCGGCGGTCCTTAAAGCACAATTACTTCTCCTTAATCTTGGCGGCCTTGCCGGACAGATTACGCAGATAGTACAGCTTCGCGCGGCGAACCTTGCCGCGGCGCAGCACCGTAATCTTATCAAGACGCGGGGAATGCAGCGGGAAGGTACGCTCCACACCGATGCCGTAGGAAACACGGCGGAGGGTGAAGGTCTCACGAACGCTGCCGTTGCGCTTGGCGATGCAGATGCCCTCGAACGCCTGCAGGCGCTCGCGCTCACCCTCAACGACCTTCACCATCACACGCAGGGTGTCGCCCACGTTGAACTTGGGAAGATCCTTCTTGAGCTGCTCGCTCTCGATCGCACGGATGATCTCACTCATGTGTCGATTTCTCCTTTCCTCATAGACGTTCATACACGACGCGACTTTGCCGCCAGCGGAACGCCCGTTTCATACGGGGTCTATTATAGCATCCATCCCCGTCGTTTGGCAAGAGAAATTTTTTCTTTCGGGTCAGTTTTCTCGGTTTTCTTCGGCTTTCCCGCTATCTCAGCGCGCGCATGGCCGCCCGGATGCCCAGCTCGGCCTCCCTTGCGCCCATTTCGCCCGCCGCGATGGCGCGCACCGCCTGCCCAAGCAGCCGGCGCAGCGTTCCGCCCGCTTCTGTGCTGCCCAGCGGCGGCAGCCACTGCGCGCCGTCGCGCCAGATACCGCGCGCGCCCTCGTCAAGCCAGTCCTGCGTCATCCTGCGCAGCGCCGTGAGCGAGAGCAGCGCCTGCGCGCTGCGCTCCGTGCGGAACACCGACGCACCGACGGGCTCAAAGGCGCGCATCGCCGTGCCGCTCCCCGCTGGATAGGGCATCGTTACCAGCTCCACGCCCGCGCGCTCGAGCCCCTGCCCGCTGCGCGCGGCCTCCTCCTGCGTCCAGTCGATAAAGAAGGCCGTCTCCCCCTGCGCGAAGTGCATGAGCGCCTCCTCGCGGCTCGCCGAAAGGCCGATCTGCCCCTGCATGAGCATGATCTCCATCCAGCCCAGCCCGTCGAGCGCCGGCCCGCCCTCGCGGTAGCGCCCGTCGGGCGCGAGCATCGCGCCGCCGCCGATTCCCTGCAAAAGCGCCTCCAGCGCCGCGCCGCCGTCCTCGCCGTCCAGCCAGATTTCAAGGCCGGGCGTGCCGTCCAGCGCGAAATCCTCGAGCATCTGGTTCAGCTCCATCGGGTACCAGACCGGGTGCTGCACCTCGTCCAGCAGGCTGGCATAGCCCGCGCGCGCCAGCAGCCGCGCGTTGACGGCCATCTGTCGGTGCCGCGCCCACAGCGGGCGCATGAACAGCGCATCCCCCAGCGTGCAGGCGGAGAGCACCGCCTCCTCCACGCGCCCGTCCTCCTCCGCCTCCTCGCCGTCCAGCGCGAGCAGCAGCCCCTCCTTTGCCCAGGGCAGCGCCTCGCCGGGCGCGCAGATCGCAATCTGCGGCGCGCTGTCGGCGAGCACCAGCTCGCGCAGGCTCACGCCGTCCTCGCCAAGCACCGCCGTCCACGTCCCCTGCGGCAGCTCCTCGCCCAGCCATGCGACCATCCGCTGCGCCTCGCGCCGCTCCATCGCGCCCAGCGTCGTCATCGTGCCGCCGACGCCCACCCAGCGCTCCGCCTTTGGGCAGGACAGCAGCGTCTGCGCATCGCGGCGGACCATGTTCATGCAGCGCTCCACCGTCGCCTCGTAGTCCTCGCAGCGCAGAACCGGCGTCTGCGCGTTCATGCGCACCGCGCCCATCTGCAGGCTCACCGCGCCCAGCGTATGCTCG
>SFFC01000005.1 GCA_004556985.1 Clostridiales bacterium | reverse complement strand
CTCCGGGCTCTCGCCCGGCTCAAACTTCCCGCCGACGCCGATCCACTTGTCGTGGTTGACATCGTTTTTCTTTTTGACCCGGTGAAGCATCAGGGTCTTTCCGTCCCGCTCATAATAGCACAGCGTCGTCTGCAGCATGGCGTCTCTCTCCTTTGGTATCCGATGCGTGTCTTTTCGCCGCAGCGCGGGCAATTTCCTCTTTTTCCCGGGCATTCCATCCATGTGAGCGAGCAGGCAGGGGATTTGTTTTTCCCCCGCCCGGCCGCATCGTCCCTTTCTTTCTTTTCATTCCAGCCAGAGAAAGCGCATAAATTCCGGCACCTGCCGCCTCCAGTCCTCCTCGCAGTGCCGCCCGTCCTCCTGCAAATGGGGATAGACGCGCGCGCCCTTGGCCATCAGCAGGTTCGCCACCGTCAGGCTCTGCGCCGTCGTGCGCGCGAGGAGGCGCTGATCCCGCGCCTCGTTTTCGCCCCAGGAGAGGTAGATGCGCGTGTCCGGGCTGATTTGCGCGCTGCCGATCTGGCTGCTCGCCTCCGCAAAGCACATGGCCAGCCTGGGCGAAACGCAGGCGGCCTTGGAGAAGACGTCGTTGCGCGCCGTGGCGGCGTACAGCGCCAACAGAGCGCCCATTGACGCGCCCATCACGCCCGTGCATGCCCGGGAGGGCAGCGTGTCAAACTCCCTGTCGATCCTCGGCTTGAGCGTCTCGACCAGCCATTCGACGGTGGCCCGTCCCCGGCCGCGAAGGCCCTCCCAGAGCTTTGGCTCCAGATGATAGGGGCAGTATTCCGCCAGGCGCCTGTCCCGCTCCAGGCTGCTCTGCAGCGCGACGACGACCATCCGCTTCGGCCATTCATCCAGAAAGGTTCGCAGGTTCCAGCTTCGCCCGTAGGCGGCCTCCCGGTCGTCAAAGGCATTCTGCCCGTCAAACATATACATCACGGGACAGGGCCCCTCCCCCTCCGGGATGTAGACGCGCACCATCCGCCTGTCCGCGCTCGGCGTAAAGTCGATCTCAAACCGTCTGATCATCGTTTTCCTCCGTTTCCGCCGTCCGGCTGAATGATCAGCCCGTGACCGGCCCGTTGTCGGTTTACTCTGCATGTATATGTTCACTTCCGCGCGCTTATGCGCCCCATTTTGTGCGCTCAGATTGTGTTTTTCCGCCCGGCTATGGTATAATAACTGAGTATGCCTCCGGCGGCATCCGTGCCCGGGGCCATGCTCCAAAATCCATCACAAAGCCCGGGGAGGGCGGCTTTGCACCGCCTCCGCCCTTAAAAGGAGTCAATCGAAATGAACCACCAAACCAGGCAGCTCGATCTGGGCAGCGACCCGATCGGCCGGCTGATGATCCGTCTGGCGCTGCCCTCCGTGGTCGCCCAGACGATCAACATGCTCTACAACATGGTCGACCGCATGTATATCGGCAGCATCGAGGGCGTCGGCGCGCTCGCACTCACCGGCGTCGGGCTGACCTTCCCGGTCATTACGCTGATCTCCGCCTTCTCCTCGCTCTTCGGTGCGGGCGGCGCGCCGCTGGCCTCCATCAAGCTGGGCGAAGGCAACCGCGAGGGGGCAGAGCGGATTCTCGGCGTCTCGGCGTTCATGCTGCTGTGCTCCTCCGTGGCGCTGTTCTCGGTCTTCCATCTCACGATGACGCCTCTGCTGACGGCGTTTGGCGCGAGCGAAAACACGCTGCCCTACGCGACGGACTATCTCTCCGTCTATCTGCTGGGCACGGCGTTTGTCCAGCTCGTCCTCGGCCTCAACCCGTTCATCACGGCGCAGGGCAACGCGCGCGAGGCGATGATCTCCGTGGTCATCGGCGCGGCGCTCAATATCGCGCTCGACCCGCTGTTCATCTTTGTGCTGGGCATGGGCGTGCGCGGCGCGGCGCTGGCGACGGTCATCTCCCAGGGCGCCTCGTGCCTGTGGGTCGTCTCGTTCCTGGCGGGGCGCCGCTCGAAGATTCGGCTGCGCCCCCGGCAGATCCGCTTTTCCCTGCCCGTCGTGCGCTCGACGATGGCGCTGGGCGTCTCTCCGTTTACGATGGTCTTCACCGAAAGCGCGATTCAGGTCGTGCTCAACCGCGGCATGATGACCTACGGCGGCGATCTGTACGTCGGCACGATGACGATCATCACGAGCGTCGTCCAGCTCTTCACGACGCCGCTGATGGGCTATACCAACGGCGTGCAGCCGCTGATGAGCTTCAACTACGGCGCAGGAAAGCTCGACCGCGTGCGCAAGACCTTCAAGTATCTGCTCCTCTCCGCGCTCGCCGTCACGTTCAGCTACTGCTCGCTCATCGAGCTGTTCCCGCGCGTCTTCATCCGCCTGTTCGCCCACGACGAGGCGCTCATCGAGCTGACCGTGCGCGGCCTGCGCATCTATGCGGCGGGCCTGTGCATCTTCGGCATCCAGAACGCGGCGCAGAGCATGTTCGTTGGCCTCGGTCAGGCCGGCATCTCGCTGTTCATCGCCGTGCTGCGCAAGGTGATCCTGCTCATCCCGCTGGCGCTCCTTCTGCCCCATGCCTTCGGCGTCACGGGCGTCTACCTCGCCGAGCCGATCGCCGACGTGCTCTCCGTCGCCACTGCGGCGACGCTCACGCTGCTCAACTTTAACAAGATTCTCGATCGCCGGGCGCGGGCGCTGGCGCGCGCAAACTGACGCAGGAGGTTTACCATGCAAGCAGACTGCATCATTCTGGGCGGAGGCGCGGCCGGGCTGGCTGCCGCCTGCGCGCTCTCCGGCTCCGGCCTGCGCGTCGTGCTCGTCGAGCGGCAGGAGCGCGTGGGCAAAAAGCTCCTGGCGACCGGCAACGGCCGCTGCAACCTCTCCAACGCCGACATGACGCCGGAGCACTACGGCGAAGCCGCGCCGTTCGTCCGCCGCGTCTATGAGGCGACGCCGCCCTCGGAGGTGCTCGCCTTCTTTGACCGCCTCGGCCTCATGCTCTGTCAGGAGGAGGGGCGTATCTATCCGCGCACGCGCATGGCGGCCTCCGTGCTCGACGTGCTGCGCGCGGGCTGCGACGGCATGACCCTGCTCACGGGTCGGGAGGCCGTCTCTCTCACCCCGTCCCGCCGCGGCGGGCTCAGCGTTCAGCTCGCGGACGGCGAGGGACTCTTCGCGCCGGCCGTGCTCGCCGCGATGGGCGGCAGCGCCGCGCCGCATCTGGGCACGGACGGCTCCGGCGCAAGGCTCCTTGAATCCCTCGGCCATACCGTCACGCCGCTCTTTCCCGCGCTCGTGCAGCTCAGATGCGCGCATTCCGCGCTGCGCTCGCTCAAGGGGCTGCGCGTGCAGGCGGCGCTGACGCTCGAGATCGACGGCGCTTCCGCCGCCCGTGAGGAAGGCGAGCTGCTCTTTGCGGATTACGGCGTCTCCGGCGTCTGCGTCTTCCAGCTCTCCGGCCTAGCCGCGCGCGCCCTCTCACGCCGCAGCGCCGTGCGCCTGCTCGTCAACCTGCTGCCCGAGGTGCCCGAGGATGAGCTCTCCGCCTGGCTCGACAGGCGCATCGACCTTCATCCGGATGGCTCCGCTCAGGCGCTGTTTTCCGGCGTGCTGCCCCGCCTGCTCGCGCAGGCCGTGCTGCGCCAGGCGGGCGTCGGCGCCGAGACGCCCGCCTCGACGCTCAGCTTCCGGGAGCGGCTCTCCCTGCTGGGCGCGCTCTCCCTCTTCCCGCTCGAGGTCACGGGCACGCAAGGCATGAAGCAGGCGCAGGTCACTGCCGGCGGCGTCTCGCTCGAGGAGGTCGATCCCCAAACCATGCGCTCCCGATGCTTTGATTCCCTCTATCTCGCCGGCGAGCTGCTCGACGTGGACGGCCCCTGCGGCGGCTACAACCTGCATTTTGCCTTTGCCAGCGCGCTGACGGCCGCCAAAGCGATCCGCGCGCAATACGGCCTGTGAGCGCCCTTCCGGCAGAAAGGATGTCCATGCTTCGCATTCACAACGTCAAGCTCCCGCTTTCGTATACGAAAAAAATCCTGACCGCAGCCGCCTGCAAGCGCCTCGGCGTGACGGCCGCGCAGGTCGCAGACTGCGCCATCGCCAAAAAGAGCGTGGACGCGCGCAAAAAAAGCGACGTCTGCTTCGTCGTCTCGCTCGATGTTTCGCTCCGCTCCCCGCAGGATGAGCGCCGCGTCGCCGCGCGTTTGAGTCCCGCCGAGGGCAGCATCGCCGCGCCCTATGCGCCACCCGTTCTGCCTGCGCTCAGCGCCGCGCCGTCTCCCCGTCCCGTCGTCATCGGCCTGGGGCCGGCCGGCCTCTTCGCCGCGTTGACGCTCGCGGAGGCGGGCGCGCGCCCCATCGTTCTGGAGCGCGGGCAGGATGTCGACACGCGCACGCGCGACGTCGCCGCCTACTGGCGGGATGGGGAGCCGTCGTTTTCCGCCGCCTCCAACGTGCAGTTCGGCGAGGGCGGCGCAGGCACGTTCTCCGACGGCAAGCTGAACACCGGCACGAAAGATCCCCGCGGCGAGCACATTCTGCGCACGTTTGTGCGCTTCGGCGCGCCAAACGACATCCTCGTCGACGCCAAGCCGCACATCGGCACGGACAAGCTCGCCGGCGTCGTGAAGGCCATGCGCGAGCGGATTCTCAGTCTCGGCGGCGAGGTGCATTTCGGCGCGCGGATGACCCGCATCCTCCGGGAAAGCGGCGCGCTCAGAGTGCTCGTCTACGAGGATGCCGGCGGCCAGCATGAGCTGCCGGCCGACTACGCCGTGCTCGCCATCGGCCACAGCGCGCGCGACACCTTCGCGATGCTCTGCGACGAGCGCTTCTCCCTGGCGCAAAAGCCGTTTTCCATCGGCGCGCGCATCGAGCATCCCCAGGCGCTGATCAACCAGGCGCAGTACGGCGCCTTTGCATCCCATCCCGCCCTCGGCGCGGCGGATTACAAGCTCGCGCTGCATCTGCCCTCCGGCCGCAGCGTCTACACGTTCTGCATGTGCCCCGGCGGCAGCGTCGTCGCCTCCGCCAGCGAGCCGCAAAGCGTCGTCACCAACGGCATGAGCTGCTGGGCGCGCGACGGCGTGAACGCCAACAGCGCGCTTTTGGTCGGCATCGGCCCCGAGGACTTCGGCAGCGATCATCCGCTGGCCGGCATGGAGCTGCAGCGCAGCATCGAGCGGCGCGCCTTCCTCCTCGGCGGCGGCACCGGCAAGGCCCCCTGCCAGACGGTGGGCGACCTGCTTGCCGGGCGCGCAAGCGCGAAGCTGGGCAGCGTCGTGCCCAGCTACCGCCCGGGCGTCGTTCCCGGCGACCTGGGCGAGCTGCTGCCGGGGTATGTGATCGCCGCCATGCGCGAGGCGCTTCCGCTGCTGGGGCGAAGGCTTCGCGGCTTTGACCATCCTGACGCCGTGCTCACCGCGCCGGAGACGCGCTCTTCCTCCCCTGTGCGCATCCCGCGCGGCGAGGATCTGCAGAGCGTCGATGCGCGCGGCCTGTATCCCTGCGGCGAAGGCGCGGGCTATGCCGGCGGCATCACCTCCGCCGCCGTGGACGGCGTGCGCTGCGCGGAGGCCATTCTCGCCTGCCTTGCCCCCTGACGGTTTCTAGCCGTTCAGCGTCAGCCGCAGCTCGCGGCAGAGCATGTACATCGTCACGCGCGCATACGCCGCGGCGGCCGCCTGCGTCTGCGCCTGCATCGTTTGCTCCATCAGCGCGCACCAGTTGAGAAGGCTCTGGGCGAGCTGCGTGTAAATCGTATTTTGCGGGTGCGCTCTGAGCGCGCGCTCTGCCGTCTCCCGCGTCTCAATCATGATCTCTTTGAGCGGCTCCCCTGCAGACAGGCGCTCAAGCAGCCCATCCGGCAAGGCAAGAAACGCCGCCGCCTCCTCCGCCTCCCCCTGCGCGGCGCTGAGGCGGAGGCTGATCTGCGGCGCCGTCTCCGCAATGACAAAGGTCTCCTGCCCTCCCGATGCGGTCATGTCAAGCGCCTCTTTCGCCAATGCGGCCTCGCAGATCAGGCGCATCTGCTCCCGCTGCCAAACCGCGCAGGGAATGCCCTGCGCAAGCAGCCTCTCCTGCTCCTGCGCGGCGCGCTCCCCGCTGTCAAAGACGCCGAGCTGCAGTGCCCAGATTTTGATTTCGGGAAGCGTCAGCTCCGCCTCCTCGGGCGTGCTGCTGGCAAACGTCTGCACGGCGGCCAGGCCTGCGCGCCCCGCCTGAAGCAGCCTGTCGCGCAGCGGCTGCGCCATCGCCGTGCCCGCCAGCAGCAGCACGCCGCCCAGGATCATCGCCCGCCTTCTCATTCGCCGCGCCCTCGCCAAGCGCGCCCGGGAAGAAATCCTCCGCCTGCGCATTCTTCTCCCCCTTCCGCCCTCGAGCCTATGAGCTCGCGGGCCAAAATATCCCGCGCCCCCCAGCGACCATTAGGATGAGGTGAATCACGATGAAGTATACGCTCGACACCATGCCCGTTCTGGACGCCTACAAGACGAACTGCGAATGCCCTCTCTGCCAGCTGCGGATTCTCTGCGAGGATCAGTATGTGGACAGCATGCTCGGCGCGGCCTACATGGAGCCCGACTGCCGCGTCAAGACCAACGAGGTCGGCTTCTGCAGCCGCCACTTTGAGCTGATGTACAACCGGCGCAACCGCCTCGGCCTCGCGCTGATGACGCATACGCACATGCAGGAGGTCATCGCGTCGCTGGAGACCATCCTTGCAGACGGCGGCACACCCTCCCGCGGCCTGTTTTCCTCCCTGCGCGGCGGGAAGGCGGAGGGCGGGCCCGCGCCGAAGATCCGCGCGCGCATGGCTGGCTGCGTCATCTGCGACGAGATGAACGCCTCCATCGAGCGCTATGCCTACACCATCGCCCAGCTGTATTTCACAAACAGCGAATTCAAGGCGATGTTTGATCAGTCAAAAGGCTTCTGCCTGCCCCATCTGGCCCTCGTACTGGAGATGGCCGACAGGACGCTTGGCGACAAGCAGGCAGCGGAATTCAAAAAGACCCTCTCCGCGCTGGAGCTCGAAAACCTGAGGCGCATCGAGGGCGAGCTCGAGTGGTTCACGCTCAAGTTCGACTACCGCAACACCGACAAGCCCTGGGGCAACAGCCGTGACGCCGTCGAGCGCTCGGTCAACAAGCTGATGGGCGCCTGCGTCGGCGAGGACGCGCAGATGCCCGCCCACAACGACTGATTCCGCGAAAGGAGCGCCCATGCTCACACCGATGGAAACGCCGCGCCTGCTTCTGCGAAAACCGAAGCTCTCCGACGCGGACGACCTCTTCTCCATCCTCTCCGACGCCGAAACCTGCCGCATGGACGGCAACTATCCGCCCTATTCGCAGAAGGACGAGGCGTTTTACGCCGACGTGCGCGCGCTGGCCGATGACGGGGCCAACCGCCTCTTTCTGGAGGAGCGCAGCACGGGGCGTATGGTCGGTCTGCTCCACGTCATGCCAGCGGACGGGCCGGATGCCTGCGAAATCGGCTTCGTCGTCGCGCCGGATGCGCGCCGCCGGGGCTATGCGCTGGAAAGCCTGCGCGCGCTGCTTAATCAGCTTTCAGATAGCGGCATGAAGCGCGTTCTGGCAACCTGCTACCGCGCCAACGGGGCCAGCGCAGCGTTGCTCCTGCGACTGGGCTTTGCGCCGCTGCCGGATGATCCCGGCGAAACGGCGGATGCCTTTTCCCAGCGCACATTCTTCTTGCGTCTGCCGCAAAAGTTGCCATGCCGCAAGCGCCTGTTTCTGGTCGGCGGGCCGATGGGCGTGGGCAAGACAACCGCCGCGAAGCAGCTTCAGGCGCTGCTTGAGCGCTGCGCGTTTCTGGACGGCGACTGGTGCTGGGATCTGCATCCCTTCCGCGTCTCGGAAGAGACGAAAGCCATGGTCATGGACAACATCGTTCATCTGCTCTCGGGCTTCCTGCGCTGCTCTGAGGTCGACCATGTGGTGTTCTGTTGGGTCATGCACGAGCAGGCGATTCTGGATACGCTGCTCTCCCGTTTGCCGCTCGGAGATACGGATGTGACCGCCGTTTCGCTCGTCTGCTCCTCGGAGGCGCTCAAGGCGCGAATCGACCGGGACGTTCAGGCCGGACTGCGTGCTCCCGACGTTTTGGCGCGCAGCCTCGACTATCTGCCGCTGTATGACACGCTGGCAACCGTGAAGCTCGACACGACCGGCCTGACTCCGCATCAGACCGCGCAGGCCATCCTGACGCTGAGCACAGAAAAAGACAAAGAGGAGTGAGCGCTCTGCTCCTCCTCTTTTTGTAGCTTTGCACTTGTCGGGAACTGTCTCCGCCGATTTTGAGACAGCGCACTCACAGATCCTGCAAATCCGCGGCGGTCAGATCGTTCTCCAGATTGTCCCGCGCCAGGTCGTTGTCGATCACCGGATAGATCTCCTCCGGAACGGGCCGTTCGCGGCGTTCGTCCTTCATCGGCGGACGCTTGCCCTTTGGCTTGACCATGCGATCACCTCTCGGGGACACAGTCTTTCCCGCAAGGCTGAACGGTATGCGCCCCATTTTGATCGGGCAGTCTTCATCGGAGAAACGCCTCCACGGCCTCGCAGGCCTGCGCAAGGAAGTCCCCCTGCATGTCAAGCCAGACGATATCCGGGTTGCGGCGGAACCAGGTCATCTGCCGCTTGGCAAACTTCTTGATCGCCTGAGCAAGCCTTGCGAGCATCTCGTCTCTGTCCGGGATCTCACCGGTCAGGTACTGCGTGATGAAGCGGTATTCAAGCCCCAGCCCGAGCAGGAATTCCCGGCTCACGCCGCGATCGAGCAGCCCCTGCACCTCCTCGATCATGCCCTGCTCAAGGCGGCGCTCAAGCCGCTCGTCGATGCGCGCGCGCAACACGTCCCTCGGCCAGCTCACGCCCAGGCGCAGGCTCTCGTATCGCTTCTGCTTGCCGGGCTCTGCCGTGTCGCCGTCGTGCAGCCGCTCGAGCATCCGCATGACGCGGTTTCGGTTGTTCTTCTCCACCTGCGCATCGGGCACGAGCGCGATCAGCTTTTCATAGAGCGCCGACGTCGTCAGCGTTTCCAGCTCCGCGCGGTAGGCGAGGTCGGGCTCCTTGTCCGAGAGCAGGTAGCCATCGAGCACGGAATCGACATACAGCCCCGTGCCGCCGACGATCATCGGCAGATGACCGCGCGCGCGGATCTCGTCGATGAGCGCATAGCTCATGCGCTGAAAATCCGCCATCGAGAAGAATTCGCCCGGTTCGCGCACGTCGATCATGTGGTGCGGCACGCCCTGTGTCTCCTCCTGCGTGACCTTGCCGCTGCCCAGGTCAAGGCCCCTGAAAACCTGCCTGGAATCCGCCGAGATGATCTCCGCGCCATAGCGCCGGGCCAGCTCGATGCCCAGCGCGCTCTTGCCGGAGGCATTTGTGCCCACGACGGCGACGACCTTGGGAAGTGTGCTGCTCACGTTTCATCCGTCCTTTCCCGCTTGCGGCCATGCCGCATCCTCTGTGGTGCTTCTCTTGATCCAGCCAGGCGCTTATTCCCCGCCCTGCGCGCCGAACGGCATCACGTATTCTCCGGAGACATAGCCCTCATAGCCCGCCCAGCGCACGTGCAGGAAGCCGCCCTCGCTGCTCTCCAGCACGGTCAGCACCATGCCGTAGGGCAGCACATAGAGCACATCGCTGTCCGTGCTGGGCCGGACGCGCAGGTTGAGGCCGTTGCTGCTGCTGACGACGACGCGGTATTCTCCCGCCTGCGCGGGTGCCTGCGTCGGCTGGGGCGTGCTTGTCGGCTTCGGCGCAGCGCCGAAGCTGACGTAATCCGCGCTCACATAGCCGCTGAGCGTCCCCACGCGAACGGGATAAAACCCGCTTACGGCCTCGCCCGTCACGGCGATGCTCACGCCATAGCCCAGCGTCGCCACCAGGCGCCCCGACGCGGAGGGCTCCTCGCGCAGGTTCAGCCCGCTCGGCGCCAGGACCGTCGCCATGCGCGCCTCGATCTGCCCGGAGGCCGGCGGAACCGGCGTCGCCGTCGGCATGGGAATCGGCGTCATGTCGCGCTCCGCAGCGAGATACTCCGCGGCCGCATAGCCCGTGGTTTCGCCATAGCGGACCGGCAGGAAGCCGTCGACCGCCCCGCCCGTCACGGTGACGCTCGAGCCAAGGGGCATCGTGAGAATCGTCGCCGCGCCGGTATGCGGCTCTTCTCGCAGCTTGAGCCCGCCCACGGCGGTCACGGTCGCGCGAGTTTCCGCCATGTCGAGGGCTGGCGTCTCTACCGGCGCGGGAGAGGGCGTGCTCTCCGGCGCCTTTCCAATCTCGTCCGTCACATAGACATATTCGCTGGCGACGTAGCCCGTCATGCCGCCCAATGCGACCGGGAGCATGCCGCCGGTTTCGCTGCCCGTGACGCTGAGCGTCGTGCCCTGCGGCAGCGTCATGATGGTGCCCGCGCTGAGCGAAGGCTGCGCGCGCAGGTTGAGGCCGCTGGAGGGCAGCACGATCGCGGTCAGATTCGTCTCCGTCCCGGGCGTCTCCTCGGGCGCCTGCGGCGTTTCGCCGCTCAGGACGATGTAGTCGTTGCTCACATAGCCGCTCTGCGTCCCATGCTGCACATACGTCCAGCGCTCATAGCGCTCCAGCACCGTAAGCGTCTGCCCATGGCGCAGGCGCGCGATGACCGCGGCGCTGAGCGTCGGCGCGGCGCGCAAGTTGAGCACCTGGCTCTCGTCGGAGAGCATGACCGTCGCCGTACCCTTCCCGGCCTCAGACGGCGTCTCCGTCACGGCGTCGTCCTGGACGCTGATGTATTCGTTGCTGACGTAGCCGCTCAGCGTGCCGACCTGCACGCGGCTCCATGCCGTGCCCATCTCCAGCAGTGTGACCTGCGTGCCGTGGGGAATCGTCGCCAGCACGGCGGAGGATGTGCTCGGCTCCCGGCGCAGGTTGAGGCTGTCCAGCGGGTTGGAGAGCATCACGACCGCGAGCTTCGCGTCGCCGGTCTCCTCCTCCGGCACGCTCTGCGAGCCGTCGATCGCGGGCAGGATCGTCCGCGTCATCGTGTAGCGCGTCCGCGTCAGGCCCGGGTAGTAAAACTCGAGGATCTGGTCGTAGGTCATGCCCTCGGCGGCCATCTGCTGCGCGCCGCGCTGGCTCATGCCCACGCCGTGCCCGTAGCGGCGGGCCGTCAGCTTGAAGCCGCCGACGGTCTCCGTGACCTCGATCGTCTCGTTCTTGAGCGTGTTGATCGACAGGCCGCAGAGCCCCTCCACCTGCGAGAAGTAGTTGAGCGTCACCGTCACCTCGCCGTAGCCGGCCAGCTTCATTCCGACGTCGAGCTTGGTGTACACGCGCGAGGGCGCGGCATAGCGGGGGCTGTGCGGCGTCACGCGGGTGATGCCCTCAATCGATACGCTCCCCACGCCCAGCAGCGCGGCCGCCTCGGTCTGAAGCAGTGCCGTCAGTGAGGAAACGCTCGTCGTGCCGTCCCGGTAAAAGGAGACGGACTTGGCGACCGACGCGCTGTTGCGCAGGTCATAGGGATCGTCCTTGACCTGCAGATAGCTGTAGGAGCCGCTGCCCCAGGCGTTGGCGACGGATTCCGTCTGCCCGCCGTTGCTGGCTGTGTAGTAGCTGGCCATGTATTCGCCGTTCACCGTGCCGACGATGCCGCTGGTCTCCTCGACGGCCTGAGCGCAGCGCGCGTTGCCGCCTGGCGTGCCGTTGTAGACCTGGTCGCTCGTCGTGTCGACGACGTCATAGGTCGCCGCCTGCGCGCTCATCTTCTTGAGCACATAGGTTCTAGCCGCGACAGCCTGCGCCTTGAGCGCCTCCAGCGGGAAGGAATTGTCCATCTCATAGGGCAGCACGCCGCGCATGTAGTCCTCCATGAACACGTGCACGATGATCTGCACGTTGCCGCCCTTGGCGATGAACTCGATGTCGCCCGGGTAAAGGCTCCCCGGGTAGCGGGCCTGCGCGATGCGCACGCCGTTTTCGCCGCTCGTCTGATGCCGGCGCAGCTTGAAGCGGCTGCCCATCGTCTGCGTCTGCCCGTTCATGCGCAGCATCAGCGTGCCGCCGCTGTTGGTGACGTTAATGGTCGTGCCGCGGGGTATGGCGCGGCTCGCGTCGCCGCCGATTGAGTAACTGCCATCCACGCTCACGTCCACCGATGTGTTCGAGGCGATTGAGGACAGATACACGCGCACCGTGCCCGAAACCGTCGTGCCGCTGACGACACCGTTGTCCGCGCGTGCCGCGCCCAGCAGAAGCGTCAGCAGCAGCGCAGTCGCCAGCATCGCCAGCCGTTTCGTTCGTAACGAGGCCATGATCATCCCTCTTTCGTCTTTTTTCGGCGTCATCCGCGCCGTAAATCATTCGCATTGTACCATACATCGCAGCGTTTTGTAAATCGCCGCAGCGCTGTCAATCCCTGTCTTGGCCGGGTTTTTCCTCCTGCGCTTCCAGCCGATACGCCTTGTTCCCGCGCGTTGTTTCTGATATAATGAGTTCATCAAGCCCGCAGGAGGTTTCAATCGTCATGAAAAAACTGGCTGCCGCCGCGCTGCTGCTCATTCTCGCCCTGTGCGCCCTGACGTCCGCCGGCGCGGAGATGAACAAGTACAGCGCCATGTATATGGATTCCTTTGACACCGTCATTCAGCTCATCGCCTACGCCGAGAGCGAGGAGACGTTCAACGCCTGGTCGGATACCGTCCATCAGACGTATCTGTATCTGCACAAGCTGTTTGACACCTACAATACCTACGACGAGGAGGGCATCGTCAGCGTCTGCGCGCTCAACCAGCGCGCCGCGCAGGCGCCCGTTGAGGTCGACCCGATCCTCTTCTCGCTGCTGACCTACTGCAAAAACAACTATGAGGCCTGTCAGGGTCAGGTCAACGTCGCGATGGGCAGCGTGCTCTCCATCTGGCACGAGTACCGCGAGGCGGGCCTTGATAATCCACAAAGCGCCGCCGTGCCCCCGACAGAGGATCTGACCGCGGCCAGCGCCCACGCGGACATCGGCGACCTGATCCTCGACGAGGAGGCGATGACCGTCTATTTTGCCGATCCGGAGCTGAAGCTCGATCTGGGTGCGGTCGCCAAGGGCTACGCCACGGAAATCGTCGCGCAGCTGCTGCTTTCCGGCGACATGCCCTCCTTCATCATCAGCGCGGGCGGCAACGTGCGCGTTGGCGAGCCGCCGCAGGACGGGCGCAAGGCCTGGGGCATCGGCATCCAGGATCCTGACGGCGCCGTGCTCGGCACGGGCGACATCGTGGAGACGCTCTTCCTCTCCGGCCTGTCGGTCGTCACCTCCGGCGACTATCAGCGCTATTACGTCGTGGACGGCAAGCGTTATCATCATCTGATCGATCCCGATTCGCTGACGCCGCCCTCGTATTACCGCTCTGTCTCCATCATCACGGAGGATTCCGGCTACGCCGACATGCTCTCCACCGCCGCCTTCCTGATGCCCTACGAGGAGTCCCGCGCGTTCATCGATTCGCTCGACGGCGTAGAGGCCATCTGGCTCTTCCCCGACGGCACCGAGCAGGTGAGCGAGGGTGCCAAAGCCTACGCCAAATCCTTCGGCGCGACGAGCAAATGAATCACCGGCCGCCCGCGGGCGGCCCTTCTCTTTCCGGTCTATACGGAACAAAACGCAGCTCAAAAAACGCAGCCCGATCATTCGGACTGCGTTTTGCTTTCAAAAATCCCAAAGTGCCGCTGTCGTCGTTTTTCACCCACCGCCTCACGGTAGGTCGGTGCCCTGCGGCGCGCTTCTGCCGTCCCCTGGCGTCAAAGACGGGGGCATGACATCCGCGAACCGACATCCGGGCTCCTGTTATGTATATGTAGGAGAAAATACAGACGACTGGCGCACACCCCAGGACATCTGATTCCGCCAAGGATCTCGCCGGTTTCTGGGATTATTATATCAGCCTCATCTTCCGCTGTCAACGCTTTTTTCCGCTTCCGTGTTTTCCTGCGCACACAATTTCTGCGCACTCCGTTTCCCGGCCGTTCAGGCCTGCGGCGTCTCCTCCTGCATGGGCGGCGTGTCGGCCGGCTCGGGCGTCGTCACGGCAACGCGGCCGTCCTTCTCGACGATCTTCGCCTCCACGGCCTCCTCAAAGAAGGCCGCCGGCACATAAACCACGTCCTCGATCGTCGTCAGATAGGGGTCGACGGGCACGAGCAGGCCGTCGCGCTGCCAGGTGATCTGCCGCGCCGTGTTGTCGCTGACCACCCAGGCGACCGTGATGCGGCTGTCCTCCCGCGTCAGGGAGATCGTCCGCTTCGTCTCCGTCTCCTCTTCAAGCGATTCGCTGTCCGCGTCGTAGCCCAGTGCCTCTGCCGTCTCGACAAGCGGGAGCAGAAGCCGCCCCTGTTCGCGGACAGCGTCGGCTTCAAGCTTCTTTCCGCCTGCCGAGAGTCCTATCGGAACGGGAGACTCGTCTCCCGCCTCCGGCGAGGCGTTGGCCTGCGGCGATTCCTGCGCCGGCTGGGCCGTCTCCTGCTGATCGACCTGCGGGGTCGGCGTCGCCGCCGGCGTCGTCTGAGCCGTGCATCCCGTCATCGCCGCCGCTCCCGCGATCAGGCCCGCGGCCAGCAGCGCGCGTTTTCCGTGTCCGTTCATCTCTGTTTCCTCCTCAAACGCTCTTGGTATGCGGCAAAGCCCGGCATTCGCCTTTTCTGCGACTCGGACTGCCTGCCGCCCGGCCCTGTGGCCGGCTGACGCGTTCTTTTTCGCGTTCGATACAAAGCTTATGAACTTTGACGCGGGTTTATGCGCCGCTCTGTTATGGGAATTTTCTTGCAAGGCAACGGTCTCGGCCACAGAGCTGGAGGAATTAAAGCATTTTGTCGGAGAGGCCGCCGGCAGCATGCCGGTTTTATTCAGCCAGCCAGGCCGCGATGTCCTGCGCGACGCGCGCGTCCATCTGCTTGGGCGTCTGATACGCCGCCTGCGCGTTCAGGATGGAATCCCCCTCGGAAGCCGGCATGAACAGATGGTTGAGCCCCGGATAGGTGATGTAGGTGTAGCGCTCCCCGTCGCCCAGCTGCTCGCGCCAGGCGTCAAAGGCCTCCTTCGGCACCTGGAAATCCGCCTCGCCCCAGAGGAAGAGGAACGGCTTGCCGCTCTCCCTGGCCAGCGCAATCTCGTCGAGCTGCGCCATGTGGCGAAGATACACCGCGCTGATGCCGAAAACGGATGTCGCCCCGGCCTCCTCGTCGCTCATCTGCAAAAGCGTCTGCGCCAACGCACGCTGCGCGTCCACCTGCGCCGTCAGCGCTTCCCGCTGTGCCTCAGGCAGCTGGGCGATGATGGCCATGTTCTGCGCACAGGAAACCTCCCAGAGCTGCCAGGGCGTGCCCGCCAGCGCAACGGCGGCGTCAAACCCGCAGGCCTGTGTCAGATATGGCGCGAGCATGCCGCCCTCGCTGTGGCCGATATAGACGGCCCGCTGCGCACCCGTCTCCTCGCGCAGCACGCGAAGCGCCTCTGCGACGGGCTGCGTGTATTCCTCGTCGATCGTCGCCACGGGCAGCTCCGGATGCGCATAGGTCACCTTGTCAAAGCGCAGCGTGCCAATGCCCAGCGCCGCGAGGTCGTATGCCAGATCGCGCAGCGGCTTGTTGGCGCCGACCGTCTCGTCCATATCGCTGGGGCCGGAGCCGTGAACGAATACGGCATAGGGCGTCTGCGCGTCCGCGCCCTCGGGCAGGAGCAGCTCGCCGGAGAGCTCGCGCGCCGTCCCCGCAAAAAGCGCAACAGCCCGGGCCGTCACGCCCTGGGGCAGCGCCCGCTCCTGCGCGGCAGCCGCCTGCTCCGGGCGAAGCATCAGGGCGCTGATGCGTCCGTCCCCGTCAAACGCGACCACCATCGTCACGCTGCCATTTTCGCAGAGGATCGAGGCCGCCGCGCTGCGGGATGCCTCGTCCGCCTGTATGCCGCCGATGCCCGTCACGCCGCCGACCTGCGCCAGCACGGCGCCAAGGCCGCTTTCAAGCGTCTGCGCGTCTACCGCGGCGCGCATGGTATCGTCAAACTGCTCGACGATCGCGTCGAATTGCCCGGTCAGCAGGGCCTCAAGCACGCCCTGTGCCCGCTCCTGCGTCCCCTCCGCCAGTGCGCCCGCACAGGCGAGCAGCAGCGCAAGGAGCGCCGCCATGATCCTTTTCATGCCCTTTCCTCCGTTTCAGCATCATCAGTTTGCCTTCTTCTGCGCCTCAATGCGCTCGGCCAGGTCGGTCAGGTAGAGCCAGCGCTCCTCCGCCTCGGAAAGCAGCCGCTCGGTCTCCTCCTTTTCTTTCGCCAGGTCGGTCAGCTTCACGAAGTCGCTCGCATGGCGCTCGATCTGCGCGTCGATCTCCCCGAGCTTTTCCTGAAGCTCCGCCATCCTCTGATCGATTGTCTCGTATTCGCGCTGCTCCTTGTAGCTCATGCGCAGCTCGCGCGGGCGCTCCCGGCGCGCGGCGGTCTGGCCGCTCTCCTGCCTGGGCTTTGCCGCCTCCTCCCTCTCGCTCTGCGCCGCCAGATAGTCGGAGAAGGCGCAGACGTACTGCGTCAGCTTCCCGTCCCCATCAAAGGCGAAGAGCCGCGAGGCCACGCGATCCAGGAACCAGCGGTCATGCGAAACCACGACCACGGCGCCCTCAAAGCTTTCGAGATAGTTTTCCAGGATCTCGAGCGTCGCGATATCCAGGTCGTTGGTCGGCTCGTCGAGCAGCAGCACGTTCGGCGAGGCCATCAGCACGCTCGCCAGATACAGCCGCCGCTTCTCGCCGCCCGACAGGCGCTCCACCGGCGTATACTGCACATCCGGCGGGAAGAGGAACTGCTCGAGCATCTGGGAGGCGGAGAAGCGCCCGTCAGGCGTCTGCACGTATTCCGCGATGTCGCGCATGAAGTCGATCAGCCGCAGCTTGGGATCGACCTTCGGGAATTCCTGCGCAAAGAAGCCGACGCGCACCGTGTCGCCAATCGTCACACGGCCCTCGTCCGGCAGAAGCTCGCCTGCAAGCAGGCGCAGCAGCGTCGTCTTGCCGCAGCCGTTCTCGCCGACCACCGCCATGCGTTCGTCGCGCAGGATGGTGTAGGTAAAACCCGAGAAGAGCTGCCGTCCGCCCATCCGCTTGCCGACGTCTTCACATTCGATGATCTTGCGGCCCAGCCGCGCGCTCGTCGAGCCGAGCGTCATCCTCGCCTCGGCCTGCGGCCCCTCGATGGCGCTCATCTCCTCAAAGCGCTGGATGCGCGCCTTCTGCTTCGTGCTCCTGGCCTGCGCGCCCCGGCGGATCCACTCAAGCTCCCGCCGCAGGATGGCGCTGCGCTTGCGCGCCTGCGCGCTTTCCATGTCCAGCCGCGCAGCCTTCTGCTCGAGATAGTAGGAAAAATTGCCGTCATGCAGATAGAGTTCCCCGCCGCTCAGCTCCGCGATGCGCGTGCAGACGCGGTCAAGGAAGTAGCGGTCGTGCGTCACCATCATCAGCGCGCCGCGGTAGGCCGCAAGCCGCCCTTCGAGCCAGGCGACGGTCTTGGCGTCGATGTGGTTGGTCGGCTCGTCGAGCAGCAGCAGATCGACGGGCCGAATCAGCGCCGCCGCCAGCGCGACGCGCTTCTTCTGCCCGCCCGAAAACGTGCGCACGTCGCTGTCAAAGTCCGTGATGCCCAGCTGCGTCAGCAGCGCCTTCGCCTCGTAGGCGTCCGGCGCGCCGACGTCCTTCGGACTGTCCCAAAGCACCTGCTCGACGCTCGTGCGCGCCTCGTCGTAGCGCGGCATCTGCGGCAGGTAGGAAACGCGCAGGCCGTTTCTGCGCGTGACCGCGCCGGCGTCCGGCTCCTCCTGCCCGCAGAGCAGCTTGAGCAGCGTCGACTTGCCCGTGCCGTTGATGCCGACCACGCCGATGCGGTCGTGCTCGCCGATGTAGAGCGTCGCGTCGGTGATGAGCTTTTTGAGGGTGTAGTTCTTCGCGAGATGTTCCGCCGATAGAATCGCCGCCATGTCTTCTCCTTGCGTCCCGCCGCGTCACGCCTGGTGCGCGGCCTCGTTTTCCGCGGCCTTTTCCGCCTCGTCGGCCTCCTGCCGCTCCGCTTCCTCCTCCTCGCAAAGCGCCGCCTTCGCGTCCGCCTGCGTGATCTGCTGGAGCATCTCCTTCGTGATCTCGCCCTCAAGGCCCGCAAGGCGGTTGGCCTGCTCCTGCACGAGCTTCTCGAGCGTGTTTCGCATGCCGCGCGCGTTGCCAAAGTCGAGCCTGTCGCCCAGCGTCATGCAGGCGAGCATGTCGCGCACGACCTGCTGCGCCTCCCCGTCGACGACGTAGCCTTGGCGTCCCGCGTTCATTTCGAGGATCTGCATCAGCTCCTCGTCGGTGTAGTCCGGGAAGTCGATGTACTTGTTGAAGCGCGAGATGAGACCCGGGTTGCTCGTCAGGAAGTCGTGCATCTCGTCGGTGTAGCCGGCGACGATCACGACCAGATCGTCCCGGTGGTCCTCCATGAGCTTGACCAGCGTGTCGATGGCCTCGCGGCCGAAGTCGTTCTCCATGCCCTTTCTGGCGAGCGCATAGGCCTCGTCGATGAAGAGGATGCCACCCAGCGCGCTGTTGACGACCTCCGTCACCTTGCCCGCCGTCTGCCCGACGTAGCCAGCGACGAGGCCGCTGCGATCCGTCTCGATGAGCTGACCCTTGGAGAGGAAGCCGAGCTGCTTGTAAATCTTCGCAACGAGCCGCGCGACGGTCGTCTTGCCCGTGCCCGGGTTGCCGGTGAAGACCATGTGGAAGCTCATGTCCATGACCTTGAGGTCGTGCTCCTTGCGCATTTTGCGCACCTTGATGAGGTTGGTCAGCGTGCGCACCTCGCGCTTGACGCCGTCAAGCCCGATGAGCCCGTCGAGCTCGGCCATGAGCTCCTCGAGCGTCTGCTCCTTCTCCTCGGGCTTTGCCTTCTCCTGCTGGGCCGCCGCGGGCGCGTTCTGCGCACCGCTTTCGCTCTCATCGCGCTGCGTCTGCTCCTCTACGCCGGACTGGTGCCGTCCCGCCGCGCGCGACATCAGGAACGTGCGCAGGCTTCCGGCATAGGTCGTGATGAAGCTCAGCTCCCGGCCGGTCATGTCGCCGTCCGCGTCCGCGGCCGCGTAGAGCAGCTTGCTCACCCCGTCGACAAACTGCTGCGCGCTTTTCGTGCCGTCCTTGTCGTCCATCGCGACGCAGCAGCGCAGAAGCAGCGGCGTGCCCTCCGCAAAGGAGCGGTTTTTGAAGCCGGTGTTGAGCGCCGCCTCCGGGCTGGCCTTGCCGATGCTCAGCACATCCCGCGAGGGAATCTCCGCGACAAAGCGAAGCATATCTCTGGAGATCGAGCCGTTGGCCTGCGCCATCTTCAGCAGCAGCGCCTGAGTGTACATGTCCAGAAACAGACGGATATCGCTCGCGCCGACGCGCTGCCAATTCCCGCTCTTGACCAGCAGGTCGCAGGCCTCTTCCATCTGCATGTAGGCCGCGTGGCCCTTCTTCATTTGCTCGTCCATAGTTCTCCTTTCCATGTCGGCGCTCTTTCCGCCGCCGGCCTTCCTCCCTTATCCCCTGCGGGCCAACTTCCGTCGAACCCGCCTGATCATGCCCGCAAGCCGGTCAAGCTCCTCCTGCCTGAACAGGAATACATCCCGCAGCGGCACCTGATAGGTGCGCAGGTAATAGATCAAAAACAGCCCGCCTGCCACCGTGTAGGAAACCACGGAGGAGAGCGCCGCGCCCATCTTGCCCCACAGCGGGATCGTCACCAGGTTGCACAGGATGTTGACGACGACCGAGCCGGTCAGCATGCCCAGATAGACCATCTTCTTGCCCTGCGCCAGCAGCAGCGTGCCGATGATCTTGAAATAGCTCATCGGGATGATGCCCGCGATGAGCATCACCGTCACCGGATAGGCCGGCAGATACGGCGCGCCTGCGAGCAGATAGATCACCGGCCGCCCCAGCCCGAGGATGCCCACAATCATCAGGAGCGTCAGGTACAGGTTGACCTTCATGCTCATCGTGACCTCGCCAATCGCGTCGTCCTTGGCCGTGCGCGAGAAGAGCACCTCGCGGAACGCATCCGGGATCAGCCAGCCATACTCCGAGAGCGAGACGCCCAGCGTGTAATAGCCGATCTCCGTGTCGCTGACGGCAAACATGTAGCCCATCATCAGCGTGTCGACGCGGTAGTTGAGCGTCAGCATCAGCGTCGTGAGCATCGAGATCAAGCCGAAGGGCACGATCTTCGCCGCAAACCGAAGATTAGCGCGCAGCGGATTGGGCATGCGGCGCATTCTCAGGAGCGCAAAGACGATCGTGATCAGGTCGCCGACGACGATCAGCGCCAGCGCGACCAGAATCGTCCTGTCCATCGTGTAGAAGGCGAGGATCGTGATGACCGTGTTGGTGATGCGCGCGGTGAAGAAGATCACGTTCTTGAACTTGACGTCCTCCACCATGATCATGAAGCTCAGTTGATTGGCCAGCACCTGAATCGGCGCGAGCAGGCAGACCGCCGTCAGCTCAAAGGACTGCAGCGCGACCGCGCCGAACACGCCGATGACCGAATAGGCGATGAACTGGAGCAGGAAGATGCGCAGGAATTTATCAAGCACGTCCGGCTCCCCGAGCCGCTTGTAATAGGGGTACGGCTGATACAGCCCGAAATTCGCCGTCACGGCGACGATGGAGAGCATCGAGGAGATGCGCCCGAGCTGCCCCTTGAGCTCGGGGCCGAGAAAGCGATTGGAGTAGCTCGAGGCGATCAGCCCGATCAGGACCGCCATGATCTTGGTGAAAATCGTAAACACATAATCGTTGTCCGTCAGCCGTCTGACGAGGCTTCTGATGCGCATGAAACCGTCCTCTCTTCCGATAAAACCATATCTTTCTAGGATGTATTATAGCGCGCCGCCCGGCAAATGGCAATTCTTTTCCCCGAAGGTCAGAGAAATCGACACAGCGCCCGCAGGGCGCACACCCTCCCCGCGCGCCGCATAGCGTGTAGTGGAGCCCCGCCCCTGCAAGGCTGTGCTCAACCCCGTTTCTTCCCTTCGACTTCGGAGGTGCTCATAGATGTCCTGTTCCAATCATCATCGTCATTGTGGCTGCTCTGACGGCTGCCTTAACGGCTGCCCTGGCGGCTGCTTTGGTGGCTGCACATCCTCCTGCCCCTGGCCCGAGTGGATTCATCCGATCTGCTGCAACCAGACGCACCTGTGCTGCGCGGGCAGCGAGGACGGCGCCACTCTCGTCATCCATCAGATCGTTCTGGAGGCCTGCGGCGAGCAGAGCTGCACGCCCCGCACATTCAATATCCGCATCACCGGCCCGAGCTTCCCCTGCGGCGAGATCTTCACCCTGCGCGCCGGCAGCTGCATCGAGCTCGACGAGCCGCTGGTCATCACTGGCCTGATCCCGGGCGATTACACCATCGAGCTGCTCTTCTCCAGCCCGCATCAATTCATCACCACGCTCACCGGCCCCGTCTGCGGCAACACCGTGCGCCTGACCGCGAACTGCCCGCCGACCGTCGTGACGATCGTCTGCCGTCGCCGCCTGTGCAGTCTGTGCCACGGCTTTGGCTGCGGCTGCTCCGCCTGCAACCAGTGCAACCACTGACACGGCCCGGCCATAAACAAGGGGAGATGCCTCGCGCATCTCCCCCGCAGTTTGTCGACACAAGCGATTCTTTTTTACGGATGCTTTTCCTCAAGGAATAATTGAACGTTTTCTCTCCCCTTCGGGGAGAGAAAACCTCTTTGTCGGCGGCCCGAAGGGAGATGCCTCGCGCATCTCCCCCTTCGTCATGCCGTTCAGATCGCCGTTTCGCCGTCCGGCGTCGCGGCGACGCGCAGGATGTCGGCTGCCTCTCCCGTCCTCGCATCGATGAAGACGTAGTATTTCGCATCGCCGAACGTCCCCTCAAAGCCCCAGCAGAGCCGCTCGCCCGCCTCCTGCGGGATGACGCACAGGCGGCTGCGCTGCACATCGAGCCTGCCCGAGAGCATCTGCCTGGCCTGCTCCTCGTCGATGCCCGGCGTCAGCTCCGCCCGCCGCACATGGTTGGTCAGGTACAGGGAGCATTCCGCGCCGACGACCGCGCCGCTGTCCATGCTGACCTGCACCTTGACCTGGTCGGGATAGAGCAGCACGCCGTCCTGCACGGCCGCGAAATTCGCCACGACCATGCCGTCATACGCCTGCACGAAGCAGGCCTCCATCTCCCCAAAGCCCACGTCCGCCAGCCAGATCTGCGCGCTGCGCAGGCAGTCCTTCCGGGACATCCTGCCGGCATAGGACGCCTGCTCGGGCATCATCCACAGCAGATGGCCACCCTGACCCGTGACCTGCACGCTCAGGCGCCCCGACTCGGTTTGCGCTGTAAAGCCGAAGGCCTCAAAGCGCCCGCCGCTGTCCGCCGCATCCGTCACCCTGTCGGCGGTCGTCCCGGCGAAGCGGGCCGCCGCCTGGCGCGCCTGCTCGCGCGTGATGGCCTCGCCCGTCAGGCCGCGCGCCTCGCCCTCCTGCCGTCCGTCGGAGAACGGCCCATCGTAGATCAGCGACGGATAGCTGATCTCGCTGCCCGAGAGCGTCTCGTCCTGCCAGCCTGCAGCGGCATCCGCATAGACGTCCGCCTCGCCCATGTCCTCGGCGTAGAGCTTCTCTCCCGCGTCCGTCAGATGCTCGTTGAGCGAGCGGCAGGCCGTCAGCAGCTGCACAATTTGCGCCTCGTCGTCGCTGGTGAGCATCCCTCCGCCGGAGACCTGCACCGCCAGCGCCAGCGCGTAATCCTCCATCTGCCCCGCGAATTTCATCGCGCCGCTGGCCGTCTCGTAGCGCAGCGGCAGCCGGGAAAGCCCGCTTGACACATGCTGCGCCAGCATCGCCGTCTCCCCCAGCAGCGCCACGCTCTGCTGCGCGCCAGAAGCCAGCAGCAGCTTGGCGAGGTTGACCTCGATGTCCGCCATCGCGGCAACCACGTCCGACATCTCCCGCTGGCGCTGCGCCATGGCGCTTGTTGACAGCGTCCTGTTCTTTTGCGCAAGCGCCGCGTTCGCCGCCAGGGATGCGCCCAGCGCCAGCGTCAGGCCGAAGGCCAGCACACGCGTCCCGCGCTCTGTCCACTCCTTCTTCATTTCGCCGCCTCCTTCTCGCGCCCCTCGTCCGTCAGATGGCAAAGCTGTGCGCGCCGATGTTCAGCCGCACCTCGCGCGACCAGATCCAGGAGGAGGTTGCCGTAGAGGGGTTGTAATAGTACAGGCATCCGCCGGTCGGATCCCAGCCGTTGAGCGCGTCGCGGGCCGCGCGCCGGCTCTGCTCGTTGGGCGTCAGGTTGATCTGCCCGTCGCTGACCGCGTCAAACGCGCCCGCCTGATAGATGACGCCCGCCAGCGTGTTGGGGAATTTGCTGCTGCGCACCCGGTTGAGCACGACCGCGCCGACGGCCACCATGCCGACATAGGGCTCGCCGCGCGCCTCGCCGTGGATCAGCCGCGCCAGCAGCTCGACGTCCGAAGTATAGGACGAGCTGCCCGAGGTCGAGGCGGCGACGCTCGCCGTGCCCAGCGGGATGCCCATCGCCGCCGCGGTCGCGCTGCCGACGACGCCGTCGGCGGTCAGCCCGTTTTTGCGCTGAAAGCTGACCACGGCGTCGTAGGTCTGCTTGCCGAATACGCCGTCGATCGTCCCGGAAAAATACCCCCATTGGCTCAGCTTCTGCTGCACCTGCCGCACCAGCGTTCCGGAGTCGCCCCAGGCGACCGCCGCCGCCGCATCCCGCGCGCCCGCCATCAGCAACAGCGAGACGACCAGCGCCAGCGAAGCCAGACGCCGGCAAAGGCGCTTTCCCCTCTGCGCTTTCACAGGCACACCGCCTCTCCCAGGGTCTGCCCGTCAAAGGGCAGCGCCTCGTCCGGCGTCGCGCGCTCCTGCGGCGCGTTCCACGCCCATTCGGGCATCAGCTGCGGAAAGATCATGCTGAAAAACGCCTCCTGCGCGCATTCCTGCCGCGCACCGGCGCAGAGCGCGCCCGTCATCAGCAAAACAGCCGCAAGCCCGATCAGGAAAACAGAAAAAGGACGACCCATGCTCCACCCTCCATTTACAGGTTCTTGGAGACAGGGTCGCCCGATCAGGCTGCAATTATGCATGGCTGCACACCGTCATCCGATGTGCAGCGCCGCCATTTATCCTTCGGCCTCCTCGATCACGATGCCGCTCTCGGCCGTGCGCATCATCCGGCAAGTCGGATACGTCTGGGCGAGCAGATGCTGCGCCTTGCGGCATGCGCCAGCATGGCGGAATACGCCGAAGACTGCGGAGCCGCTGCCCGTCATGCGTGCGCCCACGGCGCCCGCCGCCTCGATGGCCAGAATGGCCCGGTCGATCTCCGGCCGAAGCCGCCTGGAGACGGGCTCCAGCACGTTGCCCAGGCTTCTGCCCAGCGCCACGACGTCGCCCTTCATCAGCGCGCGTTGCGCGGCCTCGTTGTCCGGCCTGTCCTCCTGGCGGATGCCGTCCTCATGCAGGCTGGTAAAGACCTCCCTGGTCGAAAGCCCCCGACAGGGCTGAAACGCGACCAGATACAGCGGCCTTGCGAGCCGCAGCGACGTGAGACGCTCGCCCACGCCCTGCGCGCGCTGAAGCCCGCCGCGGATGCAGAAGGGCACGTCCGCGCCGATCGTCAATCCGATCGCCTCCAGCTCGTCCTCGGAGAGGCCGAGCTTCCAGAGCCGATTCAGCGCGACGAGCGCGGCCGCCGCGTCGCTGCTGCCGCCGCCCATGCCTGCCGCGACGGGGATGTACTTGCGCAGCGTGATCGCGGCGCCGGCCTGCGTGCCGGTCTCGCGCCGCAGCGCGTTGGCCGCACGCAGCACGAGGTTGTTTTCGTCCGCCGGGACAAAGCCGCCCCCCGCCATGCGCACGGAAAGCGTCAGCTCATCCGCCTCGCGGATCGTCATCTGGTCGCAGAGCGTCACCGACTGCATCAGCATATCGAGATCGTGGTAGCCGTTGGGCAGCACACCCACGACGTCGAGCGTCCAGTTGATCTTCGCGCGCGCCTGAATCTTCAACAGCACGCAGGCTCACCCCTTCATGATCGCTTCGATCTCTTCCGTCGTCCTGGGAATGGCCTCGGAGAGCACCTCGCAGCCGTCCTGCGTGATGAGCAGGTCGTCCTCGATGCGGATGCCGATGGCCTCCTCGTCGATGTAGAGCCCGGGCTCATCCGTGATGACCATGCCGGGCGCGAGCTCCGCCTGCGCCGCCACGGTGACGTCGTGCGTGTCGATGCCCAGGTGGTGGGAGACGCCGTGCATGTAGTAGGCGCCGATCTCGGAGGCATCCTTGATCTTGCCCAGCCTGAGCAGCCCGTCCGCGAGCACCTGCTTGCACAGGTCGTTAAGCTGCGCGAGCGTCATGCCCGGCCTGGCCGCCTTCGCGACGGCGCGGTTGGCAGACAGCACGATGTCGTAGATCTCCTTCTGCCGCGGCGTGTAGCGGCCGCTGACCGGATAGGTCCGCGTGATGTCGGCGCAGTATCCGCCGTATTTCGCGCCCAGGTCCATCAGCAGCAGCGTGTCCGGCTCCATCTCGCAGTGGTTTGTTCCATAATGCAGCATGCAGCCGTTGAGCCCACTGCCCGCGATCGTCGGGAAGGCCGTGCCCTCCGCGCCATTCCTGCGGATTTCGTATTCGAATTCCGCCTGCATCTGGTATTCCATCTGTCCGGGCGCAAGGCGCGAGAGCACGCGGCGCAGGCCCTTGTCCGTCAGTTCGATCGCCCTGCGCATGAGGCCGATTTCCTGATCGTCCTTGCGCATGCGCAGCGCGGAAACCAGCGGATGCGCATCCCGCAGCGCCACGGCGGGGCACTGTGCGGCAAAGGCCTTCGCCCTGGCCATGTTGTAGCTGTCCGCATCGCCCAGCGCGTTGCGGTAGCAGTCAAAATACGCCGTGGAGACCGACTCCCGCGTCAGCAGCCGGCTCAGATAGTCCTGCAGGCCGTCGATGTAGCGCACATCCCCGATGCCGCTGACCTGCTGCGCCTCCTCGCGCGTCATCCGTCTGCCCGTCCAGCGCTCCATCGAGGCGACCGGCTCCTCGATAAAGAGCACAGCCTTTTCGCCATCGCCCGTCCGGCTGAGCACGAGCGCCATATTCTCCCTGCGGATGCCGGTCAGATAGAAGAAATGCCGGTTGGCCTCAAAGGGATAGGTTTCGTCCATGCTCGCGGGAACGCTCTTCCCCGCGTACAGCACCAGCATGCTCTCTGGCGCCATCGCGCGCAACACCGCCTCACGGCGAATGCCATACTGCTCCATGTGGTTTTTCCTCCGCTTCTTCGCCGCCTCTCCCAAGCCTTTGGGATCGCAATCCGGCGTCTTTTTGCTGATTGTACCATAACCCGCGCAAAATCTCAACGCGCCTTTCCCCTGCATTTATCCGCTTTTTTGCCTGATTTTAACCACATTTTCCGTTATTTTTCTATTTTATCATTTGAATCAATCCATTTCTTCTCCCTTTTTGTCTCTTTTTAAGAGATATTGCTCCACATTAAGCTCATCTCGCTTCCTGCGCGCATTTGACAGCGCATTCAGCTTATGTTATAATATTCATCATGATGCATGAAATGATTTGTTATTTTGCATTTCTCTGTTCCCCGCTTCGTTTCCCTTCGTCGTATCCTGCTGGCGCTGCTGGGAAGCGCCATCGGCCTGCCTTCAGTCAGCATTCGGCGCGCATAAGCCGTTTCACATGCAAAAGCGGAGCGCTTCCACCACCTCAGCCCTAAATGGCGCTGGGATCCGTGAAAGCGCTCCACTTTCTTTTTATTTTTTCTATCTGGCGAATCCGCATTCTCCACGCGGCGGTCTGTCCATGTCCTCCCGGACAAAGGACGCGCGGAAGCGGCGCGTCGCCTCGTCCAGCTCCATCTCTCCGTCGATATACGGCTGATACAGCGCGTAATCCTGCTCGCTCACGCAGTCCTCGCAGCCGACCTCGCCGCCGGAGAGCGCCTGCACGACGATCCGCTCGCGCTCCTCCCGGGTCGTGTTCGCCACCAAAAGGGATTCAAGCATGCCGTCTTCCTCCTGTCATTGCAGATATGCCGCTTCGGCAATCGCCGCGAGCCTGCGCGTGATGCGCATGATGCCGTCCTCGCGCGTCGTCTTGCAGCCGTTGGTCATCACGACGATCACCAGCTCGCTCTCCGGCTCGGCATACACGTTGCAGACGATGCCCTCGTCCGTGCCCTGATGCCCGTAGACCGTCCGCCCCTCAAGAAGCGTATCCTGACGGATGGTGAAGAAGGAGTAGGGCGAGTCCGACGTGATGCCGGTCGTCTCCGGGCTCTGCGGCGTCTTCATCGCCTCGATTGCCTCCTCGCTGAGCACGCGCTCGCCATCGAGCGTACCGTCTCCCGCGAGGATCATGCCCAGCCTCGCCAAATCGCGCGGCCGGATGAGCAGGCTGCCCACGGTGGTGCGGTAATGGGTATCGGGGCTGGCCTCGGCCAGGTACTCCTGGCGGAGCATGTAGGAGGGCGCGGCGTAGAGCGAGCCGTCCTTGTGATAGGTCGCCGTCAGGTTTTCCGGCGTCGATATCTGCGTCGCGGAATAGGCCGCCTCGATGCCCAGCGGCTCAAAGAGGTAGCTGCGCATGAAGGAGGAGACATCCTGACCCGTCACGGATTCGACGATTGCGCCGGTGATGCCCGCGCCGAAATTCGAATAGGCGTACTGCGTCCCCGGCCGCACGTCGGATTTGAAATTCGACTTGGCCTTGCGCTCGATATCGATCATGTCCTGAAGGAGGCTCGATTTGCTGCTGTAGGAGCCCGTCTCCTTGAGCGCCGCCGTGTGCGACATGAGCATCCGCAGGGTGATCGGCGTGTCCATGTAATAGGGGTTTCGTACCGTATAGCCCAGATAAGTGCTGATGTCCTCGTCGGGCGCGAGCAGCCCATCGTCCATCATCTTCATCAGGCCGATGCCCGTCACGAATTTGGTCACCGACGCGCAGCGAAAAAACGAATTCTCGTCGACCGGCACGCCCGTCGTCTTCTGCTGAATGCCGTAATAGCGCTCATAGACGATCTCCCCGTGCTGCGCAACGACAAACGCGCCGCCGACCGCGCGCGTATCCCTGAAGACCTTGTCCACCTGCTCGTCCATCGTCATCTCCTCGGCGATTGCCGTCAGCGGCAGCATCGCCCCCAGCAGCAAGCACAGCGCCAGCACAAGCAGCATTCCTCTTTTCATCGCGGAAACCTCCAGCCTTTGTTTCTTTCGTTCTCCCGATACTATAACACCCGCGGAACCGGCTTTCAAGCCTTTTTTCCGCGGGTAAGCGTATTGGAAGGGCGAAGCGTCTTTTGCGGTGCAGGGCCGCCCTCTCGGCTTCAATCCCGGATATACTGCGGACAGGCCTTGCGGATGGCTTCCTCGTCCACCCTGACGCGACCCAGATGCTTGCGCATCACATCCCGTGCCCGCTGCACATCCTTCATCGCGATGGCGTCGCAGATTTCCCTGTGATCACCGATGATCTTGGAATCGCGCACGATGTTGAGCGCCAGCGAGCGCACGCGGTCAAAGTGGATTGTCATGCCGCTGAGCATCTGACAGATATTGTCCTTCTGCGCGATGTGGAAGAGCATCCTGTGAAAGTCGTCGTCCAGCTCCATCAGGCTCAGCGATCTGGCCATATCTGGCTCCTGCGTCAGCTCCTGAAAGCGCACGTTCTGGCGCAGGCGGGAGAGATCCTCAAGCGTCGCCTGCTCGCAGACCTGATCGAGAATCGCCACCTCGAGCACCTGCCGGGCAAATCGCGCCTCCTCCACCAGCGCATAGTCGATCAGCGCGATCCGGCTCCCCCGCTGTGGGAGCACCTCGACGATGTGAAATTTGGCCAGATCCATCAGCGCCTCGCGCACCGGCGTGCGGCTCAGCCCCATCTGCGCGGCCAGCTCGTTCTCGCTGACCATCGCGCCGGGCTCCAGCTCCATGGCCACGATGTTGTCCTTGAGCATTCTCAGCGCGTAGTCGCGCGCCGTCTCTGCATACTGCCGCTCCTCGATGCGCATGGGCGATCCTCTCCCGTCCTTTGGTGAAATCAGGGCTGTCAGGCTGGATTGCAGGCCTGACAGCCCCGGTTGTTACGCTGTAAATCCTTCTGCAAAGCTTCGCCCTCGGTCGCAGAGCAACAGGATTTACAGTATTTCGTCGGAGATGCAACCGGCATCATGCCGGTTTACGCCAGATACTTCCTGAGCGTCGCGCGGACGGCGCCCTTGCCGGCCAGCTCCTCGACAAAGATCGCCTCGATCTTGTCCGCCAGACCGACGGCGCAAAGGTCGCTGCCGAAGATATTCGCGTTGGCGAGAATCGGACGAAGCTGTCCCTTGTAGGTCTCCGGCTTGCCCGCCTCGATGCCGGCCAGCTGCGCCTGCAGCTCGTCCTTCATCGGGTCGGCCGAGACCTCCATCGGCTCCAGATTGTCGTCCACGGCGAGCAGATAACGCATCCATCCAGCAATCGCCAGCGGAATCGCGACGAGACTGTTCAGGTCGCGGCCCTCGGCGATATAGCTCTTGATCGTCTCGCCGAAGCGGATGCCGACCTTCTGGGAGGTGTCCGTGCAGATGCGGCGCGGATCGTCCGGCATGAAGGGATTCGGCAGGCGCTGCTCGACAACCTCGTCGATGAACGCCTTCGGGCTCATGATCTTCGGATCGACGACGACCGGCAGGCCCTCGACGTAGCCCAGGCGGCGGATGAGCCTCACGATGTCCTCATCCTTCATCTCCTCGCAGATGCGCGTGTAGCCAAGCAGGCATCCGTTGACGGACATCGCGGTATGCAAGGGGTTTAAGCAGGTCGTGACCTTCATGCGCTCGGTCATGTTGACGGTGTCGCGATCGGTCATGTAGACGCCGGCCTTCTCAAGCGGCGGACGGCCGTTCGGGAAGCGATCCTCGATGACCAGGTACTGCGGGCCCTCGGCGTTGACAAACGGCGCGATGTAGGTGCGCTTGCCGGTGATGACCGGGGCGATATCCTCGACGCCGGACTTGGCAAGCTCCTCGCAGACGGAATCCGCCGGGCGCGGGGTGATCTTGTCGATCATGCTCCAGGGGAAGGAGACCTGCGCCTCGTCGGAGACATAGGCCACAAACTCGGGCGGGACAAAGCCCTTCTTCTCCCACTCCTGCGCCATCGTGAGGATGGAGCCGCGCAGCTTCTCGCCGTTGTGGCTGCAGTTGTCCATGGAGACCACGGCCAGCGGCGCCTTGCAGGTCGCAAAGCGGTGCGCGAGCAGCGCGCAGACGACGGCCATCGCGCTGCCGGCCCTGTCCGGGCCGTTGTCGATATCCGCCTGGATGAACGGGAAGAAATCGCCCGCCGCGTTGCGCAGTGCATAGCCCTTCTCGGTGATCGTGAAGGAGATCATCTGCAGACCCGGATTCGCGAAGATTTCCTTGAGGCGGCTCCAATACTCCGGCACGGAGGACTGCGCCTTGATCGCCTCGGTCAGCGAGCCGTAAACCTCCTTCTCGGTCGTGGCGTCCGCCTTGAGCGTGACGGCCAGCACGAGGTTGTCATACGGCGTGTAGATCTTGTCGACGACGTCAAAGTCGAAGGTCTCCACGCAGGTGATGCCGCGATCCATCTCGCCCTTGGCGATGAGCTTGTCCGCCAGGCCGCCGATGAAGATGCGGAAGATGTTGCCCGCACCGAAATGTACCCAGATCGGGTTTTTGCGGGTCTTCGCGGCAACAGCCTCCACGTCGTATTCCGGCAGTCTGATGCCGGCAGCCTTCCAGGCCGCCGTATCCTTGATTCCATTGCGTGTCAGTTTCATGTGCGATCAACCTTTCTAGCGCGCAAGCGGTTACTTGGCGGCCTTCGCATTTTTGTCGATGGCTTCCCACAGTCCGTTGAGATAGGTGATGCCCAGCGCGCGGTCATACAGGCCGTAGCCGGGACGGCCAACCTCATCCCAGATCATGCGGCCATGATCCGGACGGATATAGGTGTCCGGGCAGGTCTCGTAAACGGCCTTCATGATCTCGTACATATCCAGATCGCCGTCGGAGGACAGGTGGCTGGACTCGCGGAAGCGGCGGTCGCTGCCCAGGTGCTTGACGTTGCGCACATGCAGGCAACCGATGCGGTCCATCTCGCCGAAGTGGCGGATGATCGCGGGGATGTCGTTTTTGACGTTGGAGCCGAGGGAGCCGGTGCACAGGCAGACGGTGTTGCAGGGGCTGTCATGGAGCTTGACCATGATGTCGTAGCCCTCCTGGTCGTGCGTGATGCGCGGCAGCCCGAAGATCGGCCAGCCCGGATCGTCCGGATGGCAGGCCATCTTCACGCCGACCTCCTCGCAGGTCGGGATGATGCCGTCGAGGAAATACTTGAAGTTCTCGCGCAGCTTGGCCTCATCGATGTCCTTGTAGAGCTTAAGCACGTGCTCCAGGTCGGCCAGGCGCTCCGGCTCCCAGCCGGGCAGCGTGAAGCCGTTGGAATTCTCGGCAGTCCTGCGGACGATCTCCACGGGCGTCATCGCCCCCAGCTCTTCCTCGTCGAAGTACAGGCTGTTGGAGCCGTCCTCCGGAATCTCGCGGGCGAGATCCGTGCGCAGCCAGTCGAGCACGGGCATGAAGTTGTAGACGATCACCTTGACGCCGTACTTCGCCAGATTGCGAATGCTCTTGCAGTAGTTTTCGATATACTTGTCGCGCGTGGGCAGGCCCAGCTTGATGTCCTCATGGACATTGACGCTCTCGATGACCTCGCACTCCAGGCCGGCCGCATGCACCTCTTCGATATACTGGCGGACCTCATCCTCTTCCCAGACCTCGCCGGCAGCCTTGTAGTCAAGCACGCCCATCAGGCCCGTACAGCCCGGAATCTGCTTGATCTGCTTGAGGGTAATCTTGTCGCTGTCCTTTCCGTACCAACGGAACGTCATTTTCATCCGCAGTCACTCTCCTTTTCGTTGTGCGGGAAAGCAGGTTCCCCATATGCTTTCATTGTACCATGAATTTCATGCGCCCGCCAATTGTTTCATCAGGGATTCTGAAGAAATCCGGCGGGCGCATGGCAAACGCGCCTTACGCGCCCACGCCGTAGACCAGGTTGGGCAGCCACAGCACGGCATCCGGGAAGAACACCATGAACACGACGACCAGAATCACGGCCAGGTAGAACGGCCAGCCGTACTTGACGGTCTCGCCAATGTCACAGCCCATGATGTCGGATGTCGTATACAGCGCCGTGCCCACCGGCGGCGTCATGACGCCGAAGGTCACGCAGGTCATCATAATCATGCCGAAGACGACCGGATCGACGCCCACGCTCTCCATGACCGGCTTGAGAATCGGGGTCAGGATCAGCGCGATAACCGTCGTCTCCATGAACATGCCGCACATCAACAGGAACAGGATGACGAGGCCAAGCAGGGCGATCGGGTTGGACGTGATCGCAACCAGGGCCTCCGCCAGCACGGTCGTCAGATCGTCAAAGACAACACCATAGCCAAACACGCCGGAGAAGCAGAGAATGATCGCGATGACGGTCACGTCCTTGACGGAATCCTTGAGCGTCTTCATCAGGGATTCCACCGACATTTCTCTATAGATGACAATTCCGACGAAGAGCGCATAGGCGCAGGCAAACGCGCCGGACTCCGTCGGGCTCATGATGCCAAAGCGAATGAGCACGATCAGCAGCACCGGGAAGAGCAGCGCCCAGATGGAATCGAGCATCACCTTGCCGATTTCGGAGAGCGGCGCCATCTTCGTTCGCTCCGGCTTATACCCAAAGTGGCGCGCGGAGAACGAGCAGGCAATCATCAGGAAGACCATCATCAGCAGACCAGGCACCCAACCTGCCATGAACAGGCGGCCGATGGAAACCTCGCCGACGGTGCCGTAGATGATCAGGCCCATGGAAGGTGGAATTGTCGCCACGATCAGGCCGGAGAGGCCGTTGATCGCCGCCGCCCAGCCCTTGGCGTAGCCCTGGCGCTCCATCTCCGGGCCGAGGATGCGGCACTCCATCGCCGCATCCGCAACGGCGGATCCGGAAACGCCGCCCATCAGGGTCGAAAGCACGCAGGAAACCTGTCCGACGCTGCCGTACATATGGCCGGTCAGCACATTGGCCAGCTTCATCAGACGGCGGGTAATACCGGTTGCATTCATCAGGTTGCCCGCCAGGATGAACAGCGGAATCGCCAGCATGGTGAAGCTCTGCGTGGTTGAAATGGATTTCTGCACCAGGATGCTCAGAGGCAGATCGCGGAACAGAAAGAACGCGAAGCCGGAAATGCCGATGGAGAACGCAACGGGCATGCCCAGCAGCAGAAATACGAAGAAGATGGCAATCGCCGCAATCATGCCTTTTCACCCCACTTTTCAACAGGCGTTTTGATGCTCTTGACGAGATTGATGCTCACGGAGATGATCATCAGCACCGCGCCGACGGGCACAGAAGCTGTCACAAACGCATAGGAGACATTGAGCGTCGTAATCAGGCGCTTGTAGCCGGTGAGCACATACTGATAGCCGTAGATGACCAGCACGGCCAGGAACACGAGCATGACGATCTTGAAGAGGATGTCGATACCCTTCTGGAACACCTTGGGGAAACGCCTGACAATCAGATCGATACCGATAAGGCCCGTGGAATGCAGCGCAATATCACCGCCGATGAACGCCAGCCAGGCGAACATGATCAATGCGGCATCCTGCGCCCAGTTGATCGGATAGCCAAATGTGCGGGTGAGCGCCGAGACAAACACCAGCACGGTGATGGCGGCCAGAAGAACCATCGCGATCTGCTGCTCCAGCCAGCAGAACCTGGCGTAGATTTTTTTTACCGTATCCATGCGATCTTTTCGCTCCTTCACAACGTTTCAAAAGAAGGGCGAAGGTTCGAAACACCTCCGCCCTCTTTTTTGCCGGTTAGATGCCAGCTTCCTCGTAGATCTTGGCGCGCAGCTCAGTCCAGCCGAGCTTCTCATACGCGGCCTTCGCGGCTTCCTGGAACGGGGTCTTGTCCACTTCGATGACGGTCATGCCGTTGTCGATCAGGGTCTTCTCCATGTCAGCCTGCGCGGCGATGATCTCCTGCGCATTGTTGTAGGCGTTGTTGTAGCAGGCGTCGAGCACGATCTGCTGATACTCTTCCGGCAGCTTGGAGAACCAGGCCTCGCCGCAGATCAGGCAGTTGAACAGGTTGATGTGCTCGGTCTTGGCGACGTACTTGCAGACCTCATAGATGTGGGAGGACACGGCGGAGGTGTACTGCACCTCGCACGCGTCAATCGCCTTGGTCTGGATGGAGTTGTACACTTCGGACCAGGCAACGTTGTACGGCGTGGCGCCCATCGCGGAGATGGACTCGTTGTACGGCGCAGCGCCCGGCGTGCGGGTCACGAGCCCCTTGAGATCCTCAGGTGTGTTGACCTCCTTGTTCTGCATGAAGGAGCGGGCGCCGTCGTAGTAGTTGAAGCACAGGACACGGATGCCCTGGTCAATGAGCTCGTCCGTCCAGCCCTTGAAGGTATCGGTCGCGATGACCTTCAGGCCGTCCTCATAGTTGTTGACGAAGTACGCCATGTTGAAGATGCCGATGTCATTGACGTAGCTGGACATACGGCCCGCATCGGTCAGCACGGCCACGCCGATGCCGGCGATCGCCTGGTCGATCATGTCCTCCTCGCCGCCGAGCTGAGAGGACGGATAGATGGTGACCTTCACGTCACCGTTGGTCTTTTCCATGATCTCGTCCGCAGCAGCCTGCAGGCCCGCGTAGATCATCGAGGTGTCGGTCTGGGTGGTGGAGATTTTGAGCTCATAGCTCTTCGCACAGGCCACGGAGCTCAGCGCGAAGCACATCACCAGTGCCAGCGCAACGACAAGAGTCTTTTTCATGTTGGGGTTCCTCCTTCGTTTTTTATATCACCGGAAAATCCGGATGACATTCTTCAGTTTCTGGGCGGCAGACTGTCAAGCAGAACGAGCCGCTTTGTCGCGCTCAGCTCAAGCGCCGGACAGTTTGCCGGCACGGCGAGCACGTCGCCGCGGCGCAGGGGCAGGCCCTCCTCCCCCGCGCGGACACTTCCCTCGCCCTCAAGGACGATCAGGATGCGCATGCAGCCCTCTGCGGGCAAAGCAAATCCGCTCGTAACCGTCACGCGACGCATGGCGAAGAGCGTCGTCTGCCGCGCGTCGATCAGCGAATCCACCGCGCCGCCCGGCGTTTCGAGAATCCGCCGGGGCGCGCTGCGGTAGCGCGCAAGCGTCTGCTCCAAACTCTCCCCGTCATAATGAAAGCAGTCGAGCATTTTTTCGTAGCCGACACCCTGATGGCATTGCCGCTCGTGAATCCGCAATCCTCCCGGCGTCACCAGCTCTGTGCGCATGGTATAATCGGTCGGTTCCTGTACTTCGGCCAGGAAGCAACCCGCGCCAATGGCATGCGGAACGCCCCCCGCGATGAAGTAGCATTCTCCGGTCCTGACAGGAATGCGGTGCAGGCAGCCAAGCATACCCTCGATATCCTGCGCCTCGAACAGGCGCTTCCAGATTGCACGCGTCACGCCGGGCCGAAAGCCCAGATAGATGCAGGGCTCCTGCGCGGCGCCGTTGCCGCCCAGGATATACCAGGATTCCGTCTTGCCGTAGTCGCTGTGAAGCACCTCTTTGGCATAGCGCTTGTCCGGGTGCACCTGAATGGTCAGCCTCTCTGCCGCATCAATCAGCTTCACCAGAAAGCCTGCCTGCGCGCCGAACGCGCGAAGATGCGCCTCGCCAAAGAACGCCAGCGGTTCGCAGGCGATTACATCCTTAAGCAGCGGCTCGCCTGGCAGGCTGATCACCCGGCTGAGCCCCTCGCACAGCGCCTCCCGTCCCGGGTTGATCGCCCGCGTCGTGCTCGCCGCCCAATCCTCCGGGAGCTGCCCGTTTTCCCCGGCTCTGCCGTGAAACGCGTCAAGTCCCGCTCCGCCCGTATACGTCCGCCAGACGCGGGTTTCCCCCGTTTTAAGCAATTTTGGCTTCATCCGCATCATCATTCCTTAAAAAACCGCCTTCGGCACGGTTGAAAATTATTCATTCTATCCAATCTTTTCTCGAATATTTACTAATATCATACATCTTGCATTCTAGTTTATCAATTGGAAAAATCATCCAATCTTTTTTTATTTTATTTATTGGCTTCATCTATTTCCCTGTCCAACCCTATATTTTTGCGCGGTCTGTCAGAAAAGAATTGCTTTTCCTCCGCCAAAAAGCTATACTGGGGTCATGAATCCGGGCAAAGCATTTTGTCCGTACGTCATTTCAAACGAAGGAGCTGTCGACATGATCCATCTCTTCCCCAAGCAGAAAAATCGGATGATCATCGTGCTGGGCGTCTATCTGGCGCTCGCCGCCTTTTTGCTGATCATCGGCTCGGGCAACCCCATCGCCACCTGCCTGCTGGCCGTTTTCGGCTTCATTCTCGTGGTCGGTGCCGAGGTTTCCGCCGCGACCAACCACCACAGCCAGCTGCTCAACCAGCTCTACAATCAGCTCGATGTCGACGGCTTTCTGCGCGAATACGAGCCCAAGCTGCAAATCAAGCTCAAAAACCAGAATACTGCGCTGATGGTGCGCCTGCATCTCTCCAACGCCTACTGTGCGCAGGGCCGCTTTGACGACGCCATCGCGCTGCTCTCCTCCGTGACCGTCAAGGAAGGCAAGAGCCACGAGGAAACCCTGCTCGCCCGCTTTGCCATCGTCAGCAACCTCTGCTACTGCGCGGAGCAGAAGAGCGACATCGAAACCGCGCAGAAATACCTTGATGAGCTCCTCTCGCTGCGCCGGGAGCTCGAGTCCCTCCAGCAGGCCAAGCCGGAGAAGAAACGCATGGTCTTCTCTACCGAGCTCAACGAGCAATGCATGGTCTTCCTGAAGACCGGCAAGGCCGACGTCGAGAAGCTCAAGGAGCTGACGCGTCAGAACAAGACGCATCAGCTCCAGCGTATCACCTCCTCGCTCTGGGTGGCGCGCGCCATGCTGGCTGAGAACAACCGCCGCGAGGCCGAGAGCATCCTCGAGCAAATCGTCAAGCTCTCGCCCGGACTCTACCCCGGCAAGGAGGCCGCCAAGCTGCTCGCCGCGCTGCCCGCCAGGCCGGAAAAGGGCTGAGCCTCCGCGAAAGGCCATCTGTTCCAATTCAAAACGGGATTCCCGGAGCCCGCCATCACGGCGCAGGGCTTTGGGAATCCTGCTTATTTTTTGGAGCGCAGCGATTTGCCCTTTTCCTCAGCGGATTTTGCCGCCTCTCCCAGAGCATTTGCCCAGACATTTGCTCAAGCCGATCAAATCCAGGCCCGGCGCCGCATCATTCTTTCATTCTGGGCTTAAAGATCAGCGCCGCCAGGTAACCGAAAAACACAGCCGCCGAAATGCCGCCTGCGCCAGCGACAACGCCCCCCGTAAATGCGCCGAGGATGCCGTCGGTCTTCGCCGCCTCCATCGCCCCCTTTGCCAGCAGATAGCCAAAGCCCGTCAGCGGAACTGTCGCCCCTGCGCCGGCGAAATCAATCAACGGTTTGTAGAGGCCCAATGCGCCCAGGATGACACCCGCGGTCACATACCCGACGAGAATCCGTGCGCTTGTGAGCTTCGTTTTGAGAATCAGCATCTGGCCGATCACGCAGAACAATCCGCCCACGACAAACGCCTTGATGCCCATCATCAGCATGTCCATCCGCTTCACTCCTCTCCGTGCTCGATCACGACGGCGTGCGCGACGCCGGGGATGCTCTCTCCCTGCATGGTGGTCGTCGGGCTGAGCAGCGCGCCGGTCGCCATGAAGACGATGCGGTTGAGATGCCCCGCTGCGAGCTCCGGCAGCAGATACCCGCAGAGCATGCTCGCCGCACAGCCGCAGCCGCTTCCGCCGGCATGCACGTCCTGCCTCGGGGAGAAGATCTCGCAGCCGCAGTCAAACAGCCTGTCCTCCCGCACATCGACGCCGCTCTGCCGCAGCAGCTCGATCAGCAGATCCCGCCCGTGATGACCCAGATCGCCCGTCACCACCAGGTCATAGTCCCCAAAGCTACGGTTCAGATCCTTCAGATGCGCGCAGAGCGTGTCTGCCGCCGCCGGCGCCATCGCTGCGCCCATGTTGTTGGCATCGGCAATGCCTAAATCGATCACCCGGCCGCAGGTCGTATGCGTCAGGCGCACCTTCGCGCCCCGGGCAGCCGCGCCGGAGGCCAGCATGACGGCGCCCGCGCCGGTCACGGTCCATTGGGCCGTCGGCGTCCGCTGATTGCCCAGCTCAAGCGGGGCGCGATACTGGCGCTCCGCCGTGCAGAAATGGCTGCACGTTGCCGCAATCAGCCTGTCCGCATAGCCGCCGTCCGCCAGCATACCGCCCAGCGAGAGCGATTCCGACATCGTAGAGCAGGCGCCGTAGAGCCCATAAAACGGAATCTGCAGGTTTCGGGCCGCATAGCCGGCCGAGATGATCTGGTTGAGCAGATCGCCGCTGAGCAGCATCTGCACCTCACTCAGCTCCCGCTGCGCCTTGCGCGCGCAGAGCGTGACCGCCGTCTCAAGCATCTTCCGCTCCGCGCTTTCAAAGCTCGTCTCCCCGTTCAGCTCATTCTCGAGCACCTGGTCAAACCGGCCGCCATACGGCCCCTCCTGCTCCTTGCGCCCGACGATGCTCGCCCAGCTGACGATGCCGGGACGGTTGCCCAGCACGACCGTTCGTTCGCCCATCCTTCTGCTCACTTCAGAGCACCTCCATGACGAAGGCGATCAGCCCCACGATGATGGAGCTGCAGATGCCATACACCAGCACAGGCCCTGACAGCGTAAACAGCTTCGCGCCCACGCCCATGACCAGGCCCTCCCTCCGGAATTCCATCGCCGGCGCGACGACGGAGTTGGAAAAGCCCGTGATGGGCACGATGCTGCCCGCCCCGGCATACTTGCCGATCTTGTCATACACGCCCAATCCCGTCAGCAGCGCAGAGAGGAAGATCAGGCAGATGCTCGTCGCCGTCGCCGCGCTGGTCGCTCCCCAGAACAGGACGCGGCTGAAGAACTCCGTCAGCGCCTGTCCCAGCAGACAGATGGCGCCCCCGACCCAGAAGGCGCGCCAGAGCCCTGTCACCATGTCGCTCTTGGGAGAGAGCCTGTCGACGAGCTGCTTGTAGCGCTGAATTTTGTCCTGCTGCGCTTGGCTCACCTGTTTCTCACTGCCCATTGCCCTCTCCCCTCTCGTTGCGGATTCTGGCGCCCTGCGGCGGCTTTTTCACGCGGGTTTCGCGCGATCCCGGCCGCGCAACCGCCTCCAACACATAGGGAATCAGATTGTGCCGTTCGTGCACCATAAGCATCGTCTCCTTTTCTCTGCGTTCATTGTGCGCGTCCGGGGGCTTTCGTATTCGCTTTCAAAAACGACGCGTCGTCTGCGGGCTGTCGGTTTTTCATCCTCCTCCAAATCCCGTTTCGCGGAATTCTCCCGGTCAAGGGCCATCGCGCGAAGATTGACGCGGACGACAGGCGGATGATACAATATGCCTGCAGAGATCCCGGACGCCTCCGGGTTTGCTTTCTCCGCGCAGCTTCAAAGCGGAAAGGCGCAAGGTCATTCTGTATACAAACCGGCATGTATGAAGGAAACAAGATGGATTTTGATGCTTTTGTTCACGACATCGTCACGCATCAATGGGCGGTGCACGGTATTGAGGTATACCACGGCGGAGAGCTGGTGCATTCCTTCGGGGATACCCGCGATACAAGGTATCCCATCTATTCTGCGACGAAGAGCATTCTCTCCATTGCCGTCGGGATTGCCTGTGACCAGGGGAAGCTCGAGCTTCAAAAATGCATACTCGATGTCTTGCCCGGACGAATCGTTGCCCAGATGGCACGGGATCAGCGGGATGCCTATCGGAGCATTACGCTGCATCGTCTGCTGACGATGTCCGTAGAGGGCTATCCCTTCCGCCCGCAGAGCGACAGCTATCTTCGGTTTTCACTAACCTGCCCCCTTCCCTCACCGGACAGCATCCGGTTCCATTACAGCAATATTCCCGCTTATCTGATCGGTGTCGCGTTGACCGAAGCTGTGCAGGAGGATGCGTGGGCATTCATCAACAGAAGCATTCTGAGCTCGCTGCACATCACAGACGCTGAACATGCCCGGTGTCCGGACGGATACTTTTACGGTGCATCCGGGATGAAACTGTCCGTGCATGACTTGAGCCAAATCGGCCTGCTGCTTATCCAAGGCGGGACGTTTGAAGGAAACAGGATTGTCTCCGAGGACTACGTCAAAAAGGCCACCTCCGTCCAGCAGATGAATCGCGAGGGCGGATACGGGTATTTTTTCTGGAAATATGGAGATGGCTTCAGTATCAACGGTAAGTGGGGGCAAAGATGTTATGTTCTGCCCGGGCAAAACACGGTGATCACCTATCTGAGCGATATGCCCAACGATTCTGACGGACTGATTTCGAGCATAGAGAGGAGTCTTCTCGGTCTGCAACCCCTGCTCGTTTGACGCTGATGACGCGGACGGTGGAGAAAGCTGGGGCCGCGGAAGGACATATCGCCAGATCGTCAAAGCTGTGGCCAAAGGTTATGGGAAGCCGAAACTTCTGTGCGGACAAATCGGTTTTTTAAGGAGGAACGATGCTTTGAATCGTAGTATAGAAGCGTGCCATTGCAGAAATATCACATATGACACGATTGATTCGGAACGGAGCGGACACTTTACAGCAGGTCATGGATGTGACCGGTGCAGGCAAAGGCTGTGGAAAGCGCAAAGTTTTTCTTGAGTAACTTATCAGAGGCATCAAAGAAGAACTGAGGAGTTGCTAGACAGGGTCTATCTCCAATTATGTGTAATACTGTTATGTATTATCCTCTTGTCAAGCGCAGATTTCGAAAAAAGCACCTGTCAAAGAAGGGATCAGTATACTATAATGATGTCGATCTTTCGGAAACTGGGGAGGTTTAGCTATGGAAATACGGAATATGCAGCTTGATGACTATGATAGCGTATATGCTCTTTGGCTAAGCTGTCCCGGCATGGGATTGAATAACTTAGATGATTCAAGAGAGGGCATTACAAAGTATCTTGCTCGGAATCCGGATACCTGTTTTGTCGCTGTGGAAGACGGCCGCATTATTGGTTCAATCCTAACTGGTCACGATGGTCGACGCGGCTATATTAGCCACACAGCAGTTTCTCCCTCTCATCAGCGACAAGGGATTGGCAAACAACTGGTTGAGGTTGCTCTTGATGCCTTAAAGCAACAGGATATCAATAAAGTCAACTTGGTTGTTTTTGCCCGCAATGAAAAGGGCAATGCTTTCTGGGAAAAGATGGGGTTTACACAACGTCCAGACCTAATCTATCGGAATTGCACTCTGGTTGATATGGTACGCTTTGATACATAACATATTCCGTTTCCCGTTAAAGCGTCCGCTTTCGAGCTGGGCGCTTTTTTAGTAAGCGTCAACCCTCCGCGCGGATTGCGCGAGCCCAGGAATCATCCAAGAATACTCCAAAGCCCTAACCGACTTCAATGGACTGCAACCGAGTCGGTAAGAGAGATTGGAGGAATTGGGACATGGATCAGGGACTGCAAAAGCTGAATGCAGATCAGCGCCTTGCCGTATAGACGCAGCGGATTGCAGAATGCAGGAGCAGCGGCACAAGCGTGAAGAGCTGGTGCCGGGAAAACGGCGTCTCAGGGAAGACCGATTACTATTGGCAAAGGCGAATCTTTCCCTAAATTGTATCGCTCAAAAAGTAAATTAACCGCTCATGGCGCGAAGAACGATGCTCTCCGCGCCATGAGTGTGTTTTTGGGTGAATGACGCCAGTAGGGTTGACGCTTACGAAAAAACCCGTATTCCAAATGAAAAAAACAGGCATTCGTCTGGGGCTTTCATTTGGAATCCGGCAACGTCCTACTCTCCCGGGCGTTTCCCATCGCGCTCTCTTCCCCCGGAGAACTCGCATAGTCGCGGCCCCCCCTGGCCGCTCTTTGCGATTCTCGACGCTTCGCCTCGCTGTATCGCCCACAGGGCGCGCTCGGCTCCAGTCCCACTGGCGGCGCACGGCTGGAAACCTAACCAAGTACAATGTTGCACTTGGCTGAAGACGGCCCGGGAGCAGCTCTCTCCCGGGCGTTTCCAGCCGTGCTGTATCGCTCACTGGGCGCGCACGGCTGGAAACCTAGCCAAGTACAATGCTGCACTCACCCGGAGACGACCCGGGAGCTGGACGCATTGCCCGGCCCCAAAAAGAAATCAACCCCACATTCGTGGGGCTGATTTCTTTTTGGAATCCGGCAACGTCCTACTCTCCCGGGCCGTCTCCAGCCAAGTACCATCGGCGCTGAAAGGCTTAACTTCTGTGTTCGGTATGGGAACAGGTGG